>NZ_QREH01000001.1:320064-640129 GCF_003386075.1 Citricoccus muralis
AGGGCGGGATGCGGGCCTGGGCGAGCGGCGCCGTCGTGCCCCTGCATCCCGTCACCGTACTGGTGGCCTGTGCCGTCCTACGCGGCGCCTACCACCTCTATCAGGGGGTGGGCCCGGGGGTCGGCAATCTGCTCATGGGGCTGGTGTTCGGCGCGGTCTACCTGAGATACCGGCGGGTGATGCCGCTGGTGATCGCGCACTTCCTCCTGGATGCCGCCGGCTTCGTGGCCTACCCGCTGCTGGCCGCGGCGGGCCTGTTCGGCACCTGAGCAGGCGTCGGTGCCTAACCTCGGCTTTCAGTCGACTTGGGGTGGGTGTTCAAAGAGAACACCCACCCCAAGTCGACTGAAAGTGAAGGAACTACAGGGTGATGGTGCCCTTGGGGGTCTCGAAGGTGACTTCAAGGATGCCGGGGGTGCCGGAGGGTGATTCGAAGACCACGTTGAGGTCCCCGACCGTCTCCTCCGGATCGTCCAGGCCCAGCCAGCCGCGCACCCGGTCGCGGGAGCCGGCGATCGTGATGGAGGACAGCTCGGCCTGGGGTGTGTGGGCCTGTGAGGGGTGCAGTTCCTCGGTGCCCTCATCCCAGCGTAGGAGGTACGGGACCTGCGGGTCGGCGATGAGGCCCTTGATACCGATCTGGCGCCACGTGAGTTCACGGCCGTCCGGGAACTTCCGGTTGCCGGGAACGGACTGGCGCTCCAGGCGCTCCTCGAATGGTGCGAGGTCGTCTACGGTGACACACCAGCCCATCCAGCCGCCGCCCATCTCGGAGCGGGCGCGCACAGCCTGGCCGAACGGGGCCTTCTCGGAGGACGGGTGGTCCAGGACCTCGACCACTTCGAGGTACTGGCGGTTGCGCAGCGGGAAGATCGCATTGCGCGTGCCGAAGCGGGGGTGGACACCGCCCTTGACGCGCTCGATGCCGAGCGTTTCGGCGAGACGGGCCACCGTGGCGGCGAGTCCTTCTTCGGGTCCAACGGCGTACGAGACGTGATCCAGGCGCATCATGCCCATATCGTCGCACTTTCTTCCGTCACGGACCGGTTAGGTTAACCTCACCTGAAATGTGGCCGAGGTCACAGGTCTGACTGCCGCCCGATGACGGGTGCCGAAGTCCGTGAGGACGATGACCACGAGGACCCCACTGTGAGGCGCAATGCGACGCCCCGGGTTGGCCGGGGATGAATCCCCGGAGCCGATCTGGCAGACTTGATGAAGGTCATGAGTGCCAGCATCAAGCCCCGGCTTGCTGGCCGGCAACCCTCCAGCTCGCGGTGGGGTGCCCCGGGTGAGGACCAGGCAGGTGCCAACCGGCACCGGCAAGCGCGGGCCACCACGCCGCGTCGGGTTGCTGGACGATGTCCCTGCCCGCCGGCACCACACAGGTGGCCCTGGACTGACAGGAGCCGTCACATGACTGACACCCCCAACAGCACCCCGACCACCGAGGCCGCCAATCCGGCCCAGTGGGGCTTCGAGACCCGCCAGGTCCATGCTGGGATACCGGAGGAGAATCCCTACGGCGCCACCGTGCTGCCGATCATCCAGTCGAACTCCTTCGACTTCCCCTCTGCCGAGGTCGCCGCAGACCGCTTCGCGCTGAAGGACCTGGGCCCGATCTACTCCCGCATCGGCAATCCCACCCAGGAAGCCGTGGAGGGCAAGATCGCCGCACTCGAGGGCGGGGTCGGCGCATTGCTGGTGGCCTCGGGCCAAGCGGCCACCAACTTCTCGATCCTCAACCTCGCCGGAGCCGGCGACCATGTGGTCGTCTCCGCCTCCCTGTACGGCGGCACGCAGAACCTCTTCAAGCACACCCTGGCCAAGATCGGCGTGACCACCACCTTCGTGCAGGACCCGGACGACCTGGACGAGTGGCGGAACGCGATCCAGGACAACACCAAGGCCCTGTTCGGTGAGACCCTCGGCAACCCCCGCGGGGACGTGCTGGACATCCGCAACATCGCGGACATCGCCCACGGGGCCGGGGTGCCGCTGATCGTGGACAACACGCTGGCCACCCCGTACCTGCTGCGTCCGATCGAGCACGGTGCGGACATCGTGGTCCACTCCGCCACCAAGTACCTCGGTGGCCACGCTGCCGCCATGGGCGGTGTGATCGTGGACGGCGGCACCTTCGACTTCGCCGCGCAGCCGGAGCGGTTCCCCGGCTTCAACACCCCGGATGAGAGCTACAACGGGATCGTCTTCGCCCGGGACCTCGGAGTGGACGGCATCCTCGGCGCCAACCTGGCCTTCGTGCTCAAGGCCCGGGTCCAGTTGCTGCGCGACTACGGCAGCGCGATCAGCCCCTTCAACGCGTTCCTCATCAACTTGGGACTCGAGACCCTGTCCCTGCGCATGGAGCGGCACGTAGCGAACGCCCGCCAGGTGGCCGAGTACCTGGACGGCCACTCCTTGGCCGAGACGGTCATCTACCCGGGGCTGGCCTCCAGCCCGTGGCATGAGCGCGCCAAGCAGTACCTGCCGCAGGGCCCGGCTGGCTTCGTCTCCTTCGAGATCGCCGGCGGCCGCGAGGCCGGCGCCAGGTTCGTGGACGCGCTGCGCCTGCACCACCATGTGGCCAACATCGGTGACGTCCGCTCGCTCGTCATCCACCCGGCATCCACCACGCACTCCCAGCTCACCGAGGAGGAGCAGCGTGCCGCCGGCGTGACCCCCGGCCTGGTCCGCCTGTCCGTGGGCGTGGAGAGCATCGAGGACATCCTGGCCGATCTTGACAACGGCTTCGCCGCGGCCGACGTGAGCGCCTAGGTCCGGAGGTATTCGCATGACCACCACCACCCCCCAGCCGACCGCCACGGACCTGCCCGATGGCGGCCTGCACATCCAGCGCATCGGCGCCCTGGACTTCGAGACCGGCGGGCACCTGCCGGAGGCGGAGATCGCCTACGAGACCTGGGGCAGGCTCAACGCCGAGAAGTCGAACGCCGTGCTGGTGCTGCATGCCCTGACCGGGTCCACGCACGTGGCGGCCTCCTCCGGTGATCCGGAGGAGGGCTGGTGGGAGGGAGTCGTCGGCCCCGGCTGCGCCATCGACACCAACACCTGGTTCGTGATCGCCCCGAACATCCTGGGCGGTTGCTACGGGAGTACCGGACCGTCCTCGCTGGACCCGGAGGGTGCACCCTGGGGCTCCCGCTTCCCGTTCACCACCATCCGCGATTCCGTCCATGCCGAGGCGCGGTTGGCCGACGCGCTGGGCATTGAGCGCTTCCAGGCGGTGATCGGCGGCTCCATGGGAGGCGCCCGCGCTCTGGAGTGGGCCGCCGCCTACCCCGAACGTGTGGCCGGCATGGCCGTCATCGCCTGCGGCGCGCACTCGACCGCCGAGCAGATCGCCTTCGCCCAGGCACAGGTGCAGTCCATCACCCTGGACCCGAACTTCCGCGGCGGAGACTACTACCCGGGCCCGACGCCGGACGGCGGCCTGGGCATCGCCCGCAAGATCGCGCACATCACCTACCGGTCCGAACCGGACATGGTCTCCCGCTTCGGACGCGCCGCGCAGCCCGAGGAGAACCCGTTCGGCGAGCCGGCCCGGCGGCAGGGGCGCTACCAGGTCGAGTCCTACCTGGACTACCAGGCGGCCAAGCTGGTCAAGCGCTTCGACGCCAACAGCTACCTGGTGCTGACCGAGGCCCTGATGAGCCACGACGTCTCCCGCGGCCGCGGCACGGAAGCGGAGGTGCTGGGCTCCATCCAGGTGACACCGTTCATCGCCGCCGTCGAGTCCGACCGCCTGTATTTCCCGGGCCAGTCCCAGGAGCTCGCCCGCCAGCTGCCCGGCGACGTCCCGGTGCACATGATCGATTCGCCGATCGGTCATGACGGGTTCCTGACGGACCTGGACCAGGTGGCCGCGGAGATGACGCGGGTGCTCGGACTCTAGGTCCTCACCCGCCGCGCTCGGTCGGCCCGGCCCGTCCCGCGATGCCTCGTGTCAGGGCCAGGTGACCGCCGAGGAAGCCTGCAGATGCCGCGACGGCGTTGCCGGCCGCAGCCAGTCCGACCCCGAGGGCGTGACGGCCCCGGAGCCGGGCGACGAGGGATCCCAGGAACAGGAAGACGGCGGCATCTGTTCCCAGCGCGTGAACCGCGCCGATCCGGTGATCAGCTCCTTCGGTCTCTGTCCAGTCGGCAGCGCCGGCGAGTGCTGTCGGAATCGCGGCCAGCAGACCTGCGGATACCAGGAGCGTGGCGCCGTGGCGTGACGGCGTCCCCCCGGCCAGGTCGAGGAGGGAGGCCCCCATCCAACTACCCAGGGTGATGTCGGTGAGAGGTGGATGTACCGAGTGGCCGAGAGCGTTGGTGTGGAAGGGGCTGTGGCGCACCCAGTCGAGGATCGGCCCGTAGACGAGTCGCTGGGCTGCGGCCAGGCGTTCTGCGGTGGAACTCTCGGCCACCGTGCGCAACACCGCTGTGGAGAGGATTTCTCCGTCCGTTGTCCTGTGCATGGGGCTCAACTCCTGGTGCCGACGGAGAGCAGGTATTCCATCTCGAACCGGGCCGCGTCGATGCGGGAATCGTTCCCCGCAGGAGAATCATCCCACCGCGTCCTCGGTGGCGGGAGCCCTCGACGCCGCCGGGTTGAACCCCGAAGCCCTATTGTCCGGAGGTGTCCGCGCCCGGCGGCATGGGGTGTCCGAACATCGGCTCGGCGAGGGGCCGCTTCGGGGAGAGCCCGTCACCGGAGGACTGGCGCCGCAACCGCCGCAGTACCCAGGGCATCAGATGCGAACGGGCCCAAAGCACGTCCTCGGTCCGGGCCTGACGCCACGTGCGTGGCACCGGTGGCTTGGGCTCCAGCGGCACCAGGTCATGGGGGACATTGAGGGTCTCCAGCACCATGGTGGTGATTGTGTGGTGGCCGATGGGGGAGAAATGCAGCCGGTCCTCGGCCCACATCTCCTTCCGGGTCAGCTCCCGCAGGGCCCACAGGTCCGCGACCACGGCCTCGTGCCGCAGGGCCACGGTGTGCACGTTCTCGTTGTAGATCGCCACCTTGCCGCGGATGCGGCCCATCACGGGAGTGTCCCGGATGTCAGGGCCGGTGAAGAGCACCACGGTGGCCCCGCTGGCGGCGAGGTTCCCGACGAGATCGTCGAGCTTCTCCGCGATCGCATCCGGGTCCCCGCCCGGCCGGATCACGTCGTTCCCGCCGGCGCAGAGGGTGATGAGGTCCGGCTGCAGCTCGAAGGCCGGCGTGGTCTGCTCGGCGGCGATCTGGTCGATCAGCCGGCCGCGGATGGCCAGGTTGGCATAGGAGAAGTGCTCGGTATCCGGGACGCGATGGGCGAGTTCCTCGGCCACCCGGTCCGCCCAACCGCGGTGGTAGCCGGGCCGCTGCGGGTCCGGGTCGCCGATGCCCTCGGTGAACGAGTCGCCCAGAGCCACGTAGCGGCGCCAGGGGTGGATCGGGTGCAGGGGAGCATCGGAGTGCAAGGAAGTCGAGGAAGTCGAGGAAGCCGAGGAACCAGACATGCCACGATCCTAAAGGCCTGGTTACCCAGCGGTCACTTCGCATTGGTGGCAGAACTCGTCCAGGACTTCTCGCCTACGCTGGGATCATGACCGAACCGCAGACTCCCGACCCGTCCCACTCCGAGCCCACCGAACCGTTCGTCCGCTGGTCTCGTCCCCAGGCCGAGCGCGGGGGAACGCACCTGCTGGTGGTGCTGCACGGCTACGGTGCGGACGAGAACGACCTGTTCGGGATCGTTCCGGAGCTGCCGGAGAAGTTCACCATCGCCTCTGTGCGGGCACCGCTGGTCATGGATCACGGTGGCTACACGTGGTTCCCGCTGACCAACTCCCTGGAGTCCTCACCGCTGGCGGTGCGGGCAGCCATCGAGGACCTCCAGGAGTGGGTGACGGCCCACCGGCAGAACTTCGCGAGCACCTCCCTGCTGGGATTCTCCATGGGCATGGCCATGGCCACCTCGCTGCTGCGCCGGGAACCGGAGGCCTATGCCTGTGTCGTCGGACTCTCGGGGTTCGCGATCGACCCCACCATGGCGCCCGGTGCGGGGACCGCAGCCCCGGCGGCCGGCGTCGTGCCCTCCGAGGTGTCCGGTGCCGGCCCCCTGGCCGGATTCTTCGACGACGAGGCGGTCAAGGCGGTCAAGCCCAAGGTGTTCTGGGGCCGGGACCAGGCCGATCCGGTCATCACGCCGGACAAGATCGAGTACACGCACGCCTGGATGAACGAGCACGTGGACATGACCAAGGTGCTCTACGCCGGGATCGGCCACGGCATCGGCCCGCAGGAACTGCGCCACGTGGGGGAGTTCCTGGACTACGTGGTGAAGTAGCCCGTCCACGCTCAGCCCCCGGACGGGACCACCTTCACGGCCTCGCCGGAGAACTCGAACACGTCCCCGGGGTGCAACTGGCGGCCGCGGCGGGTCTCCGGATCCCCGTTGACCTGGACCAGGCCAGCCTCGATCACCGCGCGTGCGTCCGCGCCGTCCTCGACCAGGTTGGCCAGCTTCAGGGCCTGCCCCAGGCGGATCATCTCGTCGCGGATCTCCAGCGGTGCCGGATGGGCGGACGGGGCCTCGGGGGCGCGGCGGTGATGGTGCGGGGTATCGGGGCTCGGGTGTTCGGACATACCTCCATTGTGGCCCGAGATCCGCGCCGGTGCACCAGCCGCGGCTCGCTGTGGACCTAGACTGGGTCGGTAACCCCGAAGGCTGGCGTGCCACGCGCGTCGGCTCCAGTGCGCTGACCGCAGCCAGCGGCCGAAGTAACAGACACGGATGTGATGCCCCCATGGCCCCCAAGACCACCCTCGACCAGGTCATCTCCCTCGCGAAGCGACGCGGCTTCGTGTTCCAGGCCGGAGAGATCTACGGCGGCTCCCGCTCGGCGTGGGACTACGGGCCCCTGGGCGTGGAGCTCAAGGACAACATCAAGACGCAGTGGTGGAACACGTTCGTGCGCGGCCGTGAGGACATGGTCGGCCTCGACTCCGCCATCATCCTTCCCTCGGCCGTGTGGAACGCCTCCGGTCACGTGGCCACCTTCACGGACCCACTGGTCGAGTGCACGTCCTGCCACAAGCGCCACCGCCAGGACCACCTCATCGAGGGCTTCGTGGCCAAGAAGGGCCGCGCCCCCACCGGCGGGATCGGCGGCATGGACGAGATCGCCTGCCCCGATTGCGGCACGCGCGGGTCCTGGACCGAGCCGCAGATGTTCTCCGGGCTGATGAAGACCTTCCTGGGCCCGGTGGACAACGAGGAGGGCCTGCACTACCTGCGCCCCGAGACCGCCCAGGGCATCTTCGTGAACTTCCTCAACGTGGTCAACGCCGCCCGGCGCAAGCCCCCGTTCGGCATCGGCCAGATCGGCAAGGCCTTCCGCAACGAGATCACGCCGGGCAACTTCATCTTCCGCACCCGCGAGTTCGAGCAGATGGAGATCGAGTACTTCACCCATCCTGATGCCGCCACCGAGCACTTCGACACGTGGGTGGAGGCCTGTTGGAACTGGTTCATCGACCTGGGCATCAACCCGGACAACATGCGCCGCTTCGATGTCCCGGACGGCGAGCGCGCCCATTACTCCGATGCCACGATCGACCTGGAGTACAAGTTCGGCTTCGCCGGATCCGAGTGGGGCGAGCTCATGGGCATCGCCAACCGCACGGACTTCGATCTGAACTCCCACACCGAGGCCTCCGGCACGAAGATGCAGTACTTCGACCAGACCTCGGGGGAGCGCTACACCCCGTACGTGATCGAGCCCAGCTTCGGCCTCACGCGGTCCATGATGGCCTTCCTGGTGGACGCCTACCGCGAAGAGGAGGCGCCCAACACCAAGGGCGGCACCGATGTGCGCACCGTGCTCGGCCTCGACCCTCGGCTGGCCCCGGTCAAGGCCGCCGTCCTGCCGCTCTCCCGCAAGGAGGAGCTCGTGCCCACCGCCAAGCGCCTGGCCGACGAGCTCCGGGGCGTGTGGAACATCGACTATGACGACGCCGGCGCCATCGGCCGCCGATACCGCCGCCAGGACGAGATCGGCACCCCGTTCTGCATCACCGTGGACTTCGACTCCCTCGAGGACCAGGCCGTCACCATCCGCGAACGCGACTCCATGTCCCAGGAGCGCGTGGCCCTGGACCAGGTGCGCGGCTGGTTGTTCGAGCGGCTGTCCAAGTAAGGGGAGGAGTACAGATGACGGTTCCCGACGCCGGCCCCCAGCTCCCAGCGGGTGTTTCCCTGCGGCCGTGGGCCGAGGGAGACGACCTGCGGCTCCTGGAGTTGTGGGGAGATCCCACCGACGCCCAGCACCACCAGGACCGCGCCATGCTGCGCCCCTCATCCAACTCTCCCTGGGCCCGGTGCCTGGTGGCGGAGGACGAGGGTATCGCCGTGGCAGCCGCCGTGGTCTACGCCTCCTCCGTGCACCCGCAGCGCCTCTGGTTCTACGCCGAGACGGCTCGCGAGCTACGGGGCCGAGGCCTCGCCACCGCGCTGCTGACCGCACTGCGCGCCGAGGCTGAGACCGCCCGGACCGAGGGGACGCTGGCGACCACGGAGCTCAAGACGCGCTTCGCGGTGACGTCGGCTGCGTTGCCGAACACCGCGCCTGACGGTGCCGACGGTGCTGTCTCGGGCGATGCCGGCCCAGAGTCGGGGTCCGCCGTTGCGAGCGCGCAGCTGGACCTGGCCGGTGGTCCAGTGGCGCACCCGGCCCAGCCCTTCCTGGCGGGGCAGGGATTCGCGCCGCTGCAGCGTTCCCGGCGCATCGCCGTCGGGCCCGGGGTCATCAAGGCGCCGGAACTGGACGGCACCGGCCTGGCCGTGGAGGACCTGGCGACGGGTTCGGTGGAGCTGACGCAGGCGGTGGCGGCGTTCTACGCGGCCACGCATGGCTGGGACCCGTCCGATCTGAGCATCGGCCAGGCCCAGCAGCTGCTGCTCGGCCCCGCCACCGGCGCCTCCGGGGCGGTGGTGCTGCGCTCTCAGCCCAAAGCACAGGGTGGAGGGATCGACGCCTTCGCCATCTCCTATACGCCGGAACGCACCGAGGATCCCACCGACGTGCTGCTGGGCTGGAACCCGGAACTGGCCCCGCTGGACGCCCAGGCCGCGGCCGCCTCGCTGCTGGCCCTGCTGACCACCCAGTACCCGGTCCAGCTCGAGGTGGACGACTCCATGGACATCCTCACCCCGATCCTCGACCAGCTGGTCGCCACCGGCCACGCCCGGGTGCTGCTGGACACGCGGATTTGGGCCACCGACGTGCCCGATGCCTCCTGAGCACGGCCCTGAGCTAGGCCACGGCCACGGTCACGGTTTGCCGGCGGGACCCGGCGCCGACGAGGCACTGACCGGGACGGGCCGGTCCGGCCGCCGTCGGGTGATCGTCGCCCTCGCGGCGATCCTCGGCCCGCTGACCGTGGTGCTGATCGCGGCGATGATCGCCCTCTGGCCGTCCGGGTCCCACCAGGAGCTCTCCCTGGCCGACCCCTACGGCACCTCGCAGGGCATCACCATGATCACGGGCACCGTCACCGAGATTCAGCCCCGGGACTGTGGCCCGGAGGCCGGGACCCTGGAGACCCCCACTGGCGGGATGGCCGGGGACCCCTCGGCCGCACACGTGGCGTGCGTGGATGCCGTGGTGGATCCGGACGGCGGCGGCAACGACAGCGCGGTGGTGCCCATCCCCACCTCGATCAGTGCCTCCATGGACGTGGAGGTGGGGGACCGGCTCAAGGCCTTGGACCTGAGCGAGCTGCCGGGCGGGGACACCGGCGCGGGCGGGGAGTCGGACTACGTGTTCGTGGACTTCGAGCGGACCGTCCCGGTGGTGGTGCTGGCCCTGCTGTACGCCCTGGTGGTGGTGGCCGTGGCCCGTTGGCGGGGGTTGCGGGCCATCGTGGGGCTCGGCCTGGCGTTCACGGTGCTGTTCGGCTTCATGTTCCCGGCACTGCTGGAGGGTGGTCCACCGCTGTGGATCGGGCTGGTCGGCTGCTGCCTGATCATGCTCGTGGTGCTGTACTTCGCGCACGGGTTCTCGCTGCGGACCACCACCGCGTTGCTGGGGACCCTGATCGGCCTGGCCCTCACCGCCGTGCTGGCGTTGTGGGGGACGGACGCGGCGTATCTCACCGGCCTGGGGGACGAGTACTCCTATGTGCTGGCCACCGTGGCCCCGGAGGTGCGGCTGTCCGGGATCGTGCTGTGCGGGCTGCTCGTAGCCGGGCTCGGGGTGCTGAACGACGTCACCATCACTCAGGCGTCCGCCGTCTGGGAACTCCAGGCCGCGAACCCCGCGGTGTCCAAGCGGGAGCTGTTCGCCTCCGGGATGCGCATCGGCCGAGACCACATCGCCTCCACCGTGTATACGATCGCCTTCGCCTACGCCGGAGCTGCCCTGCCCGTGCTGATGGTGGTCTCCCTCTACGACCGCAGCCTCTGGGACACCCTGATGTCCGGAGAGCTCGTCGAGGAGATCGTGCGGATCCTCGTCGGCTCGATCGGGCTGGTGCTGGCGATCCCGATCACCACCGGCATCGCAGTGGCGGTGGCGAAGTCCGTCGCGGCACCGGTTCCCCAGGCACCCGCCTCTAAGCTGGGTGGATGACTGAACTTTCGACCGCCGTGGTCTTCATCGATCTGCAGGAGGGCTTCTTCGAGGATCCCTCCTCCCGGGACGACCGTGAACTGATGGTGGCGGAGTCCAACCGGTTGGCAGGACTCGCCCGCCAGGCCGGCGTCCCCGTCTTCGTGGTCAGCACCGTGCATGCGAGGGACAAGTCGACCTGGACGCTGAAGATGCTCGACGACGACCAGGGCTTCAACTTCCCCGGCACGCCCGAAGTCCGGTTGTTGGACGGCCTGGACCTGGAACCGGCCACGCACCTGGAGAAGATCCGGGACAGCGCCTTCCACGGGACCTCCCTGGCCCAGCGACTGCGCACCGTCGGCGCCCAGACCGTCATCCTGGCCGGGGTGTTGGCCGAATCGTGCATCGCAGCCACCGGACGTGACGCCTTCGCCCATGATTTCCGTGTGGTCTACGCCCGTGAGGCCATCGCCTCGTCCGCAGCGGAGACCGGATGGCCCCTGCTGGAGGGGCTCTGCGACACCTTGCGCCAGCGGATCCTCAACCGTCCGGACCTAGAGAGGTTGCTCACGGCGGATAGCTGAGCCTGGCGCGGCGGTTACCGCCGGTAGGTGCTGGGCCAGCCGCTCCGCAGCCGCCGGACGAGCCCGTCGGGTTGCCGCTGCAGACGGCCGGTCACGAGCCCCTCGTGCAGGCCCTCGCTCAGCAATTGCCGGATCTTCGGGGCGGAGGTCGGCAGGAAGACGCCGTGGGGCACCGCGCCGTTGATGGTGCGCTGCACGCCCTCTGGCAGGCTCTTCAGCCCGCGGGCGATGCCGTCGTTGAGGCTCTGGGTGAGTCCGGACGTGAAGCCGGCGGTCAGCGCCAGGTGCTGCTGGGCCAACTCGAGCAGTTCTTCATCCGGCATTCCCCGGTCCGCGGGCAGCAGGACCCACAGGGCGTTGGCGACCTCCACCGGGGGGATGTCCTGAATGCTGACGTCCGCGTCGCGGCCGAAGGTGCGGTAGACGCCCCAATGCTCGACCACCGTGGAGCCGGGCCACAGGAAGCCGTGGTGGTCGGCGGTGTACCGGCGGGTCTGGATCAGCTGGTCGAGAGCCTTCTGGGCACGGTGGGCGTGGCCGGCTCCTCCACTGCGTTCCCGCAAGGCCTTGAGGGCCGTGTCCCGGCGGAGGGGGTAGGCGGCGTCGAGGAACTCCTTCACGGACTGCGCGGCGCTGGCCTGCTCGAGCGAGCCCAGGCGGGGAAGCACGGCGGACCGTCCCCACCGGGGGTCCAAGAGGAACTGGGGATGGGGCACCTGCAGCGTTCCGGGGCGGGTCCAGCCCACGGAACGCACGGCGCGGTCGGTATCCCGGTAGGCGTCCTCCAGGCGTTCGACGAGCAGTTCGAACTCCTGCAGGTCCTGTTCGGTGGGAGCCAGGCCCGACGCCGGATCCCGGCTCCCGCTGCTGAGCTCCCGTCCGGCGCGGCCCGGCGCCCGGGAGACCGACCGTTCCAGCTCGGCCCGGTCCCTCTGGGCGCGTTTGAGGGTGCCGGAGAAGCCGCGGACCACGGGGCTGGAACGATCCAGCCAGCCGGGGGCGGCCAGCGCGTCGTCCGGGCTGCGCTCGTAGCGGTCGGCGTCCAGGGTCACCTGATTGAAGCGGCCCTCCAGGGCACGCCACCGGTCCTGCCGCCCAGTCAGGATGTGGCGTTGGATGGCGACCACTCCGGCCCATCCGCCGAGCCCGACCACCACGGCCAGCACGAGGAGCATGATGACCCAGAGATCCATGCTTAAAAGTTACTTCACTTCCAGCCCAGTGCCCTCGCCACCTCGGCCCACTGCGTGAACAGGTGCGCGTTGTACTCCACCCCAAGCTGGTTCGGGTTGGCCATCAGCACGTAGTCGGCCGCCTGCACTGCCTCGTCGGCGCGCAACAGGTCCACCACCTCGTCGAAGGTGCCGGAGTACGTCGGGCCGCCTCGGGCCTTGCCGCCTTCGAGGTGGCCGGAGGAGTCCGAGCGCTCGCGGCGTCCGCCGAAGTACATGTCGTCCTGCGCGGAGACGATCGGGAACACCGAACGGGTCACCGCCGTCATCCCGCCGGTCGTGTGGCCCGTGGCGGCATAGGCCTGCCGGTACTGGGCGATCTGGTCGGCCTGCTGGACGTGGAAGGGCCGGCCGTCGTCTTGCAGCAGCAGGGTCGAGGAGAGCAGGTTGTAGCCCTGCTCTCCCGCCCGGACACCGGAGACGGTGTTGCCCGAACCCCACCAGATGCGGTTCACGAGTCCTGGGGAGTGGGGCTGGATGGAGAGCTTCTCCTGGCCGGGCTGGGCCCAGCCGGAATCCGGGTCAGCATGGGCCACGAGCCCGCCCGAGATGGCGTCCCGGAAGCGGTCGCCCCGGGCCTGGGCGAGCTCGGACCAGGATTGGCCCGGCTGAAGGTCGTAGCCGAACTGGTGCTGCCCATCCCGGGCGGCCTCGGGGGAGCCGCGGGAGATGCCCAGCTGGAGCCGGCCGCCGGAGATGAGGTCCGCCGTCGCCGCTTCCTCGGCCATGTACAAGGGGTTCTCGTACCGAAGGTCGATCACGCCGGTGCCCAGATCGATGGTCTTCGTGGCCGCTCCCATGGCTGCCAGCAACGGGAACGGGGCGGAGAGCATGTTCTGGAAGTGGTGGGACCGGATCCAGGCTCCGTCCAGACCGGCTTCCTCAGCGGCCACCGCCATCTCGATGGTCTGGCCCAGGGTGGCCCCGGCGTCCGGGGTGCGCGAGCCGGGCACGGAGCTCCAGTGCCCGAAATTCAGGAATCCGATCTTCTTCATGACTGCAAGAACATCACGGTGACCGGGGTTCTTCCAGCGTTGGCCTGTGGCGTTGACCTCCACCGGTGGACGGAGCCAGCGGAAGCCGGCCGGTTCTGGGATAATGAGTGGAATGACTGCCGTGACCGACGCTTCCCAGCGCACCGAACCCGCGGCCCAGACTCCAGAGCGCTTGAACCTGCCCGCCCTGCAGCTGGGCCCGCTGACCGTCGAGACCCCCGTGGTGCTGGCCCCCATGGCCGGCATCACCAACAACGCCTTCCGCCGGCTCTGCCGGGAATACGGCGGCGGACTGTACGTCTCCGAGATGGTGACCGCCCGTGCGCTGGTGGAGCGCCGGGCAGAGTCCCTGCGGATCATCCACCATGATCCTGATGAGACCCCGCGCTCCGTCCAGCTCTACTCCGTGGACCCTGTCACCACCGGTCAGGCCGTGCGGATGCTCGTGGAAGAAGACCGGGCGGACCACATTGACCTGAACTTCGGCTGCCCCGTCCCGAAGGTCACCAAGCGCGGCGGCGGCTCCGCCCTGCCCTGGAAGTCGGAACTGTTCGCCTCCATCATCGGCGCGGCCGTGCGGGAGGCCTCCAAGAAGGACATCCCGGTCACCGTCAAGATGCGCCGCGGCATCGACGAGGACCACCTGACCTACCTCGACGCCGGCCGCACCGCCCGGTCCCTGGGCGTCGCCGCCGTGGCCCTGCACGGGCGCACCATGGAACAGCACTACTCAGGCCACGCCGACTGGGACTCCATCGCCCGGCTGCGTGAGGCCCTGCCGGACATCCCGGTCCTGGGCAACGGGGACATCTGGAGTGCCGAGGATGCCATCGCGATGGTGCGGCAGACCGGGGTGGACGGGGTCGTCGTCGGCCGCGGCTGCCAGGGCCGACCGTGGCTCTTCGGGGACCTGCAGAACGCCTTCGAGGGGTCGGACGAGCGCTTCCGGCCGGGGCTGGCGAAGGTCGCGGACACCTTCTACCGCCATGCGGAGCTGCTCGTGGACACCTTCGGCGGGGACGAGGGCAAGGCTCTGCGGGACGTCCGCAAGCACGTGGCCTGGTACTTCAAGGGCTACCAGGTGGGCGGTGAGCTGCGGGCACGGCTCGCCCAGGTCCCGGACCTGGCCACCTTGCGCGAGTTGCTGGATGAACTCGATCCGCACGCCCCGTACCCCGGGCCCGACGCCGAGGGGCCGCGGGGGCGTGCCGGTTCGCCCAAGCGCCCCCACCTGCCCGAGGGCTGGCTGGACTCCCGGGAGCTGAACGCCGAGCAGAAGGCGCTGATCCAGGCAGCTGAGCTGGACGTCTCCGGTGGCTGAGCCGGCGTCGTTCCCGGTGTCTGCCCGGCGGGTCCGGCACCATCAGGCGGTGCTCTTCGGCGCCGAAGGCCGACCGCCCTACGCGGGCCGTCCGATGGAACTGCCCGGATACGCGCCGCAGGACCGGGAGCGCTGGCTTCCGGAGCCGCCCAAGAGCTCCTACCGCTCGGACTTCGAACGGGACCGGGCCCGCATCCTGCACTCCTCAGCCCTGCGCCGGCTGGGGGCCAAGACCCAGGTGGTGGCCCCGGACGAGGACGATTTCGCCCGCACCCGGCTGACCCACTCCCTCGAGGTGGCCCAGGTGGGCCGCGAACTCGGGCGGTCGCTGGGCTGCGATCCGGACGTGGTGGACGCCGCGTGCCTGTCCCACGACCTGGGGCACCCACCGTTCGGGCACAACGGGGAGAAGGCCCTGGACGCGCTGAGCCAGGACATCGGCGGGTTCGAGGGCAACGCCCAGACCTTGCGGCTGCTCGCTCGGCTGGAGACCAAGAAGTTCTTCGAGGACGGCCGCTCCGCCGGACTCAACCTCACTCGTGCGTCCCTTGACGCCTCCTGCAAGTACCCCTGGACCAGGGATGCGGCGCCGTTGAAGTCAGACGGCGAGCCCACCCGCAAGTTCGGCGTCTACACGGACGACCTGCCCGTGTTCGAGTGGTTCCGCCGCGGCGTCACCGGAACCAGGAAATCGATGGAAGCGCAGGTCATGGACCTCGCGGATGACATCTCCTACTCGGTGCATGACGTGGAGGACGGGATCGTCAACGGCCAGTTCCAGCTGAAATGGCTCACCGACCCGGAGCACCGGGCCCTCGTCATCGAGCGCACCCGCCAGTGGTACCTGCCGGACACGGACCCCGCCGCGGTCGAGGCCGCCCTCGCCCGGCTGGAGGCCACGGATGTCTGGGTCACCGAGGCGGACGGCACCCGCCGGTCCCGCGCCGCGCTGAAGGACATGACGAGCCAGCTCATCGGCCGGTTCTCCAATGCGGCGTTCGACGCGACCCGTGAGGTCTTCGGCAACGAGCCCCTCACCCGCCACGGCGCGGACGTGGTGATCCCCGAGAACACCGACATCGAGATCGCGACCATGAAGGGCATCGCCGCCGCCTACGTCATGAGCTCCGACGCCCGCCAACCGCTCTACGCGCGCCAGCGCGAGATCCTCACCGAGCTGGTGGAGCTGTTCTGGGAGACCGGGGAGAGATACCTCGACCCGATGTTCGCCGGGGACTGGCGTGAGGCCGCCGACGACCGGGGGCGCCGCCGCGCGGTGATCGACCAGGTCGCCTCGCTGACGGACTCCACCGCCATCGAGTGGCACGCCACCCTGGTCCGCGGCGAGCAGTTCCGCCGCAGCTGGGTCTAGTTGGCCCGTTCCTCGTTCCGCCGGACGATCTCGGTGATCCAGATCGGAGCGAACGGTGAGGTGCAGTTCGGGGGAGTGGGGTAGTCCTTGAGCACCTCGAGGTGCTCACCGATCGCCATCGCCCGCTCCCGCAGCTCCGCATTCTCGATCCCGATCGCGGCCAGGGTGTTGTTCATGGACCACTGCAGGTCCTTTGGGGCGTCCTTCATCCGGGCCTCGATGGTGTTCAGCAGCGCGGACAGGTCCAGGACCTCGGGGTTCTTGTACACCTGGTGGCTGATGAGGTCCCAGCCCGCGGCGGCCACCAGCTGGTCCGGGTCCTCGGCCCACAGCTCCCGGAGCTCCTCCAGGTGGGGGCTCTTCTTGGCCACGTAGTTGACCAGCCAGTCATGGACCTTGGGGGCGCGCCCGGCGCGGATCATCGCGTCCAGCTCGCCGACGCCGAACCTCTTCGGCGAGCAGATCAGCAGGGCGACCAGCCGGGTGGCGGTGTCCCCGGTGGCCCAGAGCTCCAGGGCGAAGTCGTGCCGGGGTGCGGGCGGGAGCTTCACGGCCTTGGCCACCCCGCGCAGCTTCGTCAGGTTCACGCCATGGTCATCGCCGCGCTGTTCGTTCGCCGCGCGCATCTTCGCATCCTCGAGGGAGGCCAGCTCGGCCTGTACCGCCTCGACGGTAAGTTGGATCTCAGTCTGAGCGGTGGTGGCCATGGTGACCATCGTAGGCCCGGACCAGCGCCGGAAGCACCTGTCCGGCGGTCCCGCGCAGGTGCACGGTGGCCGCGGTCGAGAACTCGGTGACCTCCGGATTGACCTCGACGACGGCGGCGCCGGCTCCCAGCGCCGCGTACGGCAGGGAGGCGGCCGGCTGCACGGTGGCCGAGGTTCCGGCGACGACGGCCAGGTCGCACTGCTCGAGCGCGGCGAGAGTGTTCGCCAGGGCGTCCGCCGGCAGCATCTCCCCGAACCAGACCACCCCGGGACGCAGCACCCCGACCCCGCAGACCGCGCACCGGGGCGGGGCGACGCGGAGCATGGATTCCAGGTCCGGAGCAGAGCCCGCATCCCCCTCCGGCGCCGTGCCGGTGTCGTGCGCTGCGGGTTCGCCGCAGTCGGCGCAGCGGTCGTCGAAGAGGGATCCGTGCAGGTGCGCCAGCACCTCGGCGCCGGCGCGTTCGTGCAGGTCGTCCACGTTCTGGGTCGCGATGGTGAGCGCGTCGCCGTTAGCGGCCAGCCGCCGTTGCCACGCGGCGACCGCGAGATGCCCGGCGTTCGGTGGGCAGGACCGGATCAGCCGGGCGCGCCACCGGTACCAGGACCAGACCAGCTCGGGGTCGGCCAGGAAGGCGTCCTCGGTGGCCAGCTGCTCGGGGGAGTAGCGCTCCCAGAGCCCCGTCTGCGCCTCACGGAAGGTGGGCACACCGGACTCGGCGCTCAGGCCGGCGCCGGAGAGCACCACCACTCGCCGCGCGGCGCGGGCTAGGTCGGCCGCCTCCGCCAGACCGGGGATGATCTCTGCGTCCATGAGTCCATCTGACCACCTTCCGCCCCGGACCCTGCACCATGAGCGCGCCAGTCGTCGAGACACGCCGAGCGGATCGACAGTTGGCGCGGCCGTGATCCCACATTTAGTGGCCGGCGTCTCGGCGGCCTGTGACCCTCGCGACAAAAGTACGTATACGTAAGGTAGAGTGTTCAACGATCGTGTGAGCGCCGTCATGGACACCCATGACGCAGGACTCAATCCGGCCGCCCGCGAAACCCTGACCGTCTCATCTCGGAGGTCCCATGACCACGTCCACCCCCGCCCGATCCGGGTCCGGCTCACTCGTGTTGCGCGGACGCAACTGGGTCGCGCCCCTGTGCTGGTTCGCCGTCCTGCTCGACGGCTTCGACGCCGTCGTCCTGGGCGCCACCCTGCCCATGCTCACCTCGGACACCTCCATGGGCATCGACAACGGCACCGGCACCGTGATCGCCACCGCCGGCCTGGTCGGGATGATGATCGGCGCCCTGGGCATGGGCTGGCTGACGGACAAGTTCGGCCGCCGCAAGCTGCTGATCGGCGCCGTGATCGCCTTCTCCATCCTGACCTTCGTCACCGGATTCGCCCAGGACGCGACCACCATCGGCCTCCTGCGCTTCCTGGCCGGCCTCGGCCTGGGTGGCTGCCTGCCCACCGGCATCTCCATGGTCACCGAGTTCGCCGGTCACAAGAAGGGCTCCAACGCCACCACCCTGATGATGACCGGCTACCACGTGGGCGCCGTGATCACCGCACTTCTGGCCATCTGGGCCGCCAGTGAGACCGTCTCCGGCTGGCGTGAGATGTTCTTCATCGGCGGCCTGCCGGCGTTGGTCCTGGTACCGCTGATGTGGCGCTACCTGCCGGAGTCCCCGGACTTCCTGGTCTCCCGGGGCCGCATGGAGGAGGCTCGCCGGGTGGCGGACCACTACGGTGTGGAGATCGAGGAGGAGCCCGAGCGTGCCTTCGCTGACGCCTCCCCGGAGCGGGCTGACAGTGAGAAGCAGGGTGCCGCGCTGCTGCTCTCCGCCACGTACCGCCGCAACACCGTCTTCATGTGGATCGCCTCCTTCATGGGCCTGCTGTTGGTCTACGGCCTGAACACTTGGTTGCCGCAGATCATGCGCGAGGCCGACTACGATCTCGGCAACTCCCTCGGCTTCCTCGTGGTCCTCAACGCCGGCGCCGTGATCGGCCTGATCATCGCCGGCAAGGTCGGCGATGCCATCACCCCCCGCAACGCCGCCATCCTCTGGTTCATCGGCTCCGCCATCCTGCTGGCCGCCCTGGCCATCAAGATGCCGCTGCTGGGCATCTACGTGATGATCTTCATCACCGGCTGCTTCGTGTTCTCCGCCCAGAACCTCGTCTACGCGTTCGCCGCGACCAACTACCCGCCGAAGGTCCGCGGCACCGCCCTGGGTATGGCCGCCGGGGTGGGGCGCCTCGGTGCCATCTCCGGGCCGATCATGGGTGGCACCCTCGTGGCCGCCGGCATCGCCTACCCCTGGGGATTCTTCGGCTTCGCCGTGGCCGGAGCCCTCGGCGGGGTGGCCGTGAGCGGGATGCGGACCATGCGACGTGGCCAGGGCAGGGGCCAGGGCGAACCCGCACCTGTGGACAGCGACGACCGGGAGCAGGTCTCGGCCTAGACTGTCTGCATGGCAGGCCTGATCAAACGCGAGGACATCGATCTTGTCCGCGAGCGATCGGACCTCAAAGAAGTCGTGGATGCCTTCGTGACGCTGCGCAGCGCCGGCGTCGGATCCTACAAGGGACTGTGCCCCTTCCATGATGAGCGCAGCCCCTCCTTCCATGTCCGCCCCTCGGTCGGTACCTATCACTGCTTCGGCTGTGGGGAGTCCGGCGATGCCATCGCGTTCCTGATGAAGATGGAGCACACCACCTTCGCCGAGACCGTCGAGCGGCTGGCCGCGCGGGCCAACATCGAGCTGCACTACGAGGACGGCGGCTCCGGCCCGGACAAGGAGCAGGTCGGCCGCCGCCAGCGGCTGCTCGAGGCCAACAAGATCGCGGATGAGTACTTCCGGGACCAGCTGGGCACTTCCGGTGCGGCCACCGCCCAACAGTTCCTCGCCGGCCGCGGCTTCACCGCCGAGCACGCCCAACACTTCGGTGTCGGCTACGCCCCGCAGGGCTGGGACAACGTGCTCAAGCACCTGCAGCGCAAGGGCTTCCGTGAGGACGAGCTGAGGCTCACGGGGTTGTTCTCCGAAGGCCAGCGCGGCATCTATGACCGCTTCCGGGGCCGGCTGGTCTGGCCCATCCGGGACATGACTGGGGCGACCATCGGCTTTGGTGCCCGCAAGCTCTTCGAGGACGACCCCGGCCCCAAATACCTCAACACCCCGGAGACTGCTCTCTACAAGAAGTCCCAAGTGCTCTACGGGATCGACCTGGCCAAGCGGAACATCGCCAAGAAGCGCCAGCTCGTGGTCGTCGAGGGCTACACGGATGTCATGGCCGCGCACCTGTCCGGCGTGGACACCGCCGTCGCGACCTGTGGCACCGCCTTCGGCTCGGACCACGTCAAGATCGCCCGCCGGCTGATCTCGGACGACGGCACGGGCGGGGAGATCATCTTCACCTTCGATGGGGATGCTGCGGGGCAGAAGGCCGCGCTGCGGGCTTTCGAGGAGGACAACAAGTTCCTCGCCAAGACCTTCGTTGCCGTGGAACCGTCAGGGATGGACCCCTGTGACCTGCGTCAGGACAAGGGTCCGGAGGCGGTCGTGGCGCTGATCGACTCGCGCCGCCCGCTGTTCGAGTTCGCCATCAAGGCGGGGATGAAGAACTTCAACCTGGACACCGTGGAGGGCCGCACCGGTGCCCTCCGGCACGCTGCCCCCATCGTCGCCGGCATCCGCGACTCCGTCGTCCGCCCCGGCTATGAGCGTGAGCTGGCCGGTTGGCTCGGCATGGAGCCGGCCACCGTGCACCGCGCGGTGCAGAGCGCGCAGCGTGCGGCGGCCTCGCCGGCGTCGGGACATCGCCGGGGACGGTCCGACGACGGCCGGTCGGCGGGCCACGGCACCGCGGGCGACGCCGGCCGGCCCGGGGGAGCGGAGCCGGGCTTTCAGCGCCCGGACGTGCGCGATCCGGCGGCCCGCATGGAGAAGGAAGCCCTCGAGGTGGTGCTCCAGCAGCCCACCCTGCTCTCGGCTGAGCAGTGGCAGGCGTTCTACGCCGCCGACTTCAAAGTGCCCGCCTATGCCGTCATCCACTCCGGAATCCGTGCTGCCGGCATGGCCGGTGCCACCCCGTCACAGTGGGTGGAGCAGGTCCGCCAGGAGGTTCCGGCCGAACTGGGATCACTCGTCAGCGAACTGGCCGTGACGCCGTTGCCGGCCCGGACCTCGGAGGACCTGGTGCGGTACTGCCGGGACATCATGAACCGGCTGTTCGAGCTGCAGATCACCCACCAGAAGGGCGACCTCATGGGCCGGCTGCAGCGCTTGGGCCCCCAGGGCGATCCAGCGGAGTTCGCCGCGCTGAACCGCCAGCTGGTGGACCTGGAGATGAAGCGCCGGTCCCTACGCGCCCGGGACTGATCCCCGGTTCCGGCTCGGTGCCGGCACCATGCCGACCACGCGCCGGCCTTCGAGCCGGGCGCGCAGGGGCTGACCGGTCAGTTGTCGCTGGTGACCGCGCCGGTCATGGCGTCGACGTGCAGGTCGTCGTCCTCGCCCTGGGCGTTGTCGAGCTCGACCTCCCAGTGCAGGGCATTGTCATCGTCATCCAGGCTCAGGCTGTCGATGGTGCTGCCGTCGCGCCCCTCCAGTGCGGCACGGGCGGCCTCCTCGGCGGTGATGTCGGCTTCCTGGGCGCGGCGGATATCGTCCTGATCATCGTCGTCGTCATCATCGGTGTCCTCGCGGACCTCGCCGTCCAGGGTGACGTCGAAGTCGAGGATCTGGTCGCCGACGACGGCCTCGATGTCATAGCGCGTGTCGTTGTCGTCCAGGTCGATCTCCACGATGAGGGCGCCCTCCTGCTCGGCGAGGAACGCATCGATGGCCGCGAACACCGGGTCGTCCCCGGCCACCGCAGCGGTGGTCTCGCCGGACGTGGACGTGCTGGCATCGGTGGCCGAAGCGGAGGCGGACGCCGACTGATCGCCGGTCGCCCCGTCCGTGCTGTCACCGGTGGCGCTTGACGTCTCCGCCGCAGCGCCGGACGTGGCCGTAGTGGCGGTGTCATCAGAGTTGTCCGGTTCGGCCACCGAACAGCCGGTCAGCAGGGCCAGGGCCAGGACGCCGGTCCCGGTCCACGCGAGGGTCTGGGTGAACGTGCTCTGGGCTACCTTGGTCGCTACCTTGTTCTGCATCATGGCACCAGTGTGCCAAATCGGCATGAGCCGGTCATGAGAGGCCGATGAAGCGCCGATGAGAAGGGCCCACCGAGCCCTCGGCGGCGGAAGCACGAAGGTCCCCATCCTGGGATCAGGATGGGGACCTTGCGAGTGTGGCTCCCCCGACTGGACTCGAACCAGTAACCCTTCGATTAACAGTCGAATGCTCTGCCAATTGAGCTACGGGGGACCGCTGGTGCTGTTCGTGGAACTGCATGACAGCGGGTTCCACTGTACCGAAGTTCGGCGGAACTGTGAAATCGGCGCAGGGAATCCTGCCGGCGCCCGGCGCGGTTAGAGTTTTGCGGTGACCACGTCCTCCACGCCCGCCGAGATGACACCGTTGCGCCGGTGGCTGCTGCTGGTCGCGGTCAGCGCCGGGGTACTGCTGATCACCCTGGACAACACGATCCTCTACACCGCGCTGCCGACCCTGACGGCCGAGCTCGGGGCCACGGCCTCGGAGTCACTGTGGATCATCAACGCCTATCCGCTCGTGATGTGCGGACTGCTCCTGGGGGCGGGGACGCTGGGGGACCGGTACGGCCATCGCCGGCTCTTCCTCATCGGCCTGGTGCTGTTCGGGGCCGCCTCCCTCGTGGCGGCCTTCGCGCCCGGAGTCACCGTCCTGATCGCCTCACGGGCCCTGTTGGCCGTGGGCGCGGCGTGCATGATGCCGGCCACCCTGGCCCTGATCCGCATCGGCTTCGATGACGTCCGCCAGCGCAATGTCGCCATCGGGGTCTGGGGGAGCATCTCCGTGGTCGGGGCGGCACTGGGACCGATCGTCGGCGGGCTGCTGCTGGAGCACTTCTGGTGGGGGTCCGTGTTCCTCATCAACGTCCCGGTCGTCCTGGGCGCCCTGGCCCTGACTCCCTGGGTGGCACCGCGAGCCCGCCCGGACCGGTCCAAGTCCTGGGACGCGCTGTCATCCCTGCACGCCATGGTCGCCCTCACCGGAGCCGTCTTCGCGATCAAGGAGGCCACCGGCCCGGATCCCTCGGGACCACTGTTGACGGTCACCGCCGCCTGCGCCGTGGCCGGAGCCTGGCTGTTCGTCCGGCGCCAACACCGGCTGGACGATCCCGTCCTCGACTTCGCTGTCTTCCGCAACCGGGCCTTCTCCGCCGGGTTCCTGGCGGCGGCCTGCTCGATGTTCGTGATCGGCGGCGTGCAATTGGTCACCACCCAGCGCTTCCAACTGGTCGAGGGCTACACGCCGCTCCAATCCGGGCTCCTGGTCGCCGCCCTCGCCGCAGGGTCTCTTCTCACCTCCCTCGCCGGAGGGGCCACGCTGCACGTACTCGGCCTGCGCACGCTCATCACCGGCGGCTTCATCCTCGGTACGCTCGGCATGACCCTGGCCACCCTCGGTGCCACGACCCACCTGGGCCTGCTGGTCACCGGCCTGGTGCTGACCGGTGCTGGCATGGGCGCGGCCATGTCCGTGGCGTCCACGGCGATCATCGGCAACGTCCCGGCCCGTCAGGCCGGCATGGCCTCCTCCGTGGAGGAGGTGTCCTACGAGTTCGGCAACCTGCTCGCCGTCGCGATCCTCGGCAGCCTCGCCACCCTCGTCTACACCGTGACCGTCCAGCTGCCGGCCGGCGCCCCGGCGGGAGCGGCGGACAGCATGTCCCAGGCCGTGACGGTGGCCCCCGGTGATCCGGCCGTGCTGGCCGCCGCGGGCGCCGCGTATGACACGGCGTTCGTGACCGTGCTCGCCATCATCACCGCCGTCGTCGCGGTGTGCGCTGTAGCCACCGGGTGGCTCCTGCGCCACTACGGCCCCGGAACCCCGGCCAGCGCCTACGAGAGCAATCACTAGCCGGGCCGGCGCAGTCCGTCACGCCCTGTCACGGCCATCACCCGCCGTCGGGACCCTCCAGCTGAAGGTGGGGCCAGGTGCCCAGGTCGCGCAGCAGTTGCCGGTCGTGCGTCGCGACGACGACGGCGGCCCGGGTGACCAGCAGCGCCTCGGTGAGGGCGTCCACCACCGGAGCGGACAGGTGGTTGCTGGGCTCGTCCAGCAGCAGGAGGTCCGGTCGCTCCGCCAGTCGCAGAGCCAGGTGCAGCCGGCTCCGCTGCCCGGCGGACAGGGCGCCGACCGGGGTACGCAGTGCCTCCGGGTCCAACAGCCCGGTGGCACCCAGCGGCACCAGGTCCGCCTCAGAGTGGGTGCCGGCCGCGAGCAGCCGGTGCACATGGTCCCGGTACAGCTCGTGGGCGAGCAACCGCACCGGCCAGGCAGGGGGTTCCTGGCCGACCAGCGCGATCCGGGCCCCAGAGGATTGCCGCACCTCGCCGGTATCCGGTGCGAGCCCGCCGGCCAGCAACTCCAGCAGGGTGGATTTGCCCGCCCCGTTGGGACCGGTCACGAGCAGGCGCTCACCTCCGGCCAGCCGCACGTCCACCGGCCGCCTCAGCCGGCCGGCCACCGTCACGCCGCTGCAGTGCACCAACGGCTGTCCGGTCCGCACCGCCAGGTCCGGGAAGGACAGCTGTGCCGGTGGTTCGGGCACGGAGATGCGGTGTGCCTCCAGGTCTGCCTGGCGCCGCTTCACGGCCTGCACGACGCCGGGTGCCCGGCTCTGGCGTTGGTGCTTGCCATGGCCCTTGTCCGGTCGCCACGCGGATTCCAGCCGGTCCCGCGCCGCGTCGGCGGCCTCGGCCAGGCGGTGGTGCTCGGCCCGTTGGGCCTCATGGGCCTGCACCCAGCGTTCACGGGCTGCGGTCCGGCCCGCTTGCCAGCCCTCATAGCCGCCGGCGTAGAGGGCGGGCCGGCCATCCACGCTGGGGTCCACGTCGAGGAACTCCTCGGCCACATCCCGCAACAGGGTCCGGTCGTGGGAGATCAGAGCCAGCCCCCCGGGATGCTCGCGCAGGCTCGCGGTCAGGAAGTCCAGGCTGCCGGCATCGAGGTGATTGGTCGGCTCGTCCAGCAGCAGCAGGTCATATCGCGCACCGAGCACGCAGGCCAGCCGGACCCGGTACCTCTGGCCCACGGACAACTCCGCGAGCAGGCGGGACCGGTCCGTCACGGCATCCAACGCCGCCAGCGCCATGTCCACCCGGCGTTCGGCGTCCCAGGCGTCGAGGAGCGTGGCCCTCTCCAGGGCGGCCGCATAGTCATCGTCCGCACCGGCCGAGCCCAGGGCCAGGGCTTCGGCGGCAGCGTCCAGGGCGGTCAGGGCCCGCTGTGAGGCCCCGATCGCCTCGCCCACGAGCGTGCCTACGGTCTGGCCGGGGCCGGCGTCGAGGGTCTGCTCGGCCACGCCGAGCGTGCCCACCCGGGTGACCGAGCCGGCGTCGGGCCTCAGGGTTCCGGCGAGGACGTGCAGCAGGGTGCTCTTGCCGCGGCCGTTCTCGCCGACGATGGCGAGGCGGGAACGGGCGGAGACGGTGACGCTGGCGTCACGGAGGATCTCCCGGCCGCCGCGCACCACGCAGAGGCCGTCCGCACGAAGATGAGCAGCTGCGCCCGCGGGAAGTGCCGTCTCCGTGCCGTGGCTGGTCGAGGAGGAAACAGGGGAGGAAGGGTCAGGGAAACGTGGGTTCACGGTAGTGCTTTCGACTCGTCAGGGAGCCGGGCACGTCAAAGGACCGCCCGGCGGGAACCGGGACGGCGGTCGGGGTGGATCAGTTGATCGTGGGGTGTCTCACCGGGCCGCCGTCAGCGGCCGGGACGTATCCTGATCATCGCGATGCTGGTGTGAACCATGCGGACCATCATAATCAGGTCTCGTCTGTTCTGGTTTGTTCTCGTCCGTACTTGTCTGGGCCCGTCCGTTGTGGACCGTTGCCTCCGTGGGGCTGGACTAGTCTCAAGCCATGACGAGCACGCCCGGAGGGCCACCCGAATCCTCCGGACCGGCCGGCCGGCGGACCCGCTCCGCGATGGTGTCCGTTCTCGCCGTCGTGCTGATCGGCCTGAACCTGCGGGCCGGGATCGCCTCGGCCGGGCCGTTGTTCGAGGACCTGCAGAACCTGCTCGGTTATGGGCCGCTCACCGCCTCCCTGCTGCCGACCATCCCCGTGCTGTGCTTCGCGGTGGCCGGCGCGGGCACCGCCTGGCTGGTGCGTCGGTGCGGGCTGGAACCGGCCATCGCGCTGGCCCTGGCGCTGCTCACCGGGGGACTGGCCCTGCGTGTCTACGAGTCCACCGCCCTGCTGCTGGTCGGCACCGTGATCGGCATGTGCGGCCTGGCCGTCTGCAATGTGGCGATGCCGACGTACATCCGCCAGCACCACGGAGCCAGGGCCGCCACGATGACGGGGATGTACACGGTCTCCATGACGATCGGCGCCACCTCGGCGGCAGCGCTCGCCGTCCCCGTGGCCCGCGGACTGGATTCACCCACCGCAGGTCTGGCCGCCTGGGCGGTCCCGGCCGCCGTAGCGCTCGCGGTGTTCGTCCCACTGGCGGTGCGCAGCCGGCTGTCCGGGGACTGGGCCGGGCGCCGGGACGTGCCCTACGTCTCGCCGTGGGCCCTGTTGAGGACACGCAAGGGCCAGCTGTTCACGGCACTGTTCGCCGCTCAGGCATTCCTGGCGTACGGAGTCCTCGGTTGGTACCCGCACATCCTCATCTCCCGGGGGCTGGACGCCACCACGGCCGGGCTGATGCTGGGCCTGATGCAGCTCGTCGGCATCCCCACGATGATGGTGCTGCTGACGCTCGCCGGCCGTCCCTGGCTGCTGCGCACGGCCTTCATGATCACCTGCGGCGCCTCCCTGGCCGGTTACGTGGTCCTGCTGCTGGCCCCGGTGGACTGGGTCATCGGCACCTCCATCCTCATGGGGCTCGGATTCTGCGTGTTCCCACTGCTGATGCTCCTGATCAGCCGCAGCGGGGACACTTCGGCCGAGACCACGGCGCTGTCCACGCTGGCCCAGTCACTGGGCTACCTGGGAGCTGCTCTCGGTCCCTTCGGCCTGGGTCTGATGAACGGCCTGCTGGGGGACTGGACTGCCGCCATCGTGGTGGTGATGGCCGTCTCCGCCCTCCAGTTGGTCCTGAGCCATCGCGTCAGTTCCCCGGCGGCCCGGTTCTGACCCGCTTTCGCGCATCGGCGCATCGGCCCATGGGAGGCGGGGATGAGCCCAGCCTTGCCTTCTTTAGCAGAGCCTTTCCTTCGGTGACAAGGTGCTCGTGCGGTTCTACTGTGGTCTCATGAAGATCTCAGAAGACCTCCTGAAGAAGTTCAACGAACAGATCACCCTCGAGTTCGAGTCCTCCCTGGCCTACCGCCAGCTGGCCATCGAGGCGGACGAGCAGGACCTGACCGGGTTCGGCTCCTGGTTGCGCCACCAGGCCGACGAGGAGATCGTCCACGCCAACAAGTTCATCGACCACGTGGTGGACCGCGGCAACCATGCCGAGATCGGCGCGATCAACGCCCCCGTGGTGCGGGCCGGCCTAAGCCCGCTGGAGATCTTCGAGGAGTCCCTGGCCAACGAGGTCAAGGTCTCCAACGCCATCCGCGACCTGTACCGCGAGACCGAGGCCGCCGGTGACCTGGACTCCCGCCCGCTGCTGAACTGGTTCGTGGACGAGCAGATCGAGGAAGAGGCCACGGTCAGCGAGATCATCGGCCGCATCAAGCTCATCGGCAATGACGGCGCCGGCCTGTTGCGCCTGGACGCCGAGCTGGGCTCGCGTTCCGTGGGGACCACCGAGGCCTGATGACCGTCCCCGGGGAGACCCGACCGGAGATCGAGGAAGCCGGCGCCGCTCATCAGGGGGGAGAGGGGGCGCCGGCTCAGCTCGACCCTACTCGCATAGCTTGAAGTGTCAAGTGAAAGCGCTGGGGTGATCTCTGGGAAAGGACGGTCGGTGGTAGGTTTGACCTGCCCGGACCCGTCCGGGACAGCACCGAATTCCAGTCGTAGACCACAGGGAAGGCACACTCACATGGCCAACCAGAGTTCTCCCCGCGTGACGGACCAGACCCGCTCGAGCTCATTGCCAGACCTGGTGACCACGGCGGGCCGCCTACTTCCCCTGCAGCTCAAGGACGAGCTGGCCATGGTCAAGAGCCAGATGGGCAAGAAGGCGATCACCGCCGGGATCGGGGTCGGCCTCGCCGTCGTCGGCCTGGTCTTCCTGTTCATCATGGTGGTGGCACTGATCGTCGCGATGATCGGCGGATTCGCCCAGGACCGGCCCATCTGGTTCTCCGCCCTCATGGTGGCGGCCGGCGCCCTGCTGGTCGCCCTGATCTTCCTCCTCATCGGGGTGTTCCGCGTGAAGGCGGCCATGCCGCTGGTCCCGGCGGAGACCATCCAGGGCGTGAAGTACGACGTGGGGTACCTCAAGGAGGGCAACGCCTTCGATCCGGCGGAGTTCGACCGCCTCGAGGCCCAGAAGGCCGAGGAGAAGAAGGTCGCCGCCGCCCGCGATGCCGAACGCCGCAAGGCCGCGGATGCAGAGGACAAGGCAGCCCGAAAGCGTGGCGAGGCCCCGCAGCATGCCACGGTCCAGAGCCCGTCCTACGCCGAGTTGCGCCGCCGCACCCAGTTGCGGCGTCAGCACCTGGGTGACATCCGCTCGGGCCTGGAGGAGAAGACGGACCTCAAGTCCCAGTTCTCCGCCTTCACCTCCCAGTTCAAGGGCGATTCGTCCGGCGCCGGTTCCACCGAGCCGGATCCGACCTCGCCGACCGCTCCGCACCACACCGGCGCCCGCGCTGGCCAGAAGGCCAACGACGCCGGCGAGTTCGTGAAGGACCGGTGGCAGCCGCTGGCGATGCTCGGTGCCGCGACCACGGCCGTCGCCGTGTTCGCCCGCCAGCTCAAGAAGTAGCTGCGCCCACGGCGGGCGCGAGTCACTCCATGCGATTGATCGGTGCGGGTACCCGGGACGATATCGACTACGTGATCACGGACCGGTTCTGGACCGTCCCGAATGTCATCACGGTCGCGCGGTTCTGCCTGGTCCCGTTCTTCGTCTGGCTCGTCTTCTCGCAGCAGTACCTGGCCGCCTTCATCGTGCTCGCGGTGCTCTCCTGCACTGACTGGGTGGACGGCTACATCGCCCGCCGCTTCAATCAGATCTCCACGGTGGGCCAGTGGCTCGACCCGATGGCGGACCGGGTGTCCCTCATGGTCATCGTGGTGACCATGGTGCTCGCCGGGATTGCCCCGCTGTGGCTGGTGGTCAGCGTCCTGGCCCCGGACTTGGTCCTGGGGATCACCGCCCTCATCCTGTTCCGGGGCAGCCCTGAACTCGAGGTGACCGTCCTCGGCAAGATCCGCACGGCACTGTTGCTCGTGGGCACGCCGATGCTGCTCCTGGGACAGGTGCCCGGGCTGGCCGAGGACGCCCTCACGGTGGCCGCCACCGTCCTGCTGGCGCTCGGCTGCGCCGGCCACATCTGGGCTGCAGGGGACTACCTGGCTGGCTGCGTGCGCAAGCACCGCGAACTCCGGAAACGGGGCATCGACCCCCGAGACCGGGCCAGCTGGTCCCTCGCATGAAGTGGCTCTCCATCCTGGCGGCGCTGGTGGCCGCCTGCTGCCTGGCCCTGGGCAGTGAACGCCAGTCCGTCGGCGTCCGCCGCCACGAGGCCTACCTCCGCATCCATCCCCGGTCCGGGTTCCTGACCCTCTTCGGTTCCCCTGTGTGGCTGGCCGGCGGTGCCCTGATGGTCCTGGGGATCATCCTCAACGTCTACGCCCTGGCCACCGCCCCGCTGACGGTGGTGCAGCCGATCGGTGCCATCGCCGTGGTCATCACTACGTTGCTCAACGCCCGGATCCAGCGCCTGAAGCTCAACCGCGTCACGATCTGGGCCATTGCCGCGTGCGTGGCGGGCTCAGCGGGATTCGTGCTCATCGCCATCCTCGCCACGGAGGAGAATCCGGCGCCCACGCTGAGGCAGGAGCACCTCACGGCGATCGTCGCTCTCACCGCCACGGCCGTCTTGGCCCTCGTGGCGGTGATGTCCCGACGCCGGCCCAGCGCCTTCCTGTTCATTCTCGGCGCCGGCGTGCTGTTCGGCTTCGTGGCGGTCTTCGTGCGACTGGCCTCGATCCATCTGCTCCGCGGTGATGCCGGCGGACTGCTTGGCATTCCCTGGTATCAGCTGAGCATCATGGCGATGGCCGGGCTCCTGGGCGTCTATTTCGTCCAGATGGCGCATCGGCACGGCCCGCCGGACCTCGTGGTCGCCGGCCTGACGGTGGTCGACCCGATGGTCGGTGTCCTCACCGGCATCATCGTGTTGGGCGAGCTACAACCGAATCTGCCCTGGTGGGTGGGTTTATGCATGGTCGTGGCGGCCGCCATTGCTACGCTCGGAGTCGTTGCCTTGTCACGTCATCACCCGGACGTGCTCAAGCGCCGCGAACAACGTCGCCGAGCGGCCAGTGCGCCGGCCGAGGACTAGTACGGCCCCCGGTTCCGAGCGGAGTCGGCACCCCCACCAGACAGGAGCCCCTTGCCCGTGACGGCAGCAACCGACCGCAAACTGAAGGTCCTCATCGCGGCGGACACCTACCCGCCGGACGTCAACGGGGCCTCTGTCTTCTGCTACCGGCTGGCCCGGGCCCTGCATGCGCGCGGCCACGAGGTCCACGTGGTCGCCGCCCGCAACGAGTCCGGACCCGACTCCATCCAGTACAACGACGAGGCAACCGTCCACCGGCTGCAGTCCGTGGCCGCGCCCACCCACGAGTCCTACCGGCTCGTGTCCCGGCGGCACGCCAGTCAGTCCATCGGGGCCCTGCTCGAGGAGATCCGCCCGGACGTGGTGCACGTGCAGTGCCACTACATGATCGGCGAGGCCGCCATCAAGGAGGCGGAGAAGCGGCGCATCCGCACCATCTCCACCAACCACTTCATGCCGGAGAACCTGGAGCCCTTCCTGCCGTTCCCGCAGTGGTTCCTGAACATCGTGTCCAAGAACTCCTGGCGGGACATGGGCCGCCTGATGCGCAAGACCGCCGCCGTCACCACGCCCACGGCGCTGGCGGCGAAGACCATGGCCGAGAATGCCAACCTGGACTATGTGCTGCCCATTTCCAACGGCATCGACTCCTCCGCGTACGAGTTGGCCCCGGGGGAGACCGTCGAGCGCCGGGACCACCCGACGGTCCTGTTCGTGGGCCGCCTCGCGGTGGAGAAGAACGTGGACGTGCTCATCCGGGCCATCGGCGAGCTGGCCGCCACGGTGGGGGCACACCTGGAGATCGTGGGCGACGGTGAACAGGGCACCGGCCTGCGCGCCCTCGTGGACGAGCTGGGGCTGGCGGATCGGGTGCATTTCCTCGGTCACGTCAGTGACGCCGAATTGCACCGGGTCTACCTGCGCGCCGACGTCTTCTGCCAGCCCGGCACGGCCGAACTGCAGTCGCTGGTCTCCCTCGAGGCCATGAGCGCATCCCGCCCCGTCGTCTTGGCCGATGCCCTGGCGCTGCCGCACCTGGTCTCGGATGGTGACAACGGCTACCTGTTCACGCCGGGTGACCCGCAAGACCTGGCGAACAAACTGGCGGCCGTGCTGACGGCCACCGAGCAGGAACGGGCTCGGATGGGAGCCGCCTCCCACGACCGCGCGGTCCAGCACTCCCAAGAGAAGACGATCGACCTGTTCGAGATGCTCTACCGCGGAGCAACCGCTGAAGAGGTCCGCGCACTGCTCTAGGATCGGCCGCGTGGAGTGGTTCACCGAGATCCTGCCGGGCTGGCTCGCGGCCCCTGACGGCGAATGGGCACGGGAGATCCTGCAACGCGGGGTCGCGGCCCTGTACCTCGTCGCGTTCCTGTCCACACTGAACCAGTTCCGGCCCCTGCTGGGGGAGCGCGGCCTGCTGCCGGCCCCGGAGTTGCTGGAAGCCGGACGTCAGCGCGGGCCCACCCTCTTTCGCCGCTGGGGCTACAGCGACCGTCGTCTGGTGGTACTGGGAGTCGTCGGGATGGCGGTCTCCGCACTCCTGGTGGCGGGGATCCCGCAGGCCGGACCGCCGTGGCTGCCGCTCGCACTGTTCCTGGGGCTGTACGGGCTGTACCTGTCCGTGGTGAACATCGGTCAGGTGTTCTACGGCTTCGGCTGGGAGATGCTGCTGCTCGAGGCCGGGTTCACGGTGGGCCTGCTCGGCTCCCATCAGGTGCCGCCGCCAGCACCGATGCTGATCCTCGTGGTCTGGCTGGTGTTCCGCCTCGAATTCGGGGCCGGGATGATCAAGATGCGCGGCGGCAGCGAATGGCGGGACCTCACCGCACTGGACTTTCACCACCAGACGCAGCCGATGCCGAATCCGCTCAGCCGGCAGGCGCACCTCAAGCCCCGGTGGTGGCACCGCTGTGAGGTGGTCGGCAACCACGTGGCCCAGCTCGGGGTGCCGTTCCTGCTCTTCCTGCCCCAGCCGGTGGCCTCGGTCGGTGCCGGAGCGATCATGCTGACCCAGCTCTGGCTCGTGGCGACCGGCAATTTCGCCTGGCTGAACTGGGCCACGATCGTCCTCGCCGCCGCGGCCCTCGGTGACTCGGTGCTGCACCGACTCATCCCGGCCCTGCCAGCGGACCTGGGTGCAGACGCCGCGCTGGAGTCCGGGATGGCGAGCGGAGGGTCTGCCGCCGGTATCCCCGTGTACTGGACCGTGATCGTCCTCGCCGGATCGGTGGCCCTGATCGTGGCGTCCGTGCCGGCACTGCGGAACCTGTTCTCCCGCCGCCAGTTGATGAACGCCTCCTTCAACCGGTGGCAACTGGGCAACGCCTACGGGGCCTTCGGTTCGGTGACCCGGCAGCGGATCGAGATCGTCATCGAAGCCACTGAGGCAGGCTCCGGGGACCATCCGCCGGAGGACGAGGCCGATTGGCGGCCCTACGAGTTCAAGGGCAAGCCCGGTGACGTGCGGCGCCGGCCGCGGCAATGGGCGCCCTACCACCTGAGGTTGGACTGGATGATGTGGTTCCTTCCGCTCAGCGGTCTCCACCAGCGCTGGTTCCACACTCTGTTGGCCCGGCTCCTGGTGGCGGACCCGGCCGTGCTGCGGTTGCTGCGCCAGGATCCCTGCGCCGGCCGGGCGCCGCGATTCATCCGCGTGAGGTCCTTCCGGTACCGCTTTGCCACGCGTGCGGAGCGCCGCGAGACCGGTCACTACTGGATGCGCGACGACGGCCGGATCGTCATCGGGCCCGTCGCCGCCCGCTAGGATGGACACTTGCGCGCCCGGCACAGCCGCGCGCCGAGGGGCGTTAGCTCAGTTGGTCAGAGCAGGGGACTCATAATCCCTGGGTCGCGGGTTCAAGTCCCGCACGCCCTACCTCTACGGCGATCTTCGGTGGCATCTTCTTGTCCTCCCCCGAGCGGATGCACCACGTCAGGGGCGGATGCAGGGACATCGCGTCGGCCCTCCCGTGCGGGATACGGTGGAGTGAGTCGGACAGACCGGCATCCACCAGATGGGAGAAGCGAATGTCTGCTTACACAGAAGCACGCGAGGAAGCGGCCACGGCCCTCCTGCAGAAGATCACCGAACAGGTCGCGGAGAGTGACAGCCCCAAGTCCATCCGAGCACTGGCAGAGGCGTTTGCCTTGGTGCGAGGAACACTGACCGGCGGTCCCAAGGTCGATGTGAAGTCTTGACCCGACCCAGCCGGCGCTCTCTCAGTAGTAGCGGCCGGCCTGCGGGAGCATGTTGTACGGGCTGTAGTTGATGCTGGTGATGGACAGGCCCTCCTTCTCGTTCCGGGAATGGGCGATCTTGCCGCCCCCGATCACCACGGCGATGTGATATACCCCGGAACCGGAGCCGTTGCTGGACCAATAGACCAAATCGCCGGGCTTCGCCTGGGAGACGGGCACATAGGACGTGGCAGCGCCGTGCTGGGCCCTCGCGGTGCGGGGAAGAGACCGCCCGGCGGCCTTGAAGGCATCCACGGTGAAACCCGAGCAGTCGTACTCCCAGGGCCCGTTGCCGCCCCACTTATACTGCGCGCGGGGGTCATTCGCCTTGGCGGTGGCCCAGCTGACGACCGTCGAGGTCCAGGACGGGGCTGTGGTGGAGGGCTTGTCCGCCTGGTTCGGCAAGGGATTGATGGCGGGGGTGCTGACGTCACCCCGGTGGGCGATGAAGCGGTGGGCGTTCTGGAGCATGATGGCGGTTTCGCCGCGCGTGATGCTCCGCTGCGGTTGGAAGGTGCCGTCGGCGTAGCCGCGGGCGATGCCATTCGCCTGTAGCCAGCTGGCCTCGTGGTAGAAGGACGTGGACCAGCCCATGTCCGTGAAGGGGGAGTAGTTCGGACCCTTCTTCGTGGCCCCCGCCAGTCGGTAGATGAAAGCCGCCATCTCGCCGCGGGTGATGTCCCGGGTCACGCCGAACGAGCGATCGGCATTACCGGTGGACACGCCAGCCTGGGCCATCCAGGTGATCGGACCGGAATAGTACTGTCCCGTTGCGGGCACGTCGGTGAAGTACTTTTTCCCGTTTTGGATGTACTTCGGGGTGACCTGGCGGAAGAGGAAGGTGGCCACCTCGGCACGGGTGATGTTCTGGTACAGGCCGTAACTGCCATTGGCGTAACCCGTGGTGATTCCGTTGCAGTACACCCAGGTCACGGCGGAGTAGTACGTCTTGTTGGTCTTCTTGACGTCGGAGAAGTTGGACGAGGAGCACTGGGCGGCCGCGGTCGGGGGCGCCGTCATCACATCCGCCGCCACGCCAGCGGTGGCGGCGGAGGCCACCAGGGCCGTCGCGCCGATGAAGGCTGCAAGGCGGTGCCGGAAGGGTCGTTGTGCGCGGGGTAGCGGGGCGGTGGGGCGAGCGGATGAAGACACAGTGGTCCCCTTCGAGGTGCTAATCACGAGCATGACAGGTCCCACGCCGGACAAGCCGTGTCCAGGGAAAGTCCAGGGAAAGAGGCGCGGGGACGGCAGCCCACCGGCGGGTCAGGAGCTACCCGCCCGGATGACATCGGGCCAGGAGTCAGGATATCGCACTGTTATGGAACTGACACCTCAAGGTCCCACGCTTCACCGGAGACCTGTGCCTCAGGCGCCTCGCCGACCTGGGCCCTGCTGCCCGGTACCGTGGAACCGTGCCAGCCCCCGAGACCTCCGAGACGCCCCAGGTCCCCTCAGCAGCCCGATCCTCGGGCTTTTCGCAACAACGCCCCGTACGCCTGTTCATGGACGCCCGCTACACGCGGATCGGATTCCATGACGGCATCTCGCGCTACGGTGCCAGCCTCATCGCCGCGGCCGCACGCCTCGCCCCGGCGGTGGAGGTCACCATGATCATCTCGGACGAGGCCCAGCTGGGCATGTTGCCGGCAGGCTTGCCGTGGGTGAAGGTCACGGACCCGACCTCCCCGCTCGAACCGTTTCTGGCCCGGCAGCTCAATCCGCACCGGCCGGACATCGTCTTCTCGCCCATGCAGACCATGGGTTCCGCGGGCCGGGACTACGGCCTGATCCTGACCCTGCATGACTTGATCTACTACCAGCACCGCACCCCGCCGGCGGATATGCCGGGGCCGGTCAAGCTGCTCTGGAGGGCCTTCCACCTGGCGTACTGGCCCCAACGGCTGGTCCTGGACCGGGCCGACGCCGTGGCCACCGTCTCAGAGACCACCCGCACGCTGATGCGGCGTCACCGGCTCACCCGGCGTGAGATCCGCATCATCGGCAATGCGCCGCAGCCGGTGGACCGGCCCCGTGACCCCGAGCGGGCCCCGGAGCTGTCGCTGGTCTACATGGGCTCGTTCATGGACTACAAGAACGTCCAGACCCTCATCCGGGCCATGGCCCACTTGCCCGGCTATCGACTGCACCTGCTCTCCAGGATCTCCGCTGACCGGGAATGCGAGCTCGTGGAGGTGGCCCGCGCGTCAGGTGCCGAGGAGGAGGCGGTGGTCTTCCACCACGGCACCACGGATGAGGACTACGTTGAGCTGTTGCGCTCAGCCACGGCGCTCGTGACCCTCTCCCGGGCGGAGGGTTATGGCCTGCCCCTCGCCGAGGCCCTGGCGCAGGGAACCCCGGTGGTGGTCTCGGATGCGGAGATCTTCCGGGAGATCGGCGGGCCCGACGGCGGCGCCGCACGGTTCGTGCCCCTCGGGCCTTCCGCCCTCGGTGACGGAGCGGCCGCTCATCCGGCGGACACCTCGCCGGTCGAGCTGGCGGCCCGGGTCCGTGAGCTGGAGGATCCTGAGGTCTTCGCCGCAGCCTCCCGGGCGGCGGTTGAGCGTGCCGGCCTGTTCAGCTGGGATGCCTCCGCACGGGCGCTCGTGGACCTGGCCCGGGACATCGCCGATCGGCGGTCCCGTTCCGCATAGCTGCCCCTACCGGGTGGCCCGCCCTCGAGTGGCCACAGGATCGACGGCCCGGACCAGCCCAGCAGCACCAGCGGGTCGAGGTAGCGGTCCCAGGCCGAGCCGTCGACCACCCAGCCATCCGGCACGCGCACACCCCAGTGCACGCAACGCTGGGGGCAATGTCCCGCCTCTGAGGCCACGGTGCCGCTGCCCTCGCCATCGCCCTCGCCGCCGGCGTCGTCCCCTTCATTCCGGCCCGATCCCACGGTGCCCAGCAGTTCTCCGGCTTCCACGCGGTCCCCGACGGACCAGTGCTCCGCGGCCGTGACCGGTTCCAGGCTCGAGAGCATGCCGTTGGCGTGGGCGAGCGTGATGACGGGTCGCCCTGCCACCGGCCCGGCGAAGCGCACCGTCCCGGCCCCGGGGGCCACCACCTCGCCCCCCGTCGCCTCCCAGTCCACGCCGCGGTGGCCGGCCGCCCACGGTTCCGGGGGAGGATCGAAGGCCCGCAGGATCGCGCCCGAAGTAGGCGGCACCCAGGCGCTCGCCACGTCGGTCGTCGTGGTGACCTGCGGCGAGGATGCCACGGGTACTGCCGTCGTGATCGGCGAGGCGAAGACCGGGACGAAGGCCGGGGCGGTCAGCCCCAGGGTCGTCAGGCCGAGCAGGCGCAGCACCAGCGGGAAGCGGCCGCCGCCGTCGATGGGAAGGATGGGCCAGGACCAAGGTGACATGACTCCAGACTGGGTTGCCGGCGTTGTGCATGGGGGACAGGGTGTGCCGTTGGTGGATGAGTACGCCGGACCGGTTCCCTGTGGAGGAGCGGAGAAGGACCGCCAGAAGCCAGGAACAGGGAGGGGGCGAAGGTCAGTCAGGCTGAAGCAGCAGGGCAGGCCGGACGCTGGCCGGTTCGGAGCATGGATCCGGCTGGGGTAAGATTGGCCCAGCAGTTGTGTGCCCTTGCCGTCAGCGATGACGTGCGGAGTGCACCGCTGACTACGCGTATGACTGATGCCGGCCCTCACGGGTGCGGCAGGTTCCCACCATCGGTCCCGAACACCCGCTGAGCGGGTGCCACGGGTCAGCGTCGGGAATGCCGGGTTCGCCCGCAGTACATGCCAGGGACCGGACCACCACGGAACGGTCGTCAACCGACAACATACAAGGAGCGACATGCCTGTCGTCACCATGCGCCAGCTGCTGGACTCCGGCGTCCACTTCGGACACCAGACCCGCCGCTGGAACCCCAAGATGAAGCGCTTCATCTTCACCGAGCGCAACGGCATCTACATCATCGACCTGCAGCAATCCCTGTCCTACATCGACCGGGCCTTCGAGTTCGTCAAGGAGACGGTGGCCCACGGCGGCACCATTCTCTTCGTCGGCACCAAGAAGCAGGGTCAGGAAGCCATCGCCGAGCAGGCCACCCGCGTGGGCATGCCCTACGTCAACCACCGTTGGCTCGGCGGCATGCTCACCAACTTCGCCACGGTCTCCAAGCGCGTGCAGCGCATGAAGGAGCTCGAGGAGATCGACTTCGAGGATGTTGCCGGTTCCGGCCACACCAAGAAGGAACTCCTCCTGCTGCAGCGCGAGCTGACCAAGCTCGAGTCCAATCTCGGTGGTATCCGCAACATGACCCGGACCCCCTCTGCGGTCTGGATCGTGGACACCAAGAAGGAGCACCTCGCCGTGGACGAGGCCCAGAAGCTGGGCATCCCGGTGGTCGCCATCCTGGACACCAACTGCGATCCCGACGAGGTCACCTACCCGATCCCGGGCAACGATGACGCGATCCGCTCCGTCAATCTGCTGACCCGCGTGGTGGCCGACGCCGTGGCCGAGGGCCTCATCGCCCGCAACCAGGGCAAGTCCGGTGGCCAGGCCGCCGAAGAGCCGATGGCTGAGTGGGAGCGCGAGCTCCTCGAGCAGCACCAGGCCGAGCAGGCCGCAGCTCCGGAGGCCGGCCCGGCCACGGGCGGCATGTCCTCTCCGCAGGGCGAGCAGGCGGCCCAGGCCGACGTCGAGGCCGCGCAGGACGTTCCGGCTTCGGCGGACGCCTCCGAGGTGGCCGAGGCCGCCGAGGGTACCGAGGCACCGGCAGTCGAGGGCACCGAGACACCGGCAGCAGAGGCCCCCGAGGCCAAGTGATCCACCACCGGCCGGCCCCACACGGGGCCGGCCGGTGTCTGCCCGGACCAGGTCCGGGCACCAGAACCAAGCACCACAACACCACTTCGGGACAATCCCGCTACAGGTAAGGATGGGTACCAGGCATGGCGAACTACACCGCAGCTGACATCAAGGCCCTGCGCGAGCGCACCGGCGCCGGAATGATGGACGTCAAGAAGGCACTCGACGAGGCCAATGGCGACAGCGACAAGGCGATCGAGATCATCCGCGTGAAGGGCCTCAAGGGCGCGACCAAGCGCGAAGGCCGTGCGGCCGTCGAGGGCCTGGTCGCCGCCGTCGTCAAGGATGGCACCGGCGTCATGATCGAGGTCAACTGCGAGACCGACTTCGTCGCCAAGAACGAGAAGTTCATCGAGCTGGGCAACGTCGTCCTCGAGCAGGCCGTCTCCACCGGTGCAGCCGATCTCGAGGCCCTGCTGGCCTCCGAGTTCAACGGCCGCACCCTGGGCGAGCACGTCGTCGACGAGGGCGCTGTCCTCGGTGAGAAGGTCGTCGTCCGCCGCATCGCCCGCGTGGAAGGTGCCTTCGTGGACGCCTACCTGCACAAGACCTCCAAGGACCTTCCCGCCCAGGTGGGCGTGCTGATGGCCGTGGATGCCGACTCCGAGGCCGCGCAGACCGCCGCTCACGACGTTGCCGTGCACACCGCCGCCTTCGCTCCGACCTACCTGTCCCGAGAGGACGTGCCGGCCGAGACCGTCGAGAACGAGCGTCGCATCGCCGACGAGACGGCCCGCGCCGAGGGCAAGCCGGAGCAGGCCATGGCCAAGATCGTGGAGGGCCGCCTGACCGGCTTCTTCAAGGAGATCGTGCTCGTGGACCAGCCGTTCGCCAAGGACCCGAAGCAGACCGTCGGCAAGGTCCTGACCGACGCCGGCACCGCCGTCTCCGGTTTCGCCCGATTCCGCGTCGGTAACTGACCGACCCGCACGGCGGCCCCCCGCCCACGCGGTAGGATCGGACCGACCGCGCAGCGGACGAGTCTGAAAAGGGGGTGGTCATCCAACATGGATGGCCACCCCCTTTGCTCTGCCCGACGAACCACCCTCACGTGGTGCACCACCATCACCACAACCGCCAGCCCCGATGAGCCCAGGAGGCCAGCCCATGGAGAGCACTGACCAGCGAACCAGCCCGGACATCCGCGACGCCACGTCCTTCAACGAGTCCCGGGACCTGCAGCAGGCCCAAGCCGGTGATACCCGCGGCAATCCCGGCCGGACCGAGAAGCGCCGGGTGCTGCTCAAGCTCTCCGGTGAGGTCTTCGGTGGCGGCAAGGTCGGCGTGGATCCGGACACGGTGCGCGGCATGGCCGAGCAGATCGCCGATGCCCGGGGGGAGGTCGAGATCGCCATCGTCGTCGGCGGCGGCAACTTCTTCCGGGGAGCCGAGCTCTCCGAGAACGGGATGGACCGCCGGCGTGCCGATTACATGGGCATGCTCGGCACCGTCATGAACTGCCTGGCACTGCAGGACTTCCTGGAACAGGCGGGTGTGTCCACCCGCGTCCAGTCCGCCATCCACATGGAACAGGTCGCCGAACCGTACATCCCGCTGCGCGCCATCCGTCACATGCAGAAGGGCCGCGTGGTGATCTTCGGGGCCGGCACCGGCCTGCCGTACTTCTCGACGGACACCGTGGCCGCCCAGCGTGCCCTGGAGATCGGTGCCGACGAGGTGCTCATGGCCAAGTCCGGCGTGGACGGCGTCTACACGGCAGACCCGAAGAAGGATCCCTCGGCACGGAAGTACGAGCACCTCACTTATGACGAGGCGCTGTTGAACGACATCCGGGTGATGGACCAGACTGCGATGACCATGTGCAAGGACAACGGCCTGTCCATGATGGTGTTCGGCATGGAGGGCCAGGGCAACGTCACCCAGGCCCTGTTGGGTGAGAGGATCGGCACCACGGTCACCCTCTGACCTGCACTGCCGGTCCGTCCGGACCGCCCGCCTGGGACCGCCGCACGAGCGGGTGTCCTAGGATTGACCACAACCGCACCAGAACCCAGGAGACAACGTGACGCAGGAAACCCTTCAGGCTGCCACCGAGCAGATGGAGAAGACGATCGAGGCCACCCGTGAGGACTTCGGGTCGGTCCGCACCGGCCGGGCGAACCCCGGGCTCTACTCCAAGGTCATGGTGGACTACTACGGCTCCTACACGCCGCTGCAGCAGCTCGCCTCCTTCACCACCACCGATGCCCGCACTCTGCTGATCACGCCGTTCGACGTGTCCGCCTTGCGCAACATCGAGAAGGCCCTCTCGGATTCTGAGATCGGCGCGAACCCGTCCAATGACGGCAAGGTCATCCGCGTGGTCTTGCCCGATCTGACCGAGGAGCGCCGCAAGGAGTACGTCAAGCTCGTCAAGACCAAGGCCGAGGACCACAAGGTCTCCCTGCGCAACACCCGCCGCAAGGCCAAGGAGACGCTGGACAAGATGGTCAAGGACGGGGACGTCGGCGAGGACGAGGGGACACGTGCCGAGAAGGAACTCGACGCCATGACCCGTCGGTTCACGGACGAGATCGACGAGATGGCCAAGCGTAAGGAAGCGGAACTCCTCGAGGTCTGAGCTACCCACCACACCATGACTGATCCCTCCGCGCCCGCTGCCTCGCAGCCGGTCCTGCCGCCGGTTCCGCAACCGGAACCACCGGTGACCCGGCGGCAGCGGCGGGAGCAGGAGACCGCCCGGGCCCGCCAGGCCAAGGCCGGCCGTAACCTCCCGGCAGCCATCACCGTCGGCCTGCTGCTGCTCGGTGGCGCCCTCGTCGGACTGATCTGGTTTCCGGTGGTGCTGGCGATCCTCGTCATCGCACTGCTGCTGCTGGGGGTCACGGAAACAGCGCAGGCCATCTCGCGGCGCGGCCTCGACATCCCCCGAGTGCCGCTCTGGGCTGGCGCCGTGGCGATGCCACTGGGCGCCTTCGCCGGTGGGGTCGAGGCCCTGGTGCTGGCCCTGCTGGGCACGATTCTGCTGGTCCTGGTCTGGTCGGTGGTCGAGGATCTGCCCGCCCAGGGGGAGTCCGTGATGGCCTCCGCCTTCATCGTCCTTTGGGTGCCGTTCCTGCTGTCCTTCGCGATCGCCCTGCTGGGCCAGGAACAGGGCAACCTCATGGTGGCCTGCATGCTGTTCATGGTGGTCTCCAATGACACCTTCGGTTACATCGTCGGCGCCAGCTTCGGCAAACACCCCATGGCGCCCAAGATCAGTCCCAAGAAGTCCTGGGAGGGTTTCGCCGGATCGGTGGCCGGCTCAGTGCTCGTGGGCACGGCTGCGGTCCACCTGTTCCTGGACCACCCGTGGTGGGTTGGCAGCCTGCTCGGCCTCCTGACCGTGGCCTCGGCGACCGCGGGCGACTTCGCCGAATCCATGGTGAAACGCGAGCTGAACATCAAGGACATGGGGTCGATGCTCCCGGGCCATGGCGGTGCCATGGACCGGCTGGACTCTCTGGTGTTCTCCGCACCGGTCGCCTACATGGTCTTCGGCCTGCCCTTCGTGTGAGAGCGGGACGCTGGGGCGTGAGAGACGCCTGACACCCCGGCGGCCTCACACGATCTGCCGGTCCCGCTGGCTACGATGGACACGTTGGCGGACCCCCACACTCTTCCGAAGGAGCCTTCTCGATGGACCACGGCGCGCGGCAGGATTCCGAAGGACTCCAGCAGCAGGTGATGCGGTCGGCCGATCGCCAACCCTTCGACCTCGCGGACCGGCGCACCTTCGGATACCACCGCAAGCAGGTGGATCAGTTCCTCACCCGTGCCCGAGTCGCCTATGAGGGTGGTGGTGACCTGCGCTCCGCCGACATCCGCCACATCACCTTCGACGCGGTCAAGGGCGGCTACCAGGCCGACCAGGTCGACGACGTCCTGGACCGGCTCGAGGACGCCCTCGCCCGGTCTGAGCGCGAACGGCGCATCGAGGTCGAAGGCGAGGACGCCTGGATTGGCCGGGTCCACGCCTCCATCGACGTTCTCCGGGGCCGTCTCGACCGCCCTGACGGCGAGCGATTCCGCCGCCCGGCCCGGGACCGGGACGGCGGCTACGACCGAGCCGAGGTGGACGCCTTGTGCCACCGCCTCTCGGCTCGCTTCGACGATCGCGCGGAGGGTGCAGACCTGGGTGCCGATGACGTACGCAGGGCAGTGTTCGCGGCCGCTCCCGGCACCGATGGCTATGACGAGGCGCAGGTGGACGCGTTCCTCGACGCCTCCATTGACGTGCTGTCCATCCTCGACTGACCGGCCCCGCCCGGCCAGTTCGACCCGTCTTCAGCGGCCGCCCGCTCGAACCGTCTTCAGCCGCCCAGGAGCGACTCGACGAGCGGCACCGTCCTCCAGGCGACCAGCTCGGTCATGGCCAGGGAGGTGTCCGCACGATCCACCCCGTCGATCTGCAGGATCCGCGAGTGGATCCTGAACAGGTCCTCCGCGTTCCGAGCCGCCACCCGGGCCAGGACATCCGCCGAGCCGGTCAGGCCGTGGGCCTGGACCACCTCGGGAATCCCGTGCAGGGCCGCGGTGATCTCGGTGAGTTGTTGCTGGTGGACGTGGATCTGCACGAACGCCGTCAGCGGGTGTCCGAGGGCCTCCATGCTGATCCGGCGCTCGAAGGGCAGGAACACCCCCTCCTCGGAGAGCCGGACCAGACGCGCCTGGACCGTGTTGCGGGACAGGGAAAGGGCCTGGGCGAGGGCCACGGTGGTGGCATCCGGGGTCTTCGATAGCTCGACGAGGAGTCTCAAGTCGGTGGTGTCCAAGGTGCGCATGATGCTCACTTTCCCGGGAAGGTCTTGCGCTGTTGCTGGGCAGAATGCCCAGTGCGAACAGCGTACCTTGTGCAACGCTGCCGCTGTGACTAGCATCACAAGGGAGCGGTCGACACCCTGACCGCGTCCACGGCTATGGCACAGCACCTACCCGGTGCGGGCCTGAACGAGGAGGTCACCATGGGATCCACCAGCCTGATTCCCCCATCAACCGGCATGCCCCACGTCCCCGAACCGGACCTGCTCCAGGTGCTCACCCCGGAGGGCCATCGCCGTCCGGACCATGACCTGGACCCCTGGCTTGAGGACGTCACCCCCGCGATGCTGGGATCCCTGCACCGGGACATGACCCTCATCCGCCGGATCGACACGGAGTGCACGCACCTCCAGCGCCAGGGAGAACTCGCCCTGTGGCCGCCGCTGCTGGGGCAGGAAGCCGCCCAAGCCGGTTCGGCCGTGGCCATGCAGGATGACGACTACGTCTTCCCCTCCTACCGTGAGAACGGCGTGGCCTACCTGCGGGGCGTCGACCCGCTGGGCCTGGTCCGCCTGTGGCGCGGCGCTACGTTCGCCGGTTGGAAGCCCCAGGACCACAACTTCGCGGCCCAGCAGATCATCATCGGCGCGCAGGCGCTGCATGCCGTCGGCTACGCCATGGGCATCACCCGGGATGGCGCGGATGCGGCGGCCATCGGCTACTTCGGCGACGGTGCCACCAGTCAGGGCGACGTCAACGAGGCCATGGTCTTCGCGGCCAGCTTCCACGCCCCCGTGGTGTTCTTCTGCCAGAACAACCACTGGGCGATCTCCGAGCCGGTCGGACTCCAGGCCAAGCGCCACATCGCCGACCGTCCCTGGGGCTTCGGCATCCCCGCCATGCGTGTGGACGGCAATGACGTCCTCGCGGTCATGGCCGCCACCCGCCGCGCACTCGAACGGGCCCGCAACGGCGGCGGCCCGACCTTCATCGAAGCGGTGACCTACCGCATGGGGCCCCACACCACCGCGGACGATCCGACCCGCTACCGGGACGCGGAGGAGGTGGAGGCCTGGCGCGCCAAGGACCCCATCGACCGGCTCGAGAAGCACCTGGCCGAGCTGGGGGAGGATGTCGAGGCCCTGACGGCAGACTCCACCGCCGCGGCGGATGCCATGGCCGCGGAACTGCGGGCCGGCGTCGCCGACCTGACCGATCCGGAGCCGGCCGATCTCTTCGACCACGTGTACGCGGAGCCGCACCACGAGCTGGAGCGTCAGCGAGAGCACTACCGGCTCTACCTGGAGCAGTTCGACGGGCCACAGCTGGAAGCGGGTGCGCGATGACGGGCACCGCCGCCGAGAACCTCACCTTCGGCAAGGCCATCAACGCCGGCCTGCGTGCCGCCCTGGCCGATGACCCTGCCGTCCTGCTCATGGGCGAGGACATCGGCAAACTCGGAGGAGTCTTCCGCATCACCGACGGCCTGCAGGAGGAGTTCGGCGAGGACCGCGTAGTGGACACGCCCCTGGCCGAGTCCGGCATCATGGGCACTGCCGTCGGCCTGGCTTACCGGGGCTACCGTCCCGTCGTGGAGATCCAGTTCGATGGGTTCGTCTACCCGTCCTTCGACCAGATCGTCTCCCAGGTCGCCAAGCTCTTCCACCGCACCCACGGGGCCGTGAACATGCCGATCACCATCCGCATCCCGTTCGGCGGCGGCATCGGCTCACCGGAGCACCATTCGGAGTCACCGGAGGCCTACTTCGTGCACACGGCCGGGCTGCGGGTCGTCTCCCCGTCCACCCCGCAGGAGGGGTACGACCTCATCCGCGCGGCCGTCGCCAGCAACGACCCGGTCGTCTACCTGGAGCCGAAACGCCGCTACCATGACAAGGCTCCCGTGGACCTCACGGCGCCGCTGCGCCCCATGGGCCCGGCCGCCCTGGCCACCGAGGGATCCGACGTCACCCTGGTGACCTACGGTCCGCTGGTGAAGACCTGTCTGCAGGCCGCGGAGGCCGCCGCCGCGGAGGGAGCCTCACTCGAGGTGATCAACCTGAGGTCGCTGTCCCCGATCGACTTCGGACTCATCGAGTCCTCCGTGCGCAAGACCGGCCGGCTGGTGATCGCCCATGAGGCCTCCCGCACCGGGGGGCTGGGCGCCGAGATCGCGGCCACGGTGACCGAGCGCTGCTTCCACTGGCTGGAGCACCCGCCGGTGCGAGTCACCGGATTCGACATCCCGTACCCGCCGGCCAAACTCGAGCACCATCACGTGCCGGACCTGGACCGTATCCTCGACGGCGTGGACCGGGCCCTGGGCCGCCCCAACTCGCTCGACTCTCTGGACCCCTTCGCGTCGCCCGTACCCCTGGGTTCCGCGTCCGACCACACGTCAGGAGCCTGACATGCTCAAGGTCTTCAACCTGCCCGATCTCGGCGAGGGCCTGACCGAGTCCGAGTTGCTCTCCTGGAAGATCGCCGTCGGTGACACGGTCGCGTTGAATGACGTGCTCGCCGAGGTGGAGACGGCCAAGGCGGTCGTCGAGCTCTCCAGCCCCTTCGACGGCACCATCGCCGAACTGCACGGGGAGCCCGGGGCGGTCATCCAGGTCGGTGCCCCCATCATCTCTTTCGACCTGCCCGGGGCGGAATCGGAGGACACCCCGGTGCCCGACGCCGGCTCCTCCTCCCTGCCGGATGGCCGAGTACCGACGCTGGTCGGCTACGGCGCGGCAGTGGAGGGGGCCGGCCGCCCCGCCCGTCGCGCCCGGGCCGGGCGGCCCGCGGCGCCCGATCCGGTGCCGGCAGCCCAGCCGTCCGGCTCGCCATCCTCGGTGCCGGTGCCGGCTGGGGGCACCGCAACGCTCACTGCCGAGCGCCCGCGTTCCACCCCGCCGGTCCGCAAGCTCGCCCGCGACCTCGGGGTGGACATCGCCCGGCTTGCGGGCAGCGGAGCGGGGGGAGTGGTGACCCGCGAGGATGTCACGGCCGCCGCGGACGATGCGCGGCCGGTGTCGGGCAGCCCGTCCGGGACGGACACCCTGACCGAGGCCGCGGCCGGCGGTGTCCGCACCCTCGGGGGCCGGCCCCGCACGGAGGAGGAGCCGATCCGCTCCGTCCGCAAGGCCACCGCGGCCGCCATGACGTCCAGCGCGTTCACGGCCCCGCATGTGACCGAGTTCCTGACCGTGGACGTCACCGAATCCGTCGAGTTGCTGCAGGAGGTGAGGCAGAGGCGGGACTTCCGCGAGCTGAAGCTCACCCCGCTCACCCTGGTGGCCCGGGCCGCTTGCCTGGCGCTGGAACGCACGCCCGAACTCAACGCCCGGTGGGACGGGGACGGTGGGCGGATCATCCGGCAGAACTACGTCAACCTGGGCATCGCCGCGGCCACCCCGCGCGGACTCATGGTGCCGAATCTCAAGGACGCCCACGCCGCAGACCTACGCTCGCTGGCGGTCCGGCTGGCCGAGCTGACGGCTGTGGCTCGGGAAGGCAAGCTTAAGCCCGAACAGCTCTCCGGGGGCACCTTCACCCTGACCAACGTGGGGGTCTTCGGAGTCGATGCCGGCACCCCCATCATCAATCCGGGCGAGGCGGGCATCCTGGCCATCGGTCAGGTCCGGCGGATGCCGTGGGAGTACCGGGACGAGGTCGCGCTGCGCCAGGTGATGACGCTGTCCCTGTCGTTCGACCATCGGCTGGTGGACGGCGAGCAGGGCTCGCGGTTCCTGGCCGACGTCGGCGCGGTGCTGGCCCAGCCGGGCCTGGCCTTGGCGCTGTTCTAGAGGCGGTCAACCGAGGTGGTCAGCCGAGCTGCATGATGAGCTCGGTGACCACCTCGGACCGCGCGTTGGAGAAGTTCTTGTCCTCGCCCACCACGGCGAAGCCACGGCGGGTGAGGATCTTCTGCGAACCGATGTTGTCCGCCGGTACGTGCGCGCGCAGGGGGCGGTCCGTGAAGGCCTCCAGCAGGGCGTCCACCGCGGAGGTGGTGATGCCCTGGCCCCAGTATTCGCGGGCGGTCCAGAAGGAGAGTTCCGGCTCCTCGCCGATGCCGGAGACGACGACGGCCCCGGCGACCTGGCCGTCCTGCTCAATGGTCCGGACCTTCGTGGCGGGGTCCTCGAGCAACCGGGACCAGTGGTAGTCGAACACGCCGCGGTCCTGGGGACTGCGGGCGGCGAAGGCGGCCATCAGGTTGGCCTCGGGATCCTGCTGGTGCTCAAAGAAGTAATCCAGGTCCTCGGACCGGACTTCACGAAGTTGCACGGAAATGGTGACCTCCTCGTCACGGGATGGGGCCTGAACCACGGTGGCCCTCGCTCTCACACTGTACGCGGAATACTAGCGGGCCTCCGAGCCCGCCAGCAGCGCGGACAGGGCCATTCCCTCCAACAGGGCGCGCCGTCCTCGCTGCTCCGAAGGTGAGCGGCGGACCGAATGCGGGGTGGAGTTCACCAGCCCGAGGGCCGCCTGGGTGCGGAAGACCGCGGTGCCGTGGTCCTCGTCCGGGTGCAGCAACCGCAGTTGGCCCGCCCAGACTTCGATGTAGTCCCGCTGGAGCCGGACCACCTCGGCGCGCACGTCCGGTTCAAGATGGCGCATCTCCCGACCCTGCACGGCGATCACATCACGGTGGGACAGGGCGAAGTCCGTCTGGAAACGCACGAGGGCGGCCAAGGCCTCTCCTGCTCCGTCCTCGGCGGCGGCCACTCGGTGGGCGCCGTCCAGCAGGTCCTGGCTGACCTGGAGCAGCAGTTCGCCGAGGACGGCGGTCTTGCCCGGGAAGTGCCGGTACACCGCAGGGCCGCTGACACCGCAGGCCGCGCCCAGGTCTTCGAGCCGGACCGAGGTGAAGCCCCGGTCGGCGAACAGTCCGGCGGCGGCCGCCAACAGGGATTGCCGGCGATCGGCCTTGGCGGCGGCACGGGCGGTCTGTTCGGAGGTCATGGCGGTCCTGGGGAAGTCGGTGGGATGAGCTCGGGGCTGATGTGGGGCGGTGTTGGTTGGGGCCATGCGGTCCGGTGGTGGACAGCGAACGCCCGAGGTGTCTACGATCACACCATTGTTTCAGTTAATCACGATTTACTCAGATGGGACACGCTATGAGCACCACCCCGCACTCCGCCGGCCTGGCCGGGCCCGAGCTCAACGAGGACTACCGGGACCTGGTCGGCACCGTCCGGGAATTCGCCGACGAGGTGGTGGCGCCGGTCTCCGCCGGCCTGGATGCCCGTCACGAGTTCCCCTACGAGATCGTGCGTCAGATGGGGGAGATGGGCCTGTTCGGCCTGCCGTTCCCGGAGGAGTACGGCGGCATGGGCGGCGACTACTTCGCGCTGGCCCTGGCCCTCGAGGAACTGGGGCGGGTGAACCAGTCCGTCGCCATCACCCTGGAGGCCGGAGTGTCCCTGGGGGCCATGCCGGTCTACCGCTTCGGCACGGACGAGCAAAAAGAAACGTGGCTTCCGGACCTCGTGACGGCCCGTGCCCTGGCCGGCTTCGGGCTGACGGAACCCAACGGTGGGTCGGACGCCGGGGGGACCCAGACCACGGCGACCCTGGCCGGCGGCACCTGGACCGTGAGCGGAGCCAAGGAGTTCATCACCAACTCCGGCACGGACATCACCCGGCTCGTCACCGTCACGGCGGTGACCGGCAGCCGGGAGGGCCGGGATGGGCAGCCGGCCAAGGAGATCTCCACGCTCCTGGTGCCCTCCGGCACGCCCGGGTTCACCGTGGGCGGGGCCTACGACAAGATGGGCTGGAACTCCTCGGACACCCACCCGCTGTTCTTCGACGGCGTCGAGGTGCCGGAGGCGAACCTCCTGGGCGAGCGGGGCCGTGGCTACGCCAATTTCCTCTCGATCCTGGACGAGGGGCGCATCGCCATCGCCGCTCTGTCCACGGGGGCGGCCCAGGGGTGCGTGGATGAATCGATCGCCTATGCGAAGACCCGGACCGCCTTCGGGCAGGCCATCGGCAAGAACCAGGCCGTGTCCTTCAAGATCGCCCGCATGCAGGCGCGCGCCCACTCGGCCCGGTTGGCGTACTACGAGGCGGCGGCCAAGATGCTGGCGGGCAAGCCGTTCAAGACGGAGGCGGCCATCGCCAAGCTGGTCGCCGGCGAGGCGGCCATGGACAATGCGCGGGATGCCACGCAGGTGTTCGGTGGCTACGGATTCATGAACGAGTCCCTGGTGGCGCGCCACTACCGCGACTCGAAGATCCTGGAGATCGGCGAGGGCACCACCGAGGTCCAGCTCATGCTGATCGCGCGCTCCCTCGGGCTCTAACCTCGCGCGACACCGATACGGAAAACTGGTCGAATATCTGTGATCTGAATCACTGAGCGCTTAGGATGGCCAGGTCATACTCACCGGTAGCCTGCGGGCACCACACTGACTGGGGGATACGTGTCTTCAACACCACACCCGGACCTGGCCGACAACGGCCATGTCGATTTCCGCGCCGTTCAGGCCACGCCACAGTTCCAGGAGCTGCGGAAGACCCACCGCAGCTTCGTCTTTCCGTGGACCGTGGTCTTCATCGTCTGGTACTTCCTGTACGTCATCCTCGCGGCCTACGCCCCTGAGTTCATGTCCATCAAGGTCCTCGGCAACATCAATCTGGGACTGGTGATCGGGCTCCTGCAATTCGTCTCGACCTTCGTCATCACCGGGCTCTACGTGGCCTTCTCCAACAAGAAGCTGGATCCGCGGTCCACGGACATCCGGGAAGAACTCGAAGCTCTGGACCCGAGCATCGCCAACCAGAGCCTCTCCGGCTCCGGTGAACCGATCGATAAGCCGACCGACGGAGTCCAGAAGTGAATATCCTTCCCATCCTGACGGCCAACGCCGAGGGCACCAACGTCGGCGAGCCGTGGCTCAACATCCTGATCTTCGGCCTCTTCGTCGCGATCACCCTCATCATCGTCCTGCGGGCTTCCAAGAACACCAAGACCGCGGCCGACTACTACGCCGGCGGCCGGTCCTTCACCGGTACCCAGAACGGCACCGCGATCGCCGGAGACTACCTCTCGGCAGCATCCTTCCTCGGCATCGTGGGAGCCATCGCCATCAACGGCTATGACGGTTTCCTCTATTCGATCGGTTTCCTCGTGGCGTGGCTCGTCGCCTTGCTTCTGGTGGCCGAGCTGCTGCGCAACACCGGCAAGTTCACCATGGCGGACGTGCTGTCCTTCCGCCTCCGGCAACGGCCGGTCCGCATCGCGGCGGCGCTCGCCACCCTGATGGTCTGCCTCTTCTACCTGCTGGCCCAGATGGCCGGCGCCGGAGCGCTCGTCTCCCTGCTGCTGGGCATCGATGAGCGGCTGGGCCAGTCCGTGGTCATCGCGATTGTGGGCGCGTTGATGATCGTCTACGTGCTCGTAGGCGGCATGAAGGGCACCACCTGGGTCCAGATCATCAAGGCCTGCCTGCTGATCGCCGGTGCCTTCATCATGACCATCTGGGTCCTGGCCCTGTTCGGCTTCAACTTCTCCGCCCTGCTCGGTGCGGCCGTGGAACTCAGCCCGGAGGGTGAGGCCATCCTCGACCCGGGCCTGCAGTACGGCCTCAGCGAGGTCACCAAGCTCGACTTCCTGTCCCTGGGCCTGGCCCTCGTGCTCGGCACCGCGGGCCTGCCCCATGTGCTGATGCGCTTCTACACGGTGCCGACGGCCAAGGAGGCCCGCAAGTCCGTGGTCTGGGCGATCGTGCTGATCGGCGCCTTCTACCTGTTCACCCTGGTGCTGGGCTACGGCGCCGGCGCCCTCATCGGCCCGGAACGGATCGAGAACGCGCCGGGCGGCGTCAACTCGGCGGCACCGCTGCTGGCGTTCGAACTCGGCGGACCGCTGTTGCTGGGGCTGATCTCGGCCGTCGCCTTCGCGACCATCCTGGCGGTGGTAGCCGGCCTGACGATCACTGCGGCTGCCTCGTTCGCGCATGACATCTACGCGAACGTCCTGGCCAAGGGCAAGACCAGTCCGGAGAAGGAGGTCAAGATCGCCCGCCGCACCGTGGTGGTCATCGGCATCCTGGCGATTATCGGCGGCATCGGCGCCCAGGGCCAGAACGTGGCCTTCCTGGTGGCACTCGCCTTCGCGGTCGCCGCGTCCGCCAACCTGCCCACCATTCTGTACTCGCTGTTCTGGAAGGGCTTCACCACCCAGGGCGCGTTGTGGTCGATGTACGGCGGCCTGGGTGCCGCGATCGTGCTGATCGTCTTCTCCCCGGTCATGTCCGGCACCGAGACGTCCATGATCGTCGGCGTCGACTTCGCCTGGTTCCCGCTGAAGAACCCCGGCATCGTCTCCATCCCGCTCGCCTTCCTTCTCGGATTCATCGGATCCAAGCTGGACAAGCGCACCGAGAGCCCGGAGAAGCAGGCCGAGATGGAGGTGCGCTCCTTGACCGGTATCGGTGCCGAGAAGGCGGTGGACCACTAACCCCACCGGGGACCTTCCCGGTCCTTGACCCCCCCCAGCGTTGTGCGGGCAGAGAGAGACGGTACGCGTCGTACCGTCTATCTCTGCCCGCTAATGCTTTAAGGCTCAGAGGGGTGCAGGCACCTCCCAGATCGTCCGGCCATAATGGACCGGTGACTTCCGAACCGCTTTACCTGCCCGACGCCGGCCCCACCAGCATCCGCCGGGTCACCCTGATCGGTTCCACCGGCTCGATCGGGACCCAGGGACTCGAGGTCATCGCCTCGGCTCCGGAGCGATTCACGGTCGCCGGGCTATCCGGCGGATCCAATACCGCCCTCCTGGCGAGGCAGGCCGTGGCCACCTGCGCCGGCGCGGTCGGCAGCGCCACCGCCACCACGGGGGAGCTCGCCGAGGCCATCGCCGCAGCGGCCCAGCAGGCCGGGGCGCCCACGCCCTCCCCAGAGTTGTTCTCCGGGCCCACCGCGGCGGCCGAGGTCGCCGCCTGGGAGGGCGCCGACGTCGTACTCAACGGGATCACCGGGTCCATCGGTCTGGCACCCACGCTCGCGGCGCTGCAGGCCGGCCACCTGCTCGCGCTGGCCAACAAGGAATCGCTCATCGTCGGCGGGGCCCTCGTCAAGCAGGCCGCCGCTCCGGGCCAACTCGTCCCGGTCGACTCGGAGCACTCCGCCCTCGCCCAGGCCCTGCGCTCCGGGGCCACGGAGGAGGTCCGGCGCCTGGTGGTCACCGCCTCGGGCGGGCCCTTCCGCGGCCGGACGCGGGACCAGCTCGCCGGGGTCACCCCGGCCGAGGCCCTGGCGCACCCCACCTGGGACATGGGCAAGGTGGTCACCACCAACTCGGCCTCCATGGTCAACAAGGCCCTCGAGGTGATCGAGGCCCACCTGCTCTTCGACCTTCCGCTGGACCGGATCGACGTGGTCGTCCACCCGCAGTCGATCGTCCACTCGATGGTCGAGTTCACCGACGGCTCCACGATCGCCCAGGCCTCTCCGCCGGACATGCGCCTGCCCATCGCCCTCGGCATCGGCTGGCCCCACCGCGTGCCCGGCTCCGCCGCCGGCCTGGACTGGACGCGGGCCGCGACGTGGACCTTCGAACCTCTCGACGAGGACGCCTTCCCCGCGGTGCGGCTGGCCAAGGAGGCGGCCGGCGCCTCCACCACGCACATGGCCGTCTACAACGCCGCGAACGAGGAGGCCGTGGAGGCCTTCCACACCGGCCGGATCGGCTTCACCGAGATCGTGGACACCGTTCGCGCCGTCGTGGAGGACTATGACCCGGACGTCGTGCTGGCCGGCCAGGACCTGAGCGTCGAGGCGCTCGCGGCCGCCGAACAGTGGGCCCGCACCGCAGCACAGGCGCGGTGGTGACGGTGGAGATCCTCTGGTTCATCGTCGGCGTCCTCGCCGTGGCCGTCGGCATCGCCCTGTCGATCGCCCTGCACGAGGTCGGCCACCTGGTGCCCGCCAAGCTTTTCGGCGTCCGCGTCACGCAGTACATGGTCGGCTTCGGCCCCACCGTGTTCTCCCGCAAGAAGGGGGAGACCGAGTATGGGGTGAAGGCCATCCCGCTGGGCGGCTACGTCTCCATGGTCGGGATGTACCCTCCGGAGCACCCTGAACAGGGCGAACGGCCGCGCAGTGCCAGCACCGGCCTGTTCCAGCAGATGGCCTCCGACGCCCGTCAGATGTCCGCCGAGGAATTGCAGCCGGGAGACGAGAAGCGCACCTTCATCTCGCTGCCGGTGTGGAAGCGGATCATCATCATGCTCGGCGGGCCGTTCATGAACCTCGTCATCGCGTTCGCCCTGACGGCCATCCTCGTGACCACCACGGGCGTGGCCACCGCCACGACCACCGTCTCCGAGGTGTTCAAGTGCGTGCTCCCGGCCGCCGTCCAGCAGGAGCGGGCCGCCGCCGGCGAGGCAACCGGGCAGGACGGCACGGAGGCCTGCCGGCCTGGCGACCCGGCCGCACCGGCCTTCGAGGCCGGACTGGAACCGGGGGACACCATCACCGCCTTCAACGGCCGCCCGGTGGACGACTGGGATGAGCTGTCCTCCGCCATCCGCGAGCGGGCCGGTGAGCCCACGGCCATCACCTGGGAACGTGACGGTGCCGAACAGTCCGGGACCATCACCCCGAAGCTCACCGAGCGGCCGGTCGCCGATTCCAGCGGCCGCGCGCAGACCAACCCGGACGGCAGCACCCAGACGGAGGACGTCGGCTTCGTCGGCATGGGCTCCGAGGTCCAGAACGTGCCGCAGCCGATCACCGAGACCTTCCCGGTGATGGGTCAGCAGCTGAAGGCGACCGCCGACGTGGTGGTGGTGCTGCCCGTGAAGCTCTGGGAGACCGCCGTCGCCGTCTTCGGCCCGGAGGAACGCGATCCCAACGGGCCGATGTCCGTGGTGGGAGTGGGCCGCATCGCCGGTGAGGCCGCCGCCCTGGAGGACGTGCCGCTGGCGGACAAGGCCTCCCTGCTGCTCTCCCTGGTGGGCGGTGTCAACGTGGCCCTGATGGTGTTCAACCTCATCCCCCTGCTGCCATTGGACGGCGGTCACGTGGCCGGGGCACTGTGGGAGGCCCTCCGCCGCGGGTGGGCCAAGTTGACCCGGCGCCGGGATCCCGGGGTCTTCGACATCGCCAAGCTGCTGCCGCTGACCTACGTGGTCGGGATCGCCCTGCTCGGCATGGGCCTGTTGCTGATCGTGGCGGACATCGTGGATCCCATCCGGATCTTCTAGTCGGAGCGGACGGAGGTGTCGCGCAACCTCTGGACCGGAGAGGTGTCCTACGCTGGCCCCATGGCTGAACCACAGAAGATCTTCGCCGTCCAGTACAACTACGTCCCCGGGCTGGGTGACCAGCGTGACGTGCACCGCGCCGCCCACCGTGAGTTCCTGGGCTCTCTGGGCACCGCCATGGTGGCCGCCGGCGCCTACGTGGATGATCCGACGGCGGCCCTGCTGCTCGTCAAGTCCGATGCGGCTGAGAGCGTCCGGGACCTGCTGGCCGGGGACCCCTTCCAGCAGCACGGCCTGATCTCCTCCACCGATGTCCACGAGTGGTCGTGCGCGGTCGGTGACCAGGCTGCCGCCCTCCGCGGGAACGGGGCCTGAGTATCGAACGCCGCCGCGTCCTGACGTCCCTGGCCGGAATCACCGCCGCCGGTGCTGTCGCGGCCCTGACCGCCTGCACCCCCAGCCCGCAACCGGGCGCCGGTGGGCCGGCGGGCTCGGGCTCGGCGACGCCGTCGGGCACTCCGACCCCGAGCCCCACGCCCACTCCCACCCCGACGCCGGAGCTTCCCGGCGGGGGTACCACCCTGTTCCCGGGCCGCCGCATGGTGGCGCTGTACGGCACGCCCGGCACCGGCTCCCTGGGCATGCTGGGTGAGCAGGACGTGGACGAGGCCCTGGAGCGGGCCGCCGCCCTGGCCGCGGACTACCAGCCCTTCAGTGAGGAGCCGGTGATCCCGGCCTTCGAGATCATCTCCACCGTGGCGACCTCGTCTCGGGGACCCACGGGGGACTACACCTCCTACGTGGACCGGGATCAGCTGGCCGAGTGGGTCGAGGCCGCTGGAAAGGCGGACACCTACGTGGTCCTGGACCTGCAACCGGGAACCCAGGACTTCACCACCCAGGCCCAGGCCTTCGAGGAACTGTTGCTGCTCCCGCACGTGGGGCTGGCGCTGGACCCGGAATGGCGGCTGCAGCCCGGCCAGCGGCACATGGAGCAGATCGGGCAGGTCTCCGCCGCGGAGGTCAACGAGACCACCGCCTGGCTGGCGGAGCTCGTGGCGGAGCACGATCTGCCGGAGAAGCTCGTGATCCTGCACCAGTTCCAGGCCCGGATGATCCCGGACCGGCAGGACGTGGAGGCCCGGGACGGGCTGGCGCTCATGGTGCACGCGGACGGGAACGGGTCCGCGGAACAAAAGCAGGGGACGTGGCGTTCGCTGAAGAAGGACCTGCCGTCCGGGATGCGTCTGGGGTGGAAGAACTTCATCGACGAGGACTCGCCGACCTTCACCCCGGAGCGGACCATGACGGAGGTCTCACCCCAGCCCTGGTTCGTCTCGTACCAGTAGACTGGGGTGAACGGAACCCCCGTACCCCGATCAGCCCCACAGGAGTTGTCAGTGCCCGTCAGTCTTGGCATGCCCGCCGCACCACCGCCCGTCCTGGCACCTCGCCGCAAGACGAGGCAGTTGCAGGTGGGACGAGTGGGCGTGGGCTCCGATCACCAGGTCTCGGTCCAGACGATGACCACCACGAAGACGCATGACATCGGCGCCACGCTCCAGCAGATCGCCGAGCTCACCGCGGCCGGCTGTGACATCGTCCGGGTGGCCTGCCCCACGGACAAGGACGCCGAGGCGCTCAAGGTGATCGCGCAGCAGTCCACCATCCCCGTGATCGCGGACATCCACTTCCAGCCGAAGTACGTGTTCGCGGCGATCGAGGCCGGTTGCGGTGCCGTGCGCGTGAACCCCGGAAACATCCGGAAGTTCGACGACCAGGTCAAGGAGATCGCCCAGGCCGCCTCGGACCACGGCACCTCCATCCGGATCGGCGTCAACGCGGGTTCGCTGCATCCCGACCTGCTCAAGAAGTACGGCAAGGCCACCCCGGAGGCGCTCGTCGAGTCCGCCGTGTGGGAGGCCTCCCTGTTCGAGGAGCACGGCTTCCGTGACTTCAAGATCTCCGTCAAGCACAACGACCCGGTGATCATGGCCCGCGCCTACGAACTGCTGGCCGAACAGGGCGACTGGCCGCTGCACCTCGGCGTCACCGAGGCCGGGCCCGCCTTCCAGGGCACCATCAAGTCCGCCAGCGCCTTCGGCTATCTCCTCGGCAAGGGCATCGGTGACACGATCCGCGTCTCCCTGTCCGCCCCGCCGGTCGAGGAGGTCAAGGTCGGGCTGCAGATCCTGCAGTCCCTGAACCTGCGCGAGCGCCGCCTGGACATCGTCTCCTGCCCCTCCTGCGGCCGCGCCCAGGTGGACGTGTACTCCCTGGCCGAAGAGGTCACCGAGGGCCTGAAGGACCTCACGGTCCCGCTGCGCGTGGCCGTCATGGGTTGCGTGGTCAACGGGCCCGGGGAGGCCCGTGAGGCCGATCTCGGCGTGGCCTCCGGCAACGGGAAGGGCCAGATCTTCATCAAGGGCGAGGTCGTCAAGACGGTGCCGGAGGACGAGATCGTGGAGACGCTGCTGTTCGAGGCCCGTCGGATCGCCGCCGAGTCCGGCCTGGAGGAAAGCAGCGAGGGTACCGATGGTCAGAATCCTGTCCAGGGCTCGCCCGTGGTCACCGTCTCCTGACGACGCCGTCCGCCGGGCCACCGGCGGGGCCGTCCGGGTCCTGAACCACGCCGACACCACGGCGCTCACGGCCCTGGCCGCCGCCGACCCGGTGGCGAATTGCTTCGTGGAGTCCATCCTCGAGAAGGGCCGCGACGCGACGCCGGCCCGGTCCGGGGGACCCCTCTTCCTCGGCATCTTCACCCAGGCCACCCCCGTGACCGCCGGTCGCCCGGCCGAGCTGGAGGCTGCCTGCTGGGTGGGCGCCAACGTGGTCCCCGTCGGTGCTACCGCCGAGGCCGGCGCCCTCTTCGGGGTGGCGCTCACCGCCCTGCACCGCCGCTTCGCCTCCGTCTACGGTCCGCGCGAGGCGGTGCTGCCCCTCTGGGACGAGCTGTCCCGGGGACCGCAACGCGCCCGCCAGATCCGGGACGACCAGCCCCTCATGGTCCTGCGCGGCCGTCCCGCGGTGGAGCCCTCGCCCCGCGTCCGTCCAGCCGGCCCCGAGGAGTTCCCCGTGGTGCTGCCGGCCTGCGTGGCGATGTTCGAGGAGGAACTCGGCTTCTCGCCCCTGCAGAACGGGGCGGTGCAGTACCGGTTGCGGGTGGAGGACCTGATCCGCAACGGCTGGTCCCTGGTGGATCTCGATGACGCCGGCCGGGTCCGCTTCAAGGCCGATCTCGGCGTGGTCTCCGCCAGCTGCACGCAGATCCAGGGGGTGTGGGTCGAACCGAGTCAGCGCGGACAGGGCCTGGCCGCACCGTCCGTGGCCGCCGTGACGGAGTACGCCCGGCAGACGGCACCCCTGGTGAGCCTCTACGTCAACGGCTTCAACACCGCAGCCCTGCGCACCTACCGCACCGTGGGGTTCGAACAGGTCGGCACCTTCGCCACGGTCTTGTTGTAGGCTCCGCGATCCTGTGCTCCGGGCCTGGGCGCTTGACCTATGCTTTTCCTAGCTCCTGTCCGTCCGACCAGCCCGTGCGGCCCGGCGTTGACGGAGCCACCAGGACCAGCTATGAGGGGACAGGACATGAACCGCCAGAACACCCGATTCCGTGCCGCGACGCTGCCGTCGATCGTGGGCATGGGACTGCTCACCCTCTCCCTGGCCGCCTGCGGCGGCTCCGGAGATGAGGGAGAGTCCAGCGCTCCGGCCAGCAGCGCCGCCTCCGATGAGGCCAGCGTGTCCGCCACGCCGTCAGCCACGGAGGACGCCACGGCGGATGCCTCCGCCACCGCATCCTCGGACGCCACCGGCCTGGACCAGCAGGTCGAGGAGGCGTTGATGACCGTCCTCGGTGAAGGGGCCACCATCCTGACCGGTGAGCAGTTGGAGCAGGCCACCCAGGAATCGCAGGGCCTGACCGAGGACATGACGGTGACCCCGGAGGAGTGCTTCGACGCTGGCCAGGCCGCCTCGGGCGAGCTGGCTGAAGGAGTCGAGAACATCGGTGGCCTGAGTATGGACCTCAGCGATGCCACCATGCCGTCCACGGACATCCTGATGGTCACGACCTTCCCCTCTGCCGATGCGGCGGCGCAGTCTCTGGAAGCGACGCAGGCGCAGTCCGAGGACTGCTCCGAATTCACCGTGGAGATGGGTGACGCCATGTCCATGGAGATGAGCCTCGAGGTCCAGCCCGTGGAGGTGCAGGCCGACGGCTCGTTCGCCATGACCAGCACCACGACTGTCGCCCTCAGTGGCGCCACCCTGCCGCCCGGCGCCGAGTCCACGACCGCCACCACGGTGGTCGTCCAGGACGATGACCGCCTGATCACCTATTCGGGGACCGGCGGCGGTGACGGGGTCGTGCCCGTCGAGGACGGTGTGACCCTCGTCGAGGACCTGCGCACCGAACTCGACGGCTGAGACCCCTCCCCGGCGAGGCATCCTCGGCCAGCAGACCACCACACGTCCACCAGCACCCCAGCTAGTCCAGCAACCACCGATCGGAGCCCTCGTGCCCCTGCGCATGTCCACCCTGTTCCTCCGCACCCTGCGTGACGACCCGGCCGACGCCGAGGTGGCCAGCCACAGGCTGCTCGTCCGCGCCGGCTACATCCGGCGTTCCGGCCCGGGGGCCTACACGTGGCTGCCGCTGGGGCTGCGCGTGAAGAACCGGGTCGAGCAGATCGTGCGCGAGGAGATGGACGCGATCGGCGGTCAGGAGGTCCAGTTCCCGGCCCTGCTGCCCAAGGAGCCCTACGAGGCCACCGGCCGCTGGGAGGAGTACGGTGACGCGCTGTTCCGCGTCCAGGACCGCAAGGGGGCGGACTTCCTGCTGGCCCCCACGCATGAGGAGATGTTCACCCTCCTGGTCAAGGACCACTACTCCTCCTACAAGGACCTGCCGACGTACCTGTACCAGATCCAGACCAAGTTCCGGGATGAGGCCCGTCCGCGCGCCGGCCTGCTGCGCGTGCGTGAGTTCATCATGAAGGACTCCTACTCCTTCACCGTGGACGACGCCGGCCTGGACCAGGCCTACGCCGACCACCGCGGGGCCTACCTGCGGATCTTCGACCGCCTGGGCCTGGCCGTCGTCCCCGTCCAGGCCCAGGCGGGGGCCATGGGCGGCTCACGCTCCGAGGAGTTCCTGCACCCCTCACCGATCGGTGAGGACACCTTCGTGGAGTCCGACGCCGGCTTCCGCGCCAACGTCGAGGCCGTCACCACGGTGCCCCCTGCGGCCCTGGACGAGGCCGCGATCGCGGCCCTGCCGGCCGCCGAGGTCAAGGACACCCCGGACTCCACCACGATTGCGGCCCTCGTGGACGTCGCGAATCAGCTCGCACCGCGCGGCGAGGGCGGCTCCTGGACCGCCGCAGACACCCTCAAGTGCGTGGTGCTCACGGCCGTGCTGAACGGCAACGAGCGCCGCCAGTTCATCGTGGCCGTCCCCGGCGACCGGGATGTGGATCTCAAGCGCCTCGAGGCCGGCATCGGCGAGCTGCTCGAGGTGGCCGGGGAACCCGGTGTCGAGCAGGCCACCGAGGCGGACCTCGCCCGGCATCCGTCCCTGGTCAAGGGCTACATCGGTCCCAACAACGAATCCGGCCTGCCGTTCTTCGTGGACCCGCGCATCGTCACCGGCACCGCCTGGATCACCGGTGCCAACGCCCTGCAACAGCATGTCTTCGGGCTGGTGGCCGGGCGAGACTTCCAGTGGGACGGCGTCATCGAGGCCACCGAGGTACGGGACGGCGACCCGGCCCCGGACGGCTCCGGCCCGCTGCGCACCCGTCGAGGCATCGAGATGGGGCACATCTTCCAGCTCGGCCGCAAGTACGCCGAAGCCCTCGACCTCAAGGTCCTGGACCAGAACGGCAAGCAGGTCGTGGTGACCATGGGTTCCTACGGCATCGGCGTCACCCGCGCTGTCGCCGCCCTGGCCGAGTCCCACCACGATCAGAAGGGACTGGCGTGGCCGCGCGCCATCGCCCCCGCGGACGTGCATGTGGTGGCCACCGGAAAGGGTGAGGAGATCTTCGCCGCCGCGGAGCAGCTCGTCGGCGACCTCGAGGCCCAGGGTCTGACCGTGCTCTACGACGACCGCAAGAAGGTCTCGGCCGGCGTGAAGTTCTCGGACGTCGAGCTCATCGGCATTCCCACTTCCGTGGTCGTCGGCCGCGGCCTCGCCGACGGCGTGGTCGAGGTCAAGGACCGGGCCACGGGCGAGGCGCAGTCCGTCGAGGTCGCCGGCGCCGCAGCCGCGATCGCCGGCCTCGTCCGCTCCGCCTAGGCCGTCGGCAACATGGAGGCACGGCCGTGCTGACCGGCCTCGAGGACATCACCGCGGCCACCCTCGTGATGGTCCTCCTGGCCGGTCTCGCGGCCGGGTGGATCGATGCGGTGGTGGGCGGGGGCGGACTGCTCCAGCTGCCCGTGCTGCTCATGGTCCCGGGCATCACCCCGGTCCAGGCGCTGGCCACGAACAAGCTGGGCTCCGTCTTCGGGACCACCACCAGCGCCATCACCTACTACCGGCGCATCCACCCGGACCTGAGCACCGCCCTGCCCATGGCGGTGGTCGCCCTGGGAGGCAGCTTCGGCGGGGCGATCGTCGCCACGCTGCTGCCGGCCGAGATCATCAAACCCGTCATCCTGCTGGCCCTGGTCGGCGTGGCCGTCTTCACGGCGGCCAGGCCCCAGCTGGGCCGTGACACGGGACTACGCTACTCCGGCCGGCGCCACCTCGCGGTGGCCCTGGTCATCGGCCTGGTGATCGGCTTCTACGACGGCGTCCTCGGCCCGGGCACCGGGACGTTCCTGGTGATCTCGCTGGTGGCAGTCCTCGGCTACACCTTCCTGCAGGGCTCGGCGCAGGCCAAGATCGTGAACCTGTTCACCAACCTCGGCGCCATCGCCTTCTTCCTGCCCTCCGGCCACATCCTCCTCGGCCTGGGCCTCGTCCTGGGGGTGGCCAACATGATCGGCGGCTACCTCGGGGCCCGGATGGCCATCCGGCGCGGCTCGGGCTTCATCCGGATCGTGTTCCTCGTGGTGGTGTTCGTCCTGATCGTCAAACTCGGTTACGACTTTGTTGCCGACTGGGCTTGAATGGATCCATGCACGACGCCACCGAACACGCCATCGAACACCCTGAACGCACCCCCCTGGCCGCGCTGGTCGCGCCCGCCGTCGAGTCCACCGGCCTGCACTTCGAGGCGGCCACGGTCGAGGGTGAGCCAGGTCAGTTGATCCTGAAAGTCATCGTGGACCACGCCGACGGCACCGCCGGGCTGGACCTGGACGAGGTCGCCGAGGTGGCCCAGGCCATCTCCACCGCGCTCGATGCGGCGGGGTCCGATCTGCCGGAGCTCAGGGCCGAGCCGTACCAGCTCGAGGTGTCCTCTCCGGGCGTCGATCGTCCGTTGACCGAGCCGCGGCACTGGCGCCGCAACGTCGGTCGTCTGGTCTCGGTCGAGGTCCTGCCCGACGACGGCCCGTCGCCCGCACCGGCCAGCTCGCCCACCACTTCGCCCACCACTTCGCCCACCACTTCGCCCACCACTTCGCCCACCGCCTCACCTGCCGCCTCACCCATCCCCTCGACCGAGGCGTCCGCTCTGGCGCCGGCCGGTCGGCTGACCGGGCGCATCCAGTCCGCCGACGAGGCCGGCGTCGTGCTGGTGCCGGTCAAGCCGGGGGCGAAGAAGGGGATGCCCGCGAAGATCGGCGATCCGGTCCGGCACGCCTACCACCGCCTGGGACCGGCCACGGTGCAGGTAGAGTTGACCCGCGGTGGCGGAAGTGCTGCCGAAGAAGAACTGAATTCGGAGGCCTGAGTGGACATCGACATGAGCGCCCTGCGGATGCTGGAGACCGAGCGTGAGATCCCACTGGACCGCCTCGTGCCCACCATCGAACAGGCTTTGGTGGTTGCGTACCACAAGTCGCCCGGCGCCCTGTCCCGGGCCCGCGCGGAGATCGACCGCAAATCCGGCCATGTGACCATCTGGGCCACCGAGATCGACGAGGACGGCCAGTCGGTCGGCGAGTTCGACGACACCCCGCAGGGCTTCGGCCGGATCGCCGCGTCCACGGCCCGGCAGATCATCCTCCAGCGACTGCGTGACGCCGAGGACGACAACATCCTGGGCCAGTTCAAGGGCCGCGAGGGCGAGATCATCTCCGGGCTGATCCAGCAGGGCACCAATCCGCACATGATCCAGGTGAACCTGGGCTCGGTCGAAGCCGTCCTGCCGCCGCCGGAGCAGGTCCCCGGAGAGGACTACTCCCACGGCCAGCGTCTGCGCGCCTACGTGGTGGACGTGCACCGTGGGCTCAAGGGCCCTTCGATCACGCTCTCTCGCTCCCATCCAGGGCTGGTCCGCAAGCTGTTCGAATTGGAGGTCCCCGAGATCGCCGACGGCTCCGTGGAGATCCTTGCCCTCGCCCGCGAGGCCGGACACCGGACCAAGATGGCCGTCAAGGCCACCAAGGCCGGCATCAACGCCAAGGGTGCCTGCATCGGTGAGATGGGCTCCCGCGTCCGCGCCGTGATGAGCGAGCTGAACGACGAGAAGATCGACATCGTCGACTTCAGCGAGAGTCCCGCCGCCTTCATCTCCTCCGCCTTGTCCCCGGCGCGGGTCAGCTCCGTGGAGATCGTGGACGAGGCCACCCGGTCGGCCCGCGTGGTCGTTCCTCGAGACGTGCTCTCGCTGGCCATCGGCAAGGAGGGGCAGAACGCCCGTCTGGCCGCCAAGCTGACCGGCTGGCGGATCGACATCTCCGGCGAGGAGGCCTGAGCCCGGTCCGGTGGCCGCCACCTGCTGGCCCATCGGACCGACTGAGGTAGACTGGCCAGGTCCATTTCCATTTCCTTGACGGAACAGGCTCCTCCATGCAGGCACACACTCCGGTGCGCACCTGCGTCGGGTGCCGGGGGAAAGAGGACCACACCAAGCTGGTGCGCCTGGCGCTGGAGGAGGTCACGAGTCCCGGACTCGTGGTTCCCGACTGGCGCCGGCGCAAGCCGGGCCGAGGGGCCTGGATCCACCCGGATCACGCTTGCCTGCAGGCCGCCCTGAAGAGGGGCGCATTCAACCGGGCCTTCCGAGGCCGTGTGGATGCGACCTCCCTGGCCGGACTGTTCGCCGGGCATCCGAATGCACCGGTGTTGAAGACCGAGAACGAAAGCGGGTCAGAGATCTGATGGAAACCCGATGAGCACCACACGATGAGTGCCCAACGATGAACACCACCCGTCATTACGGTCCGCTTGACACGGCCTGGGGGAGCTGAGGCTCCCCTCAAGGCCACGACGCGGACCAGAACAGGAGAACCGTGGCTAAGGTCCGCGTCCACGAGCTCGCCAAAGAGCTCGGCATTTCATCCAAGGAGGCCCTGAACAAGCTTCAGGACATGGGCGAATTCGTTCGTTCCGCCTCCTCGACCATCGAACCCCCGGTGGTCAAGAAGCTGCGTTCCGCCTATGCGGACGCCGCACCGAAGACTCCCTCCAAGCCGGCCACCGCCAAGCCTGCGGCAGCCGCTCCGGCACCGGCCGCCCCCGCGGCCGAGAAGCCGTCTGCTCCGGCCACCCCGGCCGCGGAGAAGCCGGCAGCTCCGGCCGCCGCGAAGCCGGGCGCACCGGCACCGGCACCGGCACCGGCTGCCCCCGCGGCTGAGAAGCCGTCTGCTCCGGCACCGGCCGTGCCTGCGGCCGAGAAGCCGGCTGCTCCCGCCGCGCCGGCCACCCCGGCAGCATCGACGGAGGCTCCCGCCCCGGCGGAGTCGGCTGCACCAGCCTCTCCGTCCGCGCCGAAGCCGGCCACCCCGGCCCGCCCGGGTGCCCCGAAGCCGGGCGGCACCAAGCCGGCCGCCCCGCGGCCCGGCAACAACCCGTTCACCTCCAAGCAGTCCGCGCCCCGCGCAGACGAGCGTGGCGGCGAACGCTCGGGTGGCCCGCGTCCCGGCGGCCCCCGCCCCGGTGGCCCGCGTCCCGGCAACAACCCCTTCGCTCCCAAGCAGGGCATGCGTTCGGGCCGTCCGGATGCTGGTGAGCGTGCCGGCGGTCCCCGCCCTGGTGGTCCGCGTCCGGCAGCCGCCGGCGCGGGTGCCGGTGCCCCCCGTCCGGGTGGCGCACGCCCCAGCCCGAACATGATGCCGGGCCATATCAACAAGCCGCAGCCGGCCTCCGCCCGTCCGGGTGGCCGTGGACGTCCCGGTGGCGGCCCCGGGGGCGCTCCCGGCGGCGGGACCGGTGGCGGCCCGCGTGGTGGCCGTCCCACCAGCCGCGGCGGCACCCAGGGTGCCTTCGGCCGCGGTGGCCCCGGTGGCCGCAAGCAGCGCAAGTCGAAGCGCGCGAAGCGTCAGGAACTGGAACAGAAGTCGGCACCGTCGGTCGGCGGCGTCTCCGTCCCGCGCGGTGACGGCACCACGCAGCTCCGCCTGCGCCGCGGCTCGTCCCTGAGTGACTTCGCCGAGAAGATCAATGCGGATCCGGCCTCGCTGGTGACCGTGCTCTTCCACCTGGGCGAGATGGCGAACGCCAACCAGTCCCTGGACGAGGAGACGTTCCGCGTGCTCGGGGAGGAACTCGGCTACCAGATCGAGATCGTCTCCCCGGAGGACGAGGACAAGGAGCTCCTCGAGGCCTTCGACATCGACCTCGACGCCGAGGAAGAGGCGGAGACCGAGGACGACCTCGAGAAGCGCCCGGCCGTCGTGACCGTCATGGGCCACGTGGACCACGGCAAGACCCGACTGCTGGACGCCATCCGCTCCACCAAGGTCATCGAGGGTGAGGCCGGTGGCATCACCCAGCACATCGGTGCCTACCAGGTGGACTTCCAGCACGGCGAGACGGACCGCAGCCTGACCTTCATCGATACCCCGGGCCACGAGGCGTTCACCGCCATGCGTGCCCGTGGTGCCAAGGTCACGGACATCGCGGTGCTCGTGGTGGCCGCTGATGACGGCGTCATGCCGCAGACCGTCGAGGCTCTGAACCACGCCAAGGCGGCCGGCGTGCCGATCGTGGTCGCAGTCAACAAGATCGACAAGCCCGAGGCCTCCCCGGAAAAGATCCGCGGTCAGCTCGCCGAGTACGGCCTGGTCCCCGAGGAGTACGGCGGCGACACGATGTTCGTGGACGTCTCCGCCCGGAACAACCTGAACATCGAGGAGCTGCTCTCGGCCATCCTGCTCACCGCGGACGCCGCGCTGGAGCTCACCGCCAACCCGAACAAGGGTGCCCGCGGTGTGGCCATCGAGGCGAACCTGGACAAGGGCCGCGGCGCCGTTGTCACGGTGCTCGTGCAGTCCGGCACGCTCCGCGTCGGGGACACCATGGTGGTGGGCCACGGCCACGGCCGCGTCCGCGCCATGTTCGACGACGACGGCACCACCGTGACCGAGGCGCCGCCGTCGCGTCCGGTCCAGGTGCTGGGTCTGTCCTCCGTGCCGCGCGCCGGCGACACCTTCCTGGTGACCGAGGACGACCGCACCGCCCGCCAGATCGCTGAGAAGCGCGAAGCCGCCGATCGCAACGCCATGCTGGCCAAGCGCCGCAAGCGGATCTCCCTGGAGAACTTCGACCAGGCCGTGGCCGAGGGCAAGATCGACACCCTCAACCTCATCATCAAGGGCGACGCCTCCGGCGCCGTGGAGGCCCTCGAGGACTCCCTGCTCGAGATCGAGGTCGGCGCCGAGGTGCAGCTGCGCGTCATCCACCGTGGCGTGGGTGCCATCACGCAGAACGACGTCAACCTGGCCACCGTGGACAACGCCATCATCATCGGCTTCAACGTCCGCCCGGCCGAGCGCGTGACCGATCTGGCCGACAAGGAGGGCGTGGACATGCGCTTCTACTCGGTGATCTATGACGCGCTCGATGACATCGAGAGCGCGCTCAAGGGCATGCTCAAGCCGGAGTACGAAGAGGTCCAGCTGGGTACCGCGGAGGTCCGCGAGGTCTTCCGGTCCTCCAAGTGGGGCAGCATCGCCGGCTCGCTGGTCCGTTCCGGGCTCATCCGCCGCAACGCCTCGGCCCGCCTCGTGCGGGACGGCAACGTGGTGGCGGACAAGCTCAAGATCGAGTCGCTGCGCCGGTTCAAGGACGATGCCACCGAGGTCCGCGAGGGCTACGAGTGCGGTATCGGCCTGGGTGGCTTCAACGACATCAAGGACGGCGACATCATCGAGACCTTCGAGATGCAGGAGAAGCCGCGCGTCTGAGTTGACGCGCCGGCCGATCTTCCCAAGGAGAAAGGACGGTCCCATGGTGGATCAGGCACGTGCGGCCCGGTTGGCCCAACGGATCAAGGTCCTGGTCGCCGAGGCCCTGCGCAAGCGGGTCAAGGACGACCGGGCCGAGGCCATCACCCTCACCGAGGTGCGGGTGACCAACGACCTCCAGCACGCCACCGTGTACTACACGGTGCTCGGTGACGCCACGGCGGCCGAGGGCGCCCGGGAGGTCCTCGAGGCCCACCAGGGCGCCATCCGGCACGAGGTCGGGCGACAGCTGACCATCCGGCTGGTGCCGACCCTGGATTTCGTGGCCGACGAGGTCCCGGAAACCGCGGCGCACCTCGAGGAGGTGCTCGCCCAGGCCAGGGAGCGCGACGCAGAACTGGCCCGGTTGCGGGAGAACGCCTCCTTCGCCGGTGAGCCCGACCCGTACAAGAAGGACGGCGAGGACAGCGGGAACGAGGACGCGGCCCGTTGACCAGTTCTTCCAGACAGTCCCGGGGCCGGGAGCTGCCCGAGGGCGCTCCCGGCAACCAGGCCTCCGGCCTGGTGCTCGTGGACAAGCCGGCCGGCTGGACCTCCCATGACGTAGTCGGGAAGGTCCGCCGGCTGGCCGGCACCCGCAAGGTCGGTCATGCTGGAACGCTGGATCCGATGGCCACCGGCCTGCTGGTGGTCGGTTTCAACAAGGCCACCCGACTGCTGACGGCGATCACGGGGACGGACAAGACGTACCTGGCGACAGTCCGGCTCGGGGTCTCCACCGTGACGGACGACGCCGAGGGCGATGTGCTGCAGACGCGGCTCGCGAACGCGGTCACCCCGGAACGGGTGGACGCCGCCGTGGCCGATCTCACGGGGGACATCCTGCAGATCCCCTCGGCCGTGTCCGCCATCAAGGTGGACGGGCAACGCGCCTATCACCGGGTGCGCGCCGGCGAGGACGTGCGCCTCGAGGCCCGGCCCGTCACGGTCCGCCGCTTCGAGGTCACCGATTACCGGCGAGCCGAGGATGGCACCACCGTGGACCTCGACGTCGAGGTGGACTGCACCTCCGGGACCTATATCCGTGCCCTTGCCAGGGACCTGGGGGAGGCCCTCGAGACCGGCGGCCACCTGACGGCCTTGCGGCGCACCGCCGTCGGGCCCTTCTCCGTGACCGATGCCGTGACCCTCGAGGACCTGGCGGTGCGATTCACCTCCACCGAGCTCTCCGCGGCCGCGGCCGGGCTGTTCCCCGTGCGCCGGCTGACCGGTGAGGAGGCCTCTGAGCTGTCCTTCGGGCGGCGCATCGAGGCCACCGGCACCGAGGGGATGCTGGCCGCGCAGGCGCCGGACGGCACCGTCGTCGCCCTGATCTCCGACCAAGCGCGCCAGGGCCGCCCGGAGGCACTCTCCGCCAAGCCCGAGATCGTCTTCGCGCCGGCCCAAGCGCCGGCCCCAGCGCCAGGCCAAGCGCCCGCCCAGGACGGCGGGCTGACGTGACCGAGGTGGCGACCGACGGCTGGTTCTGGGCCGGCACCGCCTTGTGTGCCGTCTCCCTGGTGATCTGCGTGGTGATGACCTTCATCCGCACCTTCCCGGACGACTTCTCCATCCTCTCCGTGGCCGCGGTCGAACTCTTCCTGATCGTCTACGGCGTGGGGGCGATCTTCCGCCAGACCGGAGGCGAGCCCCTCCAGGGGGAGCTCTGGGAGTTCTGGGGCTATGTCCTGACGGCCCTGGTGGTCTCCCTGGTTGCGGTGGTGTGGGCCGTCACGGACAAGACCCGCTGGTCCAACCTGGTGATGGCCGCCGTGGGGCCGACGATCTTCGTGATGTTATACAGACTGCAGGTGATCTGGTTTGGCTGAGGCCGAGAACAACAGGAACAACGTGCCCCGGCGAAACCAGGGGCTCGGCCGCATCTTGGTGATGGTCTACGCCGTGTTCGCCCTGTCCTCCTTCGCACGGTCGATCTTCCAGATCGCCACGCACTTCGAGCAGGCACCGCTGGCCTACCTGCTGTCCGCCTTCGCCGCCGCCGTATACATCGTCGCCACGCTGTCCCTGGCCCGTTCCGGACGCACGGCCTGGTACGTCTCGGTCGTGGCGGTGGGCATCGAACTGGTGGGAGTGGTCGGGGTCGGGCTCTGGACCCTCCTGGACCCGCAGCTGTTCGCCGATGACACCGTGTGGAGCCGCTTCGGCGCCGGGTACGGGTACATCCCCCTGATCCTGCCGATCCTGGGCCTGGCCTGGCTGCTGGGACACCGCCCTCGCGTCGAAGTGGAAAGCCGCCCCTGAGGGGGTGGATAATCGAGTCATGATCCGGAGTGGAGGGACTGCATGCACTATTGGGACGGCCTAGCCGCCGTACCGGAGAATCCCGCACCCTCCGTGGTCACCATCGGAAACTTCGACGGGGTGCACCGTGGCCACCTCCAGGTCCTCGACCAGGTCGTCTCCGCCGCGCGCGGTTCCGGGGCGACCTCCGTGGCCATCACCTTCGACCCCCACCCCCGCGTGGTGCATCGGCCCAATGACCTCCAGGAGGCCATCACCGGTTACGAGGAGAAGGCCCGGTTGATCGAGCAGGCCGGCATCGACGCGATGCTGGTCATCCACTACACCCTCGAGTTCGCCCATCAGAGTCCCGAGGAGTTCGTCAAGAACGTGATCGTGGACGCCGTCAACGCCTCGGCGGTGGTGGTGGGCCGGGACGTCCGCTTCGGCTACCGCAACTCCGGTGACTTCGGCACCATGGTGGAACTCGGCCGCACGTACGGCTTCGACGTCATCGATGTGGCCGATTTCGGTGAGGACCGCCGCTGCTCCTCCACCTGGATCCGCGAATCGCTGCGAGAGGGCCAGGTCCGCGAGGCCGCCGGTGTGCTGGGCCGCAACCACCGCGTGCACGGCGAGGTCGTCCACGGCTTCGCCCGGGGTCGCGAGCTGGGCTTCCCCACCGCCAACCTCTCGGACGAGGTCCAGGGCATGATCCCCGCCGACGGCGTCTACGCCGGCTGGCTCTTCGACGAGGCGCACCGCTGCTGGCCCGTCGCCATCTCGATCGGCTCCAATCCGACCTTCGAGGGCGTGTCCCGGGTGGTCGAGGCCCATGTCATCGACCGGCCGCAGGAACAGGTCGAGGACTTCGACCTGTACGGCCAGTTCGTCACGGTCGAATTCGTGGAACGGCTGCGCGGCATGGTCGCGTTCGAAGGCATCCCCAAGCTCGTCGAGCAGATGACCCAGGACGTCGACCGCACGCGCGAGGTCCTGGCCGCGGTCCCGGCGGACCCCCGTCCGTGACCGTCGGGTGATACCCCCGGTGACACGTCCCGTCCCGAACCGGCCCGGCGGGGACCCGCGCCTCGACAGCGCCTCCCGCCAGAGCCTCGGGGCCGCCTTCGCCACCGGGGGAGAGCACTACCACGCGGTGCGGCCCTCCTACCCGGCACAGACCGTCGACTTCATGATCCCGCCCGGCGCCCGCACCGCCGTGGACCTCGGCGCCGGCACCGGCCTCTTCACCCGGCTGCTGGCGGACCGGGGGCTCGAGGTCACCGCCGTGGACCCCTCGGCCTCCATGCTGGCACCGCTGCGGCGCGCGGTGCCCTCCGCCGCCGTCGTGCAGGCCGCCGCGGAGCACACGGGACTGGAGTCCGGCGGTTTCGACCTGGTCACGAGCGCGCAGGCGTGGCACTGGATCGACCCGGACGCCGGCTCGGCGGAAGCCGCTCGGCTGTTGCGCCCCGGCGGGACGCTGGCCCTGGTGTGGAACCAACTGGACACCTCCGTGCCCTGGGTCCACCGGCTCACCCGCATCATGCATGCCGGGGACGTCCATGCGGCCGGCTCCGGCCGGCCACAGCGGCGCACGCGCGCGCCCTTCGGAGCAGAGGAGCACCACGAGGTGCACTGGACGGACCGCACGACGCCGGCCGGCCTCCACGCGCTCATGGCGTCCCGTTCGTATTGGCTCCGCTCGGGGGAGCCCATCCGAGCGAGGATGACGGCCAATCTCGAGTGGTACCTGCACGAGCACCTGGGATTCGCCCCGGACGAGGCGATCGAACTGCCGTACCTGACGTTCGCGCTGCGCACGCGGCGCGGCTGACGGCACCCGGACTGCTAGACTGGGTTGTTGGTGCCCGCTGCAGTCCGCGGTGGCGGGATCCACCGTTTATGATCGCGGCACAACTCATAAGGAGTTCGCGTGGCACTCGACCCCGCCGTCAAGCAGGACATCATGAAGGAATACGCCACCCACGAGGGCGACACCGGTTCTCCGGAAGTGCAGGTTGCTGTGCTGTCCCGTCGCATCTTGGACCTGACGGAACACCTGAAGTCCCACAAGCACGACCACCACACCCGCCGCGGCCTGATGGCCCTGGTCGGTCGCCGTCGTCGTATGCTCGGGTACCTTGAGCGCACTGACATCGAGCGCTACCGCTCGCTGATCGGGCGCCTCGGCCTGCGTAAGTGACCTCTTGACTTCAGGCGGCGTCCCGCGTGTGGGGTTTCCCCCTTCGGGTCGCCGCCTTTAGTCTGGTCCGGGAGGGTCACCCGATGTGACCGTCCCTGCTGTACACCAGTCAGCACACCCAACAAGCCCGTCAGCGTCCATCCATTCGCGGTCCTCGACAGTGGCTTCCGGAATCTCACGACCATCGTGTCCGAGCGTCCGGAGGCTTCGATCGAAGACCGGGTGGTGACGCGGCGGGCCGCGAAGAAAGGACACCCACCCATGGAGGGTCCCGAAATCAAGTTCGCCGAAGCCGTCATCGACAACGGCACTTACGGCCAGCGCGTCGTGCGCTTCGAAACCGGCCGTCTGGCCCAGCAGGCCGCCGGCGCGGCCATGGTCTACATCGACGAGGAGACCTCGATGCTGTCGGCCACGACCGTCGGCAAGTCCCCGCGTGAAGGCTTCGACTTCTTCCCGCTGACCGTGGACGTCGAGGAGCGCATGTACGCTGCCGGCCGCATCCCCGGTTCGTTCTTCCGCCGTGAAGGCCGCCCGTCCACGGACGCCGTCCTCACCTGCCGCCTGATCGACCGCCCGCTGCGTCCCGCGTTCACCAAGGGCATCCGCAACGAGGTCCAGGTCGTCGTGACCGTCACCTCGATCGCCCCGGACGAGGTCTACGACACGGTGGCCATCAACGCCGCCTCGATGTCCACCCAGCTCTCCGGCCTGCCGTTCTCGGGCCCGATCGGCGGCGTGCGCGTGGCCCTGATCGACGACGGCGCCGGCAACCGCCAGTGGGTCGCCTTCCCGAAGCACTCCCAGCTCAAGGACGCCGTGTTCAACATGGCCGTGGCCGGCCGTGTGGCCGGTGACGACATCGCCGTGATGATGGTCGAGGCCGAGGCAACTCCGGACTCCTGGAACCTGATCAAGGAACAGGGAGCCACCGCTCCGACCGAGGAGATCGTGGCCGAGGGCCTCGAGGCCGCCAAGCCCTTCATCAAGGCCCTCTGCGACGCCCAGGCCGACCTGGCCCAGCGTGCCGCCAAGGCGCCGGTCGACGTGCCGATCTTCAAGGACTACGAGGACGACGCGTACGAGGCCGTGGAGCAGTTCGCCGGTGCCCGCCTGCAGGAGATCTACTCGATCGCCGACAAGCTGGAGCGCCAGAACACCGATGACGCCTACCGCGCCGAGGTCGTCGAGGCCCTGGCCGGGGAGGGCACCCAGTTCGAGCAGCGCCGCGGTGAGATCTCCAAAGCCTACGGTGCCGTGACCAAGAAGGCCGTGCGCCAGCAGATCCTGACCAACCAGGTCCGCATCGACGGCCGTGGCCTCACGGACATCCGCAAGCTGACCGCCGAGGTGGAGGTCCTGCCGCGCGTGCACGGTTCGGCCATCTTCGAGCGCGGCGAGACCCAGATCATGGGTGTCACCACGCTGAACATGCTGAAGATGGAACAGCAGATCGACTCGCTGGCCCCGGAGACGCGCAAGCGCTACCTGCACCACTACAACTTCCCGCCGTACTCCGTTGGCGAGACCGGCCGCGTGGGCTCGCCGAAGCGCCGCGAGATCGGCCACGGTGCCCTCGCCGAGCGTGCCATAGTCCCGGTGCTGCCGTCCCGCGAGGAGTTCCCCTACGCGATCCGCCAGGTCTCCGAGGCCCTGGGCTCCAACGGTTCCACGTCCATGGGCTCCGTCTGCGCCTCCACCCTGTCGATGCTGAACGCCGGTGTGCCCCTGAAGGCCGCCGTGGCCGGAATCGCCATGGGCCTGGTCTCGGACACCGTGGACGGTCAGACCCGCTACGCCGCCCTGACGGACATCCTGGGCGCCGAGGATGCCTTCGGCGACATGGACTTCAAGGTGGCCGGCACCTCCGAGTTCGTCACCGCGATCCAGCTGGACACCAAGCTCGACGGGATCCCGGCCTCCGTGCTGGCCGCCGCGCTGACCCAGGCCCGTGAGGCCCGCCTGCACATCCTGGGTGTCCTGAATGCCGCGATCGATGCCCCGGACGAGATGAGCCAGTACGCACCGCGCATCATCGCCGTCAAGATCCCGGTGGACAAGATCGGTGCGGTCATCGGCCCCAAGGGCGCCATGATCAACCAGATCCAGGACGACACGGGTGCGGACATCTCCATCGAGGACGACGGCACCGTGCTGATCGGCGCCACCGAGGGATCGGCAGCCGAGGCCGCCCGTTCCGCGGTCAACGCCATCGCCAACCCGCAGGTCCCCGAGGTCGGTGAGCGCTACCTCGGCACCGTGGTGAAGCTGACCACCTTCGGCGCGTTCGTGTCCCTCACCCCGGGCAAGGACGGTCTGCTGCACATCTCCGAACTGCGCAAGATCAACGAGGGCAAGCGCGTCGAGGACGTCGAGGACGTCGTCGAGGTCGGCCAGAAGATCCAGGTCGAGATCACCAAGATCGACGACCGCGGCAAGCTGTCCCTGGCTCCCGTGGTCGAGGGCGGCGAGTCCGAGGACAGCGAATCGGATGCCGAGGGTGGCGCCGAGGAGCCCGAGGAGAACTGATCTCCCGCTGATCGCCTGAAGGAGCTGACCCGTCAGCTCCACCGGCCCGTGGCCCGCACTTCGGTGCGGGCCACGGGTGGTTAAGGCCCCGATGAGGCCGGCCACGGCGGCGCTGGTAGTTTCGAGGACATGAGTCCTACGCTGCCGATCCCCGCCGACTTCACCGGAACCATCCAGGACGCCGGCCACGGCTCCGTGGTCCGGCGTTCCGTGCTGCCCGGCGGCGTCCGGGTGCTGACCGAGGCGATGCCGGACCAGCGATCGGTCACCATCGGCTTCTGGATCGCGGTGGGCTCACGGGACGAGGCCGAGGGCGGTTTCGGTTCCACCCATTTCCTGGAGCACCTGCTCTTCAAGGGCACCCCCACCCGGTCGGCCATGGATATCGCCACGGCGTTCGATCGCGTCGGCGGGGAATCCAACGCCTCCACGGCCAAGGAGTCCACGTGCTACCACGCCAGGGTGCTGGACACCGACCTGCCCATGGCCATTGACGTCATCACGGACATGGTCACCTCCGCCCTGATCGAGCCTGAGGAACTCGAAACGGAACGCGGGGTGATCCTTGAGGAACTGGCCATGGATGCCGACGATCCCATCGACACCGCGCATGAGGCCCTGGCAGCAGCCCTGCTGGACGGTCATGAGCTGGGCCGTCCCATCGGCGGCACCGCCGAGACCATCAACGCCGTGACCCGCGAACGCGTGCTGGAGCACTACCGCCAGTGGTACCGCCCGGACGAACTGGTGGTGACCGCCGCCGGTGGCCTGGACCATGACGAGGTGTGCCGGCTCGTGGTCGAGGCGCTGGAACGCTCGGGCTGGGACTTGCCGGAGGGTGCCGCCCCGGCCCCACGGCGCAGCCACGTGTACACCGGGGCGGAGATCTCCGAGGGACTGCACCGGATCGCCCGGCCGGTGGAGCAGTCCTCGATCCTGGTCGGTGGGCGCTCCGTCCACTCCCTGGACCCCGACCGGTTCGCGCTGGCACTGATGAACTCCACCCTGGGCGGGGGCATGAGTTCGCGTTTGTTCCAGGAGATCCGGGAGAAGCGCGGCCTGGCCTACAACACCTACTCCTTCTCCGCCGCCTATTCGGACGTGGGTTACTTCGGCCTCTACGCCGGCTGTTCCCCGCAGAAGGCCGGCTCCGTGGCCGAGCTCATGGTCTCGGAACTGGAACGCCTGGCCGAGCACGGCATCACGGACGAGGAACTGGAACGCGCCCGCGGCCAGCTCTCCGGCGGCACCGTGCTTGGTTTGGAGGACACGGGATCCCGGATGTCCCGCCTGGGCCGGGCCGAACTGGTCACAGGGGAGTTCGTGGACCTGGACGGCGCCCTGGACCGGCTCCGCGCCGTGACGGCCGAGCAGGTGCAGACGGTGGCCCAACGACTGGCCGCCTCCCCGCGGGCCACGATCATGGTCGGGCCGGACGTGCAGGCGGACGTACTCTCCGGCAGCTGAGCGTTTCCAGGACGTTTCCATCCGCGTGTCCTGCGGGGAGTCGCTTGACTCTCCTGTGGTGTGTGCAACATTCTGGACGGATCGGCCTCCCACCGGCCGATCCGTCGCCCGAGGGGTCGGGCATCGCACCTCGGACAGAAGGACCGGTTCACCGCCATGGAACAACTGCAAACTGTGCTGGACAACATCGGATCGTTCGTCTGGGGTCCGTTCTTCCTCATCCCCCTGCTGCTCGGCACCGGCCTCTACCTGACCATCCGGCTGGGCTTCCTGCAGTTCCACAAGCTCCTCCCCGCCCTGAACCTGGGCATCATCCGACGAAGGGATCCGGACACCGAGGGGGACATCTCCCAATTCCAAGCGCTGACCACCGCCCTGGCCGCCACGGTCGGCACCGGGAACATCGTGGGCGTGGCCACGGCGATCGGCATCGGCGGACCGGGCGCCCTGTTCTGGATGTGGGTCACCGGCCTGCTCGGGATGGCGTCGAAGTACTCGGAGGCTTATCTCGGGGTCCGCTTCCGCACCACGGATGAGGCGGGAGAGAAATCGGGGGGCCCGCAGTACTACCTGCAGAAGGCCATCAAGGGGCCGTTCGGCAAGATCCTTGCCCTGTCCTTCGCCGTCTTCGCCTTCCTGGCGTCCTTCGGCATCGGCAACATGACCCAGGGCAACTCGATTGCCGCCAATGTGGAGGAGTCGTTCGGAGTGATGCCGTGGGTGACCGGCATCATCCTCACCGTCCTGACCATCCTCGTCTTGGTGGGCGGCATCAAGTCCATCGGCAAGGTCACGTCCGCATTCGTGCCGGTCATGATCGTCTTCTACGTGGCCGCCGCGATCTTCATCCTGGCCGTCAACATCGCCGAAGTGCCTGCCGCCTTCGCCCTGATCTTCACCGACGCCTTCACCGGCACCGCCGCGGTCGGCGGCTTCACCGGCTCGATCCTCATCATCGCCATCCAGTACGGCGTGGCCCGCGGCATGTTCTCCAATGAATCCGGGTTGGGCTCCGCGGCGATCGCGGCGGCGGCGGCCCAGACCTCCCACCCGGTCCGTCAGGGGCTGGTGTCCATGACCCAGACCTTCATCGACACGATCATCGTGGTGTCCTTCACCGGACTCGTCATCGTCACCACCGGGACCTGGAACCACACCGACGAGAACGGGGAGCAGATCTCCGCGGCCCTGATGACCGGCGAGGCCTTCTCGAGTGGCCTACCCGGCGAATGGGGCCACTGGATCGTCACCATCGGCCTGATCATGTTCGCTTTCTCCACCATCCTCGGCTGGTCCTACTACGGTGAGCGCAACGTGGAACGTCTCTTCGGTCAGCGGCTCGTGATGCCCTACCGCGTGGTGTTCTCCCTCGTGGTGTTCGTCGGATGCACCGTGCCGCTGGCCATCGTCTGGAGCTTCTCCGACATCATGAACGGCCTGATGGCGTTGCCGAACCTCATCGGTCTGCTCATCCTCTCCGGCCTGATCGCCCGGGAGACGAAGCACTACCTCAAGCACGATCCGAAGCTGGTGGCCAGCACGGCCGAGATCGAGGCCTTCATGGTGGACCGGCCCGGCTGGGCGGACTGGAAGTCCGGAAACGTGGTCGGCTCCTCCCGCACGCACACCGGGCGGGCACCGGTGGAGCCTGTTCGAGACCGCGGCTAGCAGAACCCCCACCGACGGCGCGTGCGGGCGGCGGCACCGGGGGCCTCCGGCGCCGCCTAAACTCGAGGTCATGACTGCGCCCGAGACCGAACCCCGCCCTGAACCCCGCGCCGACCACGGCGGCGCCCCGATCCGGGTCGCCATCCTCGGAGCCACCGGCAAGATGGGCCGCTACGCCGTGGCGGCCGTGGGCGGAGCCGCGGATCTGGAGCTGGTGGCCGAGCTCGGCTCCCGGGACCCCGTCTCGGCCGCCCTCGATGCTGGCGCGAGCCACTTGCTGGACCTCACCGTCCCGCAGGTCTCCCCGGACCACGTGGCCTTCGCCGTCGAGCACGGTCTGCACGCCGTCGTCGGGACCTCCGGCTGGTCCGCCGAGCGCCGGGAGACGCTCGAGGGGCAGCTGGCGGCGCACCCGGAGGTCGGCGTGCTGATCGCCCCGAACTTCTCGGTCGGCTCCGTCCTGGCCAGCGCCTTCGCCGCGAAGGCCGCCCGTCACTTCCCCTCGGTGGAGATCATCGAGATGCACCACCCGGACAAGGTCGATGCACCCTCCGGCACGGCGGTGCGCACCGCGGGATTGATCTCGGACGCCCGCCAGGCGGCCGGCGTCGGACCCTCCCCGGACGCGACCACCCATGATCCGGACGGCGCCCGCGGTGCCCTGGTGGGCGGGATCCGCGTACACGCCGTGCGACTGCGCGGGTTGGAGGCCCATCAGGAGGTCCTGATGGGCGGGCCGGGGGAGCAGCTGGTGGTCCGCCACGACGCCTTCGACCGCGGGGCGTACATGCCCGGTGTCCTGCTGGGGCTGCGGACCGTGGCCTCCCGGCCCGGCCTGGCCTACGGCCTGGACGCCTACCTGGACCTCGACTGAGCTGGAACCGGAGACGATGAGAACCAAGATCGGAGTGGTGGCCATCGCCGCCCTCATGCTGTTGTTCGCGGTGGTGGCGGTCGTGTCCGCCGTGGGCTTTCTGCAGGCCCCCCAGCCCATCGCCAAGATCCTCGGCGTGGCGGTGCTCTGCGTGGTCGCCGTGGGCGTGTGGACCCTGTGGCGCGAGCTGCGCTTCGGCCTCACGATGGAGAAGATGGGCCGCACCCTGGAGGCGGAAGGCGGACTGCCCGAGGACAACCTGCCTCGCTCGGCCGCCGGGCGCATCGACCGCGCCGCCGCGGATGTCCAGTTCGAGACCTTCCGTGCCGAGGCCGAGGCCGCCCCGCAGGACTGGCGCTCCTGGTACCGGCTCTCCCTCGGATACGACGCCTCCGGGGACCGCTCCCGGGCCCGGAAGGCCATGCGGGACGCGATCGCGCTGTACTCCGCCCGGTCCGGGAGCTGAGGACCCGGCTCTGATCGGGGGGTTCTCACCGGGCCGCGGGTGTGGCCAGGCGTGCCGCCCCCTCGGTACTGTGTGCGCAGCAGCACCGCAGACTGCCGGCCAGGGAGGGCCTTTGGAACACGTCGCAGAACACCATCCGGACCGCGAATCACCACACACCGAATCACCACACACCTCAGAGAACACCGCGGGGCACGTCCCGGAGCAGGGCATCACCCTCCGGATCGATGGCACCGACCACGAACTGACCGTTGACACCCGCACCACCCTGCTGGACGCCTTGCGCGAACGCGCCGGCAACACCTCGCCCAAGAAGGGCTGCGACCACGGACAGTGCGGCTCCTGCACGGTCCTGCTGGACGGGCGCCGCCACCTGACCTGCCTGGCCCTGGCCGTGGCCTATGACGGCGCCGAGATCGTGACGGCGGCGGGACTGGCCGGACCGGCAGACGAGGGGGACCTCCACCCGGTCCAGCAGGCGTTCATCACGCATGACGGCTTCCAGTGTGGCTACTGCACGCCGGGTCAGGTGTGCTCCGCCGTCGGGATGCTCGAGGAGGCCGGCCGGGGAGCTCCCAGCCACGTGACCGCTGACCTCGAGGCGGACGTGGACCTCACCGACGAGGAGATCCGCGAGCGCATGAGCGGCAATCTGTGCCGCTGCGGCGCCTACGCCGGCATCCTCGGGGCGATCCGAGAGTCGGCGGGCCGATGAGACCATTGACCTACGCAGCCCCCGCCACCGCCGCAGAAGCGGTCAGCGCCGTCAGGGGGGATCCACAGGCGCGGTTCCTGGGCGGCGGAACGAACCTGGTGGACCACCTCAAACTCGGGGTCAGCACGCCCGGACGGCTGGTGGACATCAGCCGCCTTCCGCTGGACACCGTCGAGCAGACCGAGGCAGGGGTGCGGATCGGCACCAACGTGCGCAACAGCGACCTCGCTGCATATCCGCTCCTGCGCAGCGGCTGGCCCGGCGTCAGTCGGGCCCTGCTGGCCGGGGCCAGCGGCCAGATCCGCAACCAGGCGACCACCGGCGGCAACCTGCTGCAACGCACCCGGTGCGTGTACTTCCAGGACGTCACCACCCCGTGCAACAAACGGGAGCCGGGCAGCGGCTGTTCGGCGCTCGAGGGGTACGGCCGGTACAACGCCGTGCTCGGGGCCAGTGAGGCCTGCGTGGCCACCCACCCGTCGGACCTCGCCGTCGCCCTGACCGCCCTGGACGCCGTCGTCGTGGTCCTGGGATCCGACGGCGAGCGGCGGGTCCCGATGGTGGAGCTGCACACCCTGCCAGGGCACCACCCCGAGATCGAGACCACGCTGTCCCACGGTGAGCTGATCACCGCGGTCGAGCTCCCGGCCACGCCGCTGGCCCGGCGCTCGACCTACGTCAAGACCCGGGATCGGGCCTCCTACGCCTTCGCCCTCGTCTCGGTCGCCGCCGCCGTGACCCTCGACGACGACGGCGCGGTCGCGGACATCGCGCTCGCCTGGGGCGGGGTCGCCCACAAACCGTGGCGGGCCGCCCGGGCCGAGGCAACGCTGCGGGGACGCCGGCCGGACGAGCCCGCGATCGCCGCGGCCGTGGAGAAGGAGCTGCGGGAGGCGGCCTTCGGCCCGCACACCGCGTACAAGCGGCCGCTGCTGCGGGGCGCCACCACGGAGGCACTGTCCCGACTCCTCGGCGGTCTGGACGGGAAGTCGGACGGAACCTCGGAGCAGGAGGGGGCACGATGACCGCGAACCCCGTGCGGGCCGTGGCCATGGGCACCGCGATGGAGCGGGTCGACGGCCGGGAGAAGGTCACCGGCCGTTCGACCTACGCCATGGAGAACGACGCCGAGCTGGACCGGGCACCCCTGCACGGCTGGATGGTGACCTCGAGGACTGCCCGGGGGAGGGTGCTGCGCGTGGACGCGAGCGATGCCCTGGACCACCCCGGCGTGGTGACCGTCCTGGACCACACCACGGCACCGCGACTCGCGTCCACCGAGGACCGCGAACTGGCCGTGCTGCAGGACGACAGGATCGGGTTCCGTGGCCAGATCGTGGCCCTGGTGCTCGCCGAGACACCCGAGTCCGCGCGGGAGGGGGCCCGGCTGGTCCGGGTGCACGAACAGGCTGAGCCGTTCTCGGCCACCCTGGAGGGCGCCGAGACCTACCGGCCCGATCCGTCCAGCGTGGGGTCCGAGACCGACACCGAGCAGGGCGATGTGGACGCGGCGCTGGCGGCGGCACCGGTCCGGATCGAGCACACCTACACCACCCCGCATGAGCACAACAATCCCCTGGAACCGCATGCCGCCACGGCACTGTGGCGCGGCGGGACGCTGACGATGTGGGACTCCACCCAGGGGGTCCACCGGGTGGCTGCGACCCTGGCCCCGATGCTGGGCATCGAGCCCGAACGGATGCGGGTGCGGGCACCGTACGTCGGCGGCGGCTTCGGCAGCAAGGGTCCGCCCCACGGCCCGGAGGTGGCCGTGGCTCTGGCCGCGATGTGGGCGGAGGGGCGGCCGGTGAAGCTGGCCGTGACCCGGCAGCAGATGTTCCCCCTGACCGGGTACAGGACCCAGACCGTCTCCGACCTGCGTATCGGGGCGGAGCCGGACGGCCGGATCATCGCGCTGGAGCATGCCGTCACGGTCCAGACCTCGGCCATCAAGGAGTTCGTGGAGCACGCCGCCGTCCCGGCCCGGATGATGTACGCGGGGGAGCACCGGCGCACGAGCCACCGGGTGGCCTCGCTCGACGTCCCCGTCCCGTCCTGGATGCGGGCGCCCGGGGAGATGCCGGGGATGCACGCCCTGGAGGTGGCGATGGACGAGCTGGCCGTGGCCGCCGGCGTCGATCCGGTCGAGCTCCGCGTGCGGAACGAGCCCGAGGTGGACCCGGGGAGTGGCAACCCGTTCAGCAACCGGCGCCTGGTCGACTGCCTGTACCGCGGCGCGGAGCTGTTCGGATGGGCGGATCGGCCCCCTGCACCCCGTGCCACCCTGGACGGGGACTGGTGGGTGGGGACCGGCGTCGCCTCCGCCACCTATCCCGCCAACTTCTTCCCGGGCAACGCCGCGCGGGTCACGGCCCTGGAACGGGGGCGCTATGCCGTCGCCATCGGTGCCGTGGACATCGGCACGGGCGCCCGGACCGCGCTGCTGCAGATCGCCGCCGACGCCCTCGGGGTGGGCGTGGCTCAGATCGACCTGGCGATCGGCGACACGGACCTGCCGTTCGCCACCGTGGCCGGCGGCTCCTCCGGCACCGGGTCCTGGGGCACCGCCATCATCCAGGCCGCACAGCAGTTCCGGGCCGACCACGGGGAGCACCCGGACCCCGGAGTGCAGACCACCTCCACCGCCGATTCCTACCCCGACACGGAGCATCTGGCGATGCACTCCTTCGGCGCCGTGTTCACCGAGGCGAGGGTGCACCGCTGGACCGGGGAGGTGCGGGTTCCGCGGATGCTCGGCGTCTACTCGGTGGGCCGGGTGATCAACCCGACCACCGCGCGCTCGCAGTTCCTGGGCGGGCTGGTCATGGGGCTCTCCGCCGCCCTCTTCGAGGAGTCGGTGCGGGACCCCCGCTTCGGCCACTTCGTGACCCAGGACCTGGCGTCCTACCACGTGGCCTCGCACGCGGACATCGGTGACCTGCACGTCGAGTGGCTCGACGACGTGGACGAGCGGGCCACCCCCATGGGCTCACGGGGGATCGGTGAGATCGGCATCGTCGGGACTGCGGCCGCCGTGGTCAACGCCGCCTACCACGCCACCGGGGTCCGGGTCCGGAGCCTGCCCGCGACCTCCGACGCCTTCCTGTGAGCCCCACGCGTCCTCCGGTGAGACCCGGGCCCGTCGCGGAGAGTGGCACGCCAGTGCGATTGCCGGCAGGGCCGTTCCCAGGCGGCGCACCGGTGGTGGGCGTGCTGCTGGCCGCCGGAGCGGGCCGCCGCCTGGGCCGGGGGCCCAAGGCCCTGCTGTCCGTGGACGGGACGCCGCAGGTGGTCCGGATGGCGCGTGCCCTGCTGCGCGGCGGCTGTGACGCGGTGGTGGTGATCGTCGGAGCCTCGGACGAGGAGGTTCGTAGGGTTCTGGACGGAGCGCTGGCGGGGACCTCCGAGGGCCGGTGCGTGCGGACCGTGGTGAATCCGGACTGGGAATCGGGCATGGGCTCGTCCTTCCGGCTCGGGATCGAGGCCGCCGATCGGCTGCTCGCCCCCTCCGGCCCCTCGGCCGGCTCGATCGCGGTGGCCCTGGTGGACCAGCCCGACGTCGGCGAGGACGTGGTGCGCCGCCTGCTGGCCGCTGCCACTGGCACTTCCACCACCACCTCCACCACCGCCGCCACCGCAGCTGCCGCCGAGGCCACCACCGCCCAAGCCATCGGCCCGCGGGTGATCGCCGCCGGGTACCCGGATGCGCAGGGGCGGCTGGTCCGCAGTCATCCATTGGTCTTCCCCCGGGCCTGGGCCCTGGAGGCGGCCGCCTTGGCAACGGGGGACGCGGCCGGACGGATCTGGCTGCGCAGCCACCCGGACGTGGTGGACGTCGTGGACGTGGGGCACCTGGCCACGGGCCGCGACGTGGACACCCCGCAGGATCTCGACGGGCTCAGCCGGGGAACGGAGGCCGATGTCCGAGCGTGACGACCTCTGGCAGGAAATGGCCCCGGTCCTCGACGGTGACGCCGGCTTCGTGCTGGCCACGGTGATCTCCACCTCCTCGAGTGCGCCGAGACCGGCGGGGACGCAGATGGCCGTCCTGGACGACGGCACGGTCATCGGCAGCCTGTCTGGGGGATGCATCGAGGCGGACGTCCACGTCCACGCCCAGGAGGTGGCGAGCACTGGCCGGGCGCTGGTCCGGGACTACGGCTACAGTGACGGTGCGGCGCTCGATATCGGGTTGACCTGTGGCGGCTCGCTCCGGGTCTTCCTCGAACGCGTCGCCCCGGCGGACCTGGACTTCTTCCGCGTCCTCACCGAGGCCGTGCGCTCCGGTGAACCAGTCGCCACCGTCACGGCGCTGCCGGGACCGGACGCGGGGTGGCGCGGTCTCGTGACCGTGACGGCATCAGCAACGGCATCAGCAACGGAGTCTGGAACGGAACGCAGTAGGGAGCCCGACCTGCGCCTCCACGAGGCCGCCGCCCTGCTGCGGGAGTCTCGCTCCGGCGTCGTGACCGTCCCGAGCCCCGCCGGCGGCCCGCCCTCCGACTATGCCGTCCGCAGCTTCACCTCGCCGGCGCACCTCGTGGTCTTCGGCTCGAACGCGTTCGCCGCGTCCCTGGCCCGGCTGGCTACCGACGTGGGCTACCGGGTGACCGTCTGCGACGCCCGGGCGGCGTTCGCCACCCGGGAGCGGTTCCCCGAAGCGGATGAGGTCGTCGTGCGCTGGCCCCACGAGTACCTGGACGAGCTTCACATCGATCACCGCACGGTCCTGTGCGCGCTGACGCATGACCCGAAGTTCGACGACCCACTGGTGGCGAAAGCCCTGCGCTCGCCGGCCGCCTTCGTCGGGGCCATGGGATCGCGGCGCACCAGCCGGGAACGGGTGAAGCGGCTGCGGGACCTGGGGCTGAGCGAGGACGAACTGGCGCGGCTGCATGCGCCCTTGGGCCTGGACCTGGGGGCCGGAACCCCGCAGGAGACCGCGGTGTCCATGATGGCCGAGATCATCTCGGCCCGGAGGTCCGGGACGAACCTGCCCCTGAACCAGGCTCGCGGCCCCCTGCACCGTCAGCGGTGAATCCTGTGGCGTCAGGGGAGTCGGGGGCGTCCGGCGCGGCGCGTCAGGGCCTCGGTCCGGCCAGCGTGCCCGAGACGGTCGCGACGAGCCACTCCAGCGGGCCCTTCCAGCCGAATCCCCGCCACAGGGTCCCGGCGACGAGGCAACCCACCCAGTAGGCCAGGAGCAGGCCGAGACGGGGCCAGTCCGCCGTCGCCGTCTCGAAGACGTCCAACGCCACCAGGTGCCCCACGTACAGCGTGAGGGGCAGGGCGCCGGCACCGATCAGCGGCATCAGGGGCCAGACGAGCACCCCGCGGACGATCTGGGTCAACAACAGGCAGACCCCGAGCACCAGGGCGGAGGTGCCGCAGGTCAGCAGCAGGTCCAACGGCGCCCCGGAGTGGGGTGTGGCGAGCGTGAACCACACTGGAAGGTGCTGGACCGACTCGGTGGACAGGCTCGCACCGGTCAGCAGCTCGGCCTCGAGGGCACGCGTGCCGGCCCCTGTCCCGGTGGCCAGGGCCGAGGCCACCTCGGGCCACTGCTGCAGTCCGCGCGAGAGGAGGAAGGCCACCGCGGCCAGGGCGGCACCACCGGCGGCCAGGACGGCCGCCACCCGCATCCGGTCCAGCCGCAGCCGGCCGAGGAACAGGCCGAAGAGCACGTAACCGAACCACTGCAGCACGGGATAGTAGCCCGAGAACAGCAGGTCCCAGGCCAGCAGCCCGGGCTGGGAGACCAGGTCGATGAGGTTCGGGTTGGACCACAGCCGCCAACCGTCCACATAGGCCGTGGACCCCACCGCCGACTGCATCGCCGCGGACAGCAGGCTCGCGAGCACGGGGGAGAACAGCACCCAGCCGATCGCCCAGGCGGCCAGGGCGCGTGCCCCCAGGTGCAGGAACGGCAACGCGACCAGGAACAGCAATGCGTATTGGGCCAGGATGACGGCGACGTTCATGTCCAGGGAGCCGCAGGCGAGCCCGAGGACGAACAACATCAGTGCGCGTATCGCCACCCGGCGGCGGTCCCAGCCGAGGAGGGGGCCGCGGTGGGGCGCCCCGGTCCGGCCGGCACCGCCAGTGAGCAGCGCCAGCCCGACGCCGGCCAGTGTGGCGAACAGAGCCGAGGACTTACCGGCGAACACCAGCCCGACGATGGTTGGCTCTGTCCCATCCGCAGACACCAATCCGAGCAGATGGGTGGCGATCATGCCCAGCAGGGCCAGGCCCCGGGCGGCGTCCACACCGGGGATGCGGCGCTGCACTGCCGTGGTTGGCGCCATGGGCCGTCCTCGTTTCTCGTTCGTCTCTGGTTCGTCCGAGGCTCGCTCGGGGTGTCGGCCCCGACTCATGCCATCGCGCTGCCTGCCGCAGGCCATTCTCGCAGGTAGGCTGGAAGCTATGATCGAGACCCCTGCCGCACGCTCCGCGAACACCTTCGGCACCGTTGTCCCCGCCATGGTCACCCCCTTCACGGACGACGGCGGCCTGGACCTGGTCTCGGCCCAGAAACTGGCGAACCACCTCGTGGACGAGGGCGCCGACGGGCTGGTCATCACCGGCACCACCGGGGAGACCTCGACCCTGCTGGACGAGGAGAACGTGGCCATGTTCGAGGCCGTGGTGGAGGCCGTGGGCGGCCGCGCCAAGGTCATCGCCGGCACCGGCATGAATGACACGGGGCACTCGGTGCACCTGTCCCAGTTGGCCGCCAAGACCGGCGTCGACGGCCTGCTGCTGGTCACGCCGTACTACAACAAGCCCAACCAGGCCGGCATCCGGGCGCACTTCGAGACCATCGCCTCCGCCACCGACCTCCCGGTCATGCTCTACGACATCCCGGGGCGCTCGGTCATGCCGATCAACCCGGACACCATCATCGCGTTGGCCCAGCACCCGAACATCGCGGCCCTCAAGGACGCCAAGGGCGACTTCCAGTCCACCACCCTGGTGGCGGCGAACACGGACCTGGACATCTACTCGGGCGAGGACTCCCTGACCATGCCGCTCATGACACTGGGCGCCGTGGGCGTGGTCTCCGTGACTGCCCATGTGGCCACGCGGCTGTACCGGCGGATGGTGGACGCCATGCTCGCCGGTGACCTGGCGGCGGCCCAAGCACTGCACTTCGAGCTGGATCCGTACCAGCGGGCGGTGATGACCCACATCCAGGGCGCGGTCTCCGCCAAGACGATTCTGAACTGGCAGGGCATCCTGCCGAACTCCGTGGTCCGCCTCCCGCTCGTGGAGGCCACCGAGGACGAGAAGACCATCATCCGTGCCGACCTCGCGGAGGCCGGACTCACCTTCTAGAAGGGACCGAACCCCATGGCACCAGGCTCCCGCCTGTCCGCTCCACCCGCGCTGAAGCCCGGCACCTGCCGCATCGTCCCCCTCGGTGGCCTCGGCGAGGTGGGCCGCAACATGACCGTCTTCGAACTGGACGGCAAGATCCTCATCGTCGACTGCGGCGTGCTCTTCCCCGAGGAGCACCAGCCCGGCGTGGACCTGATCCTGCCGGACTTCAGTTATATCGAGGACCGCCTCGACGACGTGGTCGGAGTGGTGCTGACCCACGGCCACGAGGACCACATCGGCGCCGTGCCGTACCTGTTGCGCCTGAAGGCGGACATCCCGCTGATCGGCTCCACCCTGACCCTGGCCCTGATCGAGGCCAAGCTCGAGGAGCACCGGATCAGTCCGCTCACCCTCACCGTCACGGAGGGGGACACCGAGCACCTCGGCCCCTTCGAATGCGAGTTCGTGGCCGTCAACCACTCCATTCCGGATGCCCTCGCGGTGGCCATCAAGACGCAGGCCGGCACCGTCCTGCACACCGGCGACTTCAAGATGGACCAGTTGCCGTTGGACGGCCGCATCACGGACCTGCGGGCCTTCGCCCGCCTGGGGGAGGACGGCGTGGACCTGTTCCTCACCGACTCCACCAATGCGGAGGTCCCCGGATTCACCACCACGGAGAAGGAGATCGGCTCCGTCCTGGAGGGTCTGATGGCCCGGGCCAGCCAGCGCGTGATCGTGGCCTCGTTCGCCTCCCACGTGCACCGCATCCAGCAGGTCCTGGACGCCGCCCACCAGCATGGACGCAAGGTCTGCTTCGTGGGGCGGTCCATGGTCCGCAACATGGGCATCGCCGCCAAGCTCGGCTACCTCAAGGTGCCCGAGGGCATCCTGGTGGACCTCAAGCAGGTGGACCAGCTGCCGGATGACCAGGTGGTGCTGATGTGCACCGGCTCCCAGGGAGAGCCCATGGCCGCGCTGTCCCGGATGGCCAACGGGGACCACCGCATCCAGCTCAATGCCGGCGACCTCGTGATCCTGGCCTCGTCCTTGATCCCGGGCAACGAGACCTCCGTGTTCCGGGTGGTCAACGGCCTGATGAAGCTCGGCGCGGAGGTGGTCCACAAGGGCATGGCGAAGGTCCACGTCTCCGGGCACGCGTCCCAGGGCGAGCTGCTCTACTGCTACAACATCGTCAAGCCCACCCACGTGATGCCGGTCCACGGGGAGACCCGCCACCTGATCGCCAACGGCAAGATCGCCGAGTCGACCGGGGTGCCGAGGGAGAACATCCTGCTCACCGAGGACGGTTCCGTGGTGGATCTCACGGACGGCGTGGCGCGCGTGACCGGCCAGGTGGAGTGCGGATTCGTCTACGTGGACGGTTCCTCGATCGGCGAGATCACGGATGCCGACCTCAAGGACCGCCAGGTGCTCGGTGAGGAGGGGTTCATCTCGATCATCTCCGTGGTCAACCGCCAGACCGGCACCATCGTGTCCGGCCCGGACATCCACGCCCGCGGCGTGGCGGAGGACGACTCGGTGTTCGACGAGGTCAAGCTCAAGATCGCCCGCGCGCTTGAGGAGGCCGTGCAGTCCAACGCGGACCACACCACACACCAGCTCCAGCAGGTGGTCCGCCGCGTCATCGGCACGTGGGTCAACCGCAAGCTGCGCCGCCGGCCCATGATCGTCCCGGTCGTCCTGGAAGCCTGAGGCGCCGCGCTGGTCAGGCCGGCCGGGGAGCGGGCCCTGTGCGGCCGGGACCCCTGTGGCACCGGAACCGTCGCTGGAACCCTGTGTTGGTCACGGACGTCCTCCGGGGACGCCGGTACCCTACGTAGCATGGCGACCCGTACTTCCCCGACGCGTTCGCAGTCCAGCCGGTCCTCGACCTCCACCGCCCGCAAGGGTGCGGAGCCGAAGTCGGCGAAGTCGTCTGCGCGCCCGTCCGGCACCACCCAGCGCAACCGCAGCGCGCCCGAACCCGCCCCTCAGCCGGCGGGCAACCTGTTCGTGCGCGCAGCGCGCGGGTTCTGGATGGCCCTGGCCACGCCGATCGGCGCCGGCGTGCGCAAGGTCGGCCGCGACGCCAAGATCGATCCCGAGGACCGCCGCGACGGCACCGGTTTCTTCCTCGTGGCCCTCGCCTTCGTCATCGGCTCGGTGGAATGGTGGGGCCTGCGCGGCACCCCGGGCTACGGCACCGTGGTCCACAACGTGGCCGCCGGAACCCTCGGCTGGGCCGCCCTGCTCTTCCCGGCTGTGCTGCTCATCATCGCCGTCCGGTATTTCCGCACGCCCCAGGAGCACCGGGACAACGGCCGCATCTCGATCGGCCTGCTGGTCATGCTGGTCGGTGCCACCGGGATCGCCCACCTCGTAGCAGGCCTGCCCGCCGTGGCCGATTCCTTCGAGAACCTCCTGGCCGGGGGAGGCCTGGTCGGCTACCTCGCCACCACACCGCTGGCCTCCCTGCTGACGCCGTGGCCCGTGTGGGCCCTGATGGTCGTCCTGGTCCTCTTCGGGCTGCTGATCGTCACCGCCACCCCGGTGGGCCAGATCCCGCAGCGCACGCGGGACGCCTATGCCTGGCTCACCGGACAGCCCGACGGCGGCGCGGCCACCGAGCGCCCGGACCGCACCGCCCGCGGTGCCCGTGACAGCCGAGCCGACCGGGACGGAGAGGACGAGCATGACCAGTCCTACCTGACGCAGCACGAACGCGACCACGCCGGCAAACCGGGCAAGCCGGACAAGCAGGCGAAGAGGAAGCGCAAGGGCACCCGGCTCTTCGGGCGTGACGACGAACAGCCGACCGCGGTCCTGGACCAGAACGGTGATCCGGTCACCACCACGGAGGCCTACGAGACCGCCGTGATCGGGGATGCCGACGCCGACGGGCACCCTGATGCTGCCTCCGCGGCGACCCCCGCTGAGGCCGAATCCTCCGGCCCGGCCGTGCCGCCGGGTGTCCGGCGGCCGACCGCCGGGGAACTGGCCATCGCCCGCGTCAAGGAGGCGGCCGGCGTCGGACCCGATGCTCCCGCCGGGCCGGCGACCGAACCGATCGGCACCGTGCCGCCGGCGATGCCGGGAGCAACACCGGCAGCAGTACCGGCGGCTGCCGTGAAGGCGACCCCGGTGGCCAGGCCGGCCGAGCTGCCGCCCATGCCGGCACGCTCGGAGCAGCTGCACCTGGGCGGGGACATCACGTACACCCTGCCGGACTCGGCCCTGTTGCCGGCCGGCCCGCCTCACAAGGACCGCACCGAGGCCAATGACGCCGTGGTGGCCGCCCTGACCTCCACGCTGGACCAGTTCAAGGTCGACGCCGAGGTCACCGGGTTCTCCCGCGGCCCCACGGTCACCCGCTACGAGATCGAGCTCGCGCCGGGCACCAAGGTGGAGAAGGTCACGGCGCTGTCCAAGAACATCTCCTACGCCGTGGCGTCCTCGGACGTGCGCATTCTCTCGCCGATCCCGGGCAAGTCCGCCATCGGCATCGAGATCCCCAACGCGGACAAGGAGGTCGTGGCCTTGGGTGACGTGCTGCGTTCCAACGCCGCGCGCAAGACCGACCACCCGATGGTGATGGGCGTCGGCAAGGACGTCGAGGGTGGCTTCGTCATGGCCAACCTCGCCAAGATGCCGCACATGCTCGTGGCCGGTGCCACCGGGGCCGGCAAGTCCTCGTTCGTGAACTCCATGATCACCTCGATCCTCATGCGCTCCACCCCGGACGAGGTCCGCATGGTCATGGTGGACCCCAAGCGCGTGGAACTCACCGCGTACGAGGGCGTCCCGCACCTGGTCACCCCGATCATCACCAGCCCGAAGAAGGCAGCCGAGGCCCTGCAGTGGGTCGTGCGCGAGATGGACACCCGCTACGACGACCTGGCGGCCTTCGGCTACAAGCACGTGGACGACTTCAACAAGGCGATCCGGGCCGGCAAGGTCAACCTCCCGCCGGACTCCAAGCGCGTGCTCAAGCCCTACCCGTACCTGCTGGTGATCGTGGACGAGCTCGCGGACCTGATGATGGTCGCGCCGCGGGACGTCGAGGACGCGATCGTCCGCATCACCCAGCTCGCCCGTGCCGCCGGCATCCACCTGGTGCTGGCCACCCAGCGGCCCTCGGTGGACGTGGTCACCGGCCTCATCAAGGCCAACGTGCCCTCCCGCATGGCCTTCGCCACCTCATCCGTCACGGACTCCCGCGTGGTCCTGGACCAGCCCGGTGCCGAGAAGCTGCTCGGCCAGGGTGACGCCCTGTTCCTGCCGATGGGCAAGTCCAAGCCGATGCGTGTACAGGGCGCCTGGGTCAACGAGTCCGAGATCCACGCGGTCGTGGAACACGTCAAGACCCAGATGACCGCGCAGTACCGCCAGGACGTGGTGCCGGAGAAGATCGAGAAGGTCATCGACGAGGACATCGGCGACGACATGGATCTGCTGCTGCAGGCCACCGAGCTCGTGGTCACCACGCAGTTCGGCTCCACCTCCATGCTGCAGCGCAAGCTGCGCGTCGGCTTCGCCAAGGCCGGGCGCCTCATGGACCTGATGGAGTCCCGCGGCGTCGTCGGTCCCTCGGAGGGTTCCAAGGCCCGCGACGTGCTGGTCAAGCCCGATGACCTGGCCGACCTGCTGGCCACCATTCGGGGCGACGGCCCACCGGCAGCGGCCCCGAGTGAGGACGCGCCGGAGGCCTACGCCGAGGACGTGGTGCACGCGGACCAGGCCGGCGGCCCTGGTGCCCCGAAGGGTTTCGACAGTGACGATCACGTCGGCGGCACCGGCGGCACCGGCGGCACCGGCGGCACCGGCGGCTCTGGTCAGCCGCGCGCTGAGTATCCGGAGATGCCTCAACGCTCGGGCCAAGCGCCCTCGGACCAGGAACTGGTGCGCGGGTCCCTGCCTGCGGAGGCCTCCGATCCGACGTCTTCCGACTATGGGCGTGACCTGGTGGCGGACGATCTCGCCTCCCGTCCCGCGGCGGACGACTGGTACGACGAGGACGGTGGCGAGGACGGCGAGGGTTCCGAGGACGCGTGGCACCTCACCGGCCGGTGAGATCCGTAGACTGCACACATGAGTGAGAACTGGAACCTGCCCAACCTCCTGACGGCCGTCAGGATCGTCATGGTCCCGTTCTTCATCTGGATGCTCGTGGCCGGAGGCCCCTCGGGCGAGGACTCGATGGTCCTGCGCTGGGTGGCCTTCGCCCTCTTCGCCGTGGCCATCTACACCGACAAGCTGGATGGCGACATCGCCCGGTCCCGGGGACTGGTCACCAGCTTCGGCAAGATCGCCGATCCCATCGCGGACAAGCTCCTGACCGGTTCCGCCTTCATCGTGCTCTCCCTGCTGGGCGAGCTCTGGTGGTGGGTGACCGTGTTGATCCTCGTCCGCGAGTGGGGCATCACGCTGATGCGTCTGATGGTGCTCAAGTACGGTGTCATGCCAGCCTCCAGGGGCGGCAAGCTCAAAACCGTGCTCCAGGCCGCGGCCCTGCTGTGGCTGTTGGCCCCCCTGGGCCCGGTGCTGGGGGACTGGTGGCTGTGGGCCGGCTGGATCCTGATGGCCGCCGCCCTCGTGGTCACCCTCATCACTGGAGCCGACTATGTCCTCAAGGGCCTGCGGCTGCGTCGGGACTCTCTCGCCGGCGAGTCCAGCCAGTCCAGCCAGTCCGGGCAGTCCAGCCGTGATTGACCGGGTGGAACGGGAAGAGCCGATGGAACTGGCCGAGCTGGTCGATGCGGAGAACCTGCCGGCCGCCGTCGTGCAGCTGTTGATCCGCCGGGACCTGACGGTCGCCACCGCGGAATCCCTGACCGCTGGACTGCTGGCGGCCACCCTGGCCGAGGTGCCCGGGGCTTCCGGGACGTTGCAGGGCGGCGTGGTGGCGTACCAGAACCACGTCAAGGAGCGGCTGCTCGGCGTGGATCCGGGCCTGCTGGCCCGGGCTGGCGCCGTGGACGCCGAGGTGGCCCGGCAGATGGCCGAGGGTGCCCGCCATGTGACGGGCGCCGACGTCGGGATCTCCACGACCGGCGTGGCCGGGCCGGAAGCGCACCAGGGCAAGCCGGTGGGCACGGTCTATGTGGGGCTGGCCGGAATGCCGGGCCACGCCGAGCCGGAGGCCGTGCTGCTGCACCTCGAGGGAGACCGGGAGGCGATCCGACGGGACACGGTCCGCCGGGGATTGCAGATGGTGCAGGCGCGTCTGACCCGGTGGGCATGACATTTGCGTCACGGAACGCGAGGGATGCGTCGGCACGCTTGCCTCCGGGTCCGGGGTTGTCGGTAGGCTAGGAGCATGCCGCGCAGTCAGCTGGGAATCGGCTGGGAATCCAGATGATGGGCTGCCGGGCCGGGAACAAATACCGGCCTGGTCACCGTTGTACCCACCAGTTGGCCTGTTCGGCCACTCCCAGTACCCACTCAGGAGAAGACAGTAGACATGATGAAGCATCCGGTATCCATCAACGGCATCACCCGTTGGATGGCGACCGGGGAAAACGTCCCAACCGACTCCCTCGAGACCAAGGAGCACGCCGTGCCAGTCCTTCGCCAGGAAATCGGAGACGTCCTGCGTGACGTCCGTCAGCGCCAGCGCCGCACGCTCCGCGAGGTCTCCCACCATGCGCGAGTCTCCCTCGGCTACCTGTCCGAGGTCGAGCGCGGACAGAAGGAAGCCTCCTCGGAGCTGTTGTCCTCCATCTGCAGCGCCCTGAACGTCCCCATGTCCCTGATGTTGCGCGAGGTCTCGGACCGCATCGCCCTCCAAGAGGGAGTGCACATCCCGGACACTGTCCCCGTGGACCTCGAGAGCGGCTTCGCTCCCGAGGAGTTCGGCACCCGCATCCCGGACGAGGTCCCGGACGACTTCGGCCAGCTTGCCGGCAGCCACTGACCAAGACCGCAGCGCAGGACCGCAGACCCTCGGGGCTGCGGTCCTGTTGCCGTGAGGGGACAGAAGGGTCCAGAGATGAAGCACAGTGAATTCCGCCGATTGATGGATGACGAGTTCGGCCCCGGCAACGCCGGCGTGATCGCCGCGACCCTCGTGCTGCCGTCCCTCCAGGAGACCGCGGACCGGTCCCTCGACGCCGGCGTGGACCCGCGGCGCGTGTGGCTCGACGTCTGCGACCTCCAGGGCGTCCCCGAGGGGCGCCGCCTCGGCCGTGACCTCCCGGTGAGGGACCGCTCCCAGGACTGAGCTGTGAGGACTACGAGGACACGCCGACGCCGGGCTCTTCGAAAACATCTTCGAACGGCGGTAGGCTCCTCCACAGGACATGAACCGCGGCACGCCCCGGGCATGTCATCCACAGCACCAGCGGCGTTCCGCTAACCCGTCCGGGCGGTCCAGTAGGTTCGTCATCAGTACAGGGGAACGGCTCGAAGGCCGCCCGCCACCAGCACACATAGGGGTGAATCATGGCGTCAGCCACTGACCGCGAGAAGGCTCTGGAAGCCGCACTGGCCCAGATCGACAAGCAGTACGGCAAGGGATCGGTGATGCGCCTCGGGGACGAGGTCCGCGTCCCGATGGAGGTCATTCCCACCGGTTCCGTCGGATTGGACGTCGCCCTGGGCATCGGCGGCCTGCCCCGCGGCCGTGTCGTGGAGATCTACGGTCCGGAATCCTCCGGTAAGACCACCGTCGCCCTGCACGCCGTGGCCAACGCCCAGCGCAATGGCGGCATCGCCGCCTTCATTGACGCCGAGCACGCCCTGGACCCGGAATACGCCAAGAAGCTTGGCGTGGACACGGACGCCCTGTTGGTCTCGCAGCCGGACACCGGTGAGCAGGCCCTCGAGATCATGGACATGCTGATCGGCTCGGGCTCGTTGGACATCGTCGTCATCGACTCGGTGGCCGCGCTGGTGCCCCGCGCCGAGATCGAGGGCGAGATGGGTGACAGCCACGTGGGCCTGCAGGCCCGGTTGATGTCCCAGGCCCTGCGCAAGATCACCGGCCGCCTGGCCCAGAGCAAGACCACCGCCATCTTCATCAACCAGCTGCGTGAGAAGATCGGCGTGTTCTTCGGCAGCCCCGAGACCACCACCGGCGGCAAGGCCCTGAAGTTCTACGCCTCCGTCCGGATCGACGTGCGCCGGATCGAGACCTTGAAAGAAGGCGGCAACCCTGTCGGCAACCGCACCCGTGCCAAGATCGTCAAGAACAAGATGGCCCCGCCCTTCAAGCAGGCCGAGTTCGACATCATCTACGGCGAGGGCATCTCCCGCCAGGGCTCCCTGATCGACATGGGCGTGGACGAGGGCATCGTGAAGAAGTCCGGCGCCTGGTACACCTACGACGGCGATCAGCTGGGCCAGGGCAAGGAGAATTCCCGCCGCTTCCTCAAGGACAACCCCGACCTCGCCGACGAGATCGAGACCCGCATCCTGGAGAAGCTCGGCATCGGCGTGACGGCCGAGGACGAGACCGCGGGCGAGCCGCAGCTGCGCGCCGTCTCGGGTCAGTCCCCGGCCTGATGACACGTCGCCACCTCCGTGCGGTACCGGACGTCCCCGAGCACCTCACGGACGATCCGGAGCCGGCCGCCACGGAGGTGGCGCGGACCATCGTGCTGCGCCAGCTCGCCGCCTCGCCGAAGTCGCGGAAGCAGTTGGAGGAGAAGCTCGCCGAGCGGGATGTCCCCGAGGACGTGGCCGCCGCGGTGCTGGACCGCCTCGAGGATGTCCGGCTCGTGGATGACACCGCCTATGCGGAGAACTTCGTCCGCACCCGCCAACGCTCCAAAGGCCTCGCCCGCGGTGCTCTGCGCCGGGAGCTCCAGCAGAAGGGCGTCTCCGGGGAAGCCGCCGAACAGGCCCTCGAGACGATCAGTGAGGACGCCGAACGTGAAGCCGCCGTCGAACTCGTCCAGCGAAAGATCCGCGGGCGCCAACTCCCGCACGGAGACTCGGCTGAGGACCGGGCGGAGCGGGACAAGACCGTCCGGCGCCTGGCCGCCATGCTCGCCCGCAAGGGATACCCGCCGGGCATGGCACTGGGCATCGTCAAGGACGTCCTCGGTGGCCTCGAGGATGAGGCGGATGCTTTCGCCCTGGACGACGACTAGAATACTGCGGTGACTTCCACCCCCCGTCTCGATGAGCGCACATACCAGGTCCGCACCTTCGGCTGCCAGATGAACGTGCACGATTCCGAGCGCATCTCCGGCCTGCTGGAGGACGCCGGTTATGCCCCGGTCGAGGGGACGACGGAACCCGACCTCGTCGTGTTCAACACCTGTGCCGTCCGGGAGAATGCGGACAACAAGCTCTATGGGAACCTCGGCAACCTGCGCGCCGTCAAGGACAACCACCCCGGCATGCAGATCGCCGTCGGCGGCTGCCTGGCCCAGAAGGACCAGAAGACCATCATCGACAAGGCCCCATGGGTCGACGTCGTGTTCGGCACCCACAACATCGGTTCGCTGCCCACCCTGTTGGAGCGGTCCCGTCACAACCAGCAGGCCGAGCTCGAGATCCTGGAATCGCTGGAGACCTTCCCCTCCACCCTGCCGACCAAGCGCGACTCGACCTATTCCGGGTGGGTCTCCATCTCGGTGGGCTGCAACAACACCTGCACCTTCTGCATCGTCCCGGCCCTGCGCGGCAAGGAGAAGGACCGCCGTCCCGGCGAGATCCTCGCCGAGGTCCAGGCCCTCGTGGATGCCGGCGCCGTGGAGGTGACCCTGCTCGGCCAGAACGTGAACACCTACGGCGTCGAGTTCGGCGACCGCGGTGCCTTCGCGAAGCTGCTGCGCGCGTGCGGCTCGATCGAGGGACTGGAGCGGGTCCGCTTCACCAGCCCCCATCCGGCCTCCTTCACCGACGACGTCATCGATGCCATGGCCGAGACCCCCAACGTCATGCCGCAGTTGCACATGCCGCTGCAGTCCGGCTCGGACCGAATCCTCAAGGAGATGCGCCGCTCCTACCGGTCCAAGAAGTTCCTCGGCATCCTGGACAAGGTCCGGGAACGGATCCCGCACGCCGCCGTGACCACGGACATCATCGTCGGATTCCCCGGGGAGACCGAGCAGGACTTCCAGGACACCCTGGACGTGGTGGAGGCCTCCCGTTTCTCCTCGGCCTTCACCTTCCAGTACTCCATCCGCCCGGGAACCCCCGCCGGGGAGATGGAGAACCAGGTTCCCAAGGCGGTCGTCCAGGAACGCTTCGAGCGCCTGACCGCCCTGCAGGACCGCATCAGCGCCGAGGAGACGGCGAAGCTCGTGGGTACCCGCCAGGAGCTGCTGGTGACGAACCACTCCGGCTCCAAGGATGCCGCGACCGGCCGGTTGGCCGGCCGTGCCCCGGACAACCGGCTCGTGCACTTCAGCGTCCCGGAGGGCGCCGAGGTCCCGCGGCCCGGTGATGTCGTCACGGTGACGGTGACGGCATCGCACCCCTACTTCCTGATTGCGGACCCCTCAGCGGAGGACCCGGAGGGCTACGTCCTGCGCCGGTCCCGTGCCGGCGACGCCTGGGACCTTGCCCAGGCCGCCTCCTGCGGTGTGCCCTCACCCGGCGCTGGGGCAGCTGATGCCGAGGGTACTGCCGGCTCAGCCGGCGTCAGCCTGGGCATGCCCACCCTGCGCCCCGCATGACCGACGCCGGCCGCGCGCCGATCGTGGCCGTCGTCGGGCCCACGGGCACGGGGAAGTCCGAGCTGGCCCTGGACCTGGCCGAGCGGCTGGGCGGGGAGATCGTCAACAGCGACGCCCTGCAGTTCTACCGCGGCATGGACATCGGCACGGCCAAGCTCCCGGTCTCCGGGCGCCGGGGGATACCCCACCACCTGCTGGACGTGCTCGACGTGACCGAGGAGGCCTCGGTGGCCCGCTTCCAGTCCGAGGCGCGGGCGGTGATCGGCGACATCCGGGCCCGAGGCCTCGTGCCGGTCCTCGTCGGCGGCTCCGGACTGTACGTGCGGGCCGCACTGGACGAACTCGAGTTCCCCCCGACAGACCCGGACGTCCGGGCACGGATCGAGTCCGAAGGTCACGAGGTCGGCCTGGAGGGCCTGCGGACGCGGTTGCAGGCCGTGGATCCGGACAGCGCGGCACGCCTGGGGGATGCACGGCGGATGGTGCGTGCCCTCGAGGTCTTCGAGCTCACCGGACGCACGTTCACCTCGTACATGCCCCAGCGGACCTACCTGCGGCCGACGGTGCAGGTGGGACTGGACCTGGACCGGCCCAGACTGCATGAGCGGCTGCATGCCCGCGTGGTCGCCATGGCCGAGGCGGGCCTGCTGGACGAGGTCCGGACCTTGGACGCCCTCGGACTGCGGCAGGGCAGGACGGCCTCGCGGGCGATCGGCTACGCGCAGTTCCTCGCCGTCCTGGACGGTGAAGCGGACACGTCCGGGGCCATCGAGGACACCGCCACGGCGACCCGCCGCTTCGCCCGCCGCCAGATCACCTGGTTCCGGGCGGACCCGCGCGTCACGTGGTTCGATCCCACGCGCCCCGGCCTGCTCGAGGACGTGCTGGGACACCTGGCCCGGTCAACAGGGCCACAGGCCGCCACCTAGACTGAGGTCATGACCCTGCCGATCGCCCAGGACCCCGACCGCCTGCGGACCGCCCTTGACCAATTGGCCGGGCTGGCCTTCACGAAGGGGCACGGCACCGGCAACGACTTCATCCTCGTCCCCGACCTGAGCGGGGAGACCGAACTCGCCCCGGACCACGTGGAGGCGCTCTGCGACCGCCACTTCGGGGTCGGCGCCGACGGACTGATCCGCGTGGTCGAGTCCACGCACCTCATCGAGGGACGGGATCTGCTGGAGAACCACCCCGAGGCCACCTGGTTCATGGACTACCGCAATGCCGACGGCTCCGTCTCCGAGATGTGCGGCAACGGGGTGCGAGTCTTCGTGCACTATCTCGCCACCCGCGGCCTGGTGGACCTGGAGATCGGGCAACAGCTGCAGATCGGCACCCGCGCCGGCCTCCGCACCGTCACCCGGACCGGCGAGGAACAGTACTCGACCGACATGGGACCGTGGAGCTACATCGACCCCGAACTGGCCGAGGAGCGGGCCTCGGACTCCCTGGTGCTCGCCGCCGGGCTGGCCGACCCCCGCCCGGCCCTGAGCATCTCGATGGGCAACCCGCACACTGTCGTCGCGCTGGCCGAGGACGCGGATCTGGCGGATCTGGACCTGGCGAAGCAGCCCAACGTGGAACCGGTCCCGCCGAACGGAACCAATGTGGAGTTCGTGGTGGCCGCCGACCCGCTCTTCCTGAACGGCGTCGGCCGACTGGAGCTGCGCGTTCACGAGCGGGGAGTGGGGGAGACCCTCTCCTGCGGCACGGGAGCCTGTGCCGCCGCCACGGCCGTCCGCATCTGGGCCGGAGACCGTGACGCCCTGGCCTGGGAGGTCGGCGTCCCGGGCGGCATGGTGGGCGTCGAGTTCATCCCCCAGTCTGACGGCACCGAACGCGTCATCCTGTCCGGGCCCGCCACACTCATCTTCGACGGAACGGTGGCGTGAACGGGCCTCACGGGGCCTGACCGGCGGCTGTCAGGCCCGGTCCACCTGCAGGATCCGGAAGCCCTTCTCGCTGCCGAAGCGTGACGCCGTGAATTGCCCCGGAAACCGTTCCTCCAGGGCCGCGGCCATCCACGGCAGCAGCGAATCGGCCCCGAGGTTCTTCTGCACCACCAACAGGGCACGGCCCCCGGGGGCCAGTCGGGGCAGCCACTGCATCAGGATCGAGTGCAGTGCCTCCTTGCCCACCCGGATCGGCGGATTGGACCAGATCAGGTCGAAGGTCCGCTCGGCGGGGACCCCGTCTGGCCGGTAGACGGAGACGTTGTCCAGGCCGAGGGCTGCGACATTGTCCCGGCACAACTGCGCGGCACGGTCATTGACCTCCACCCCCGTCACCTGGGCGTCGGGGCTGGACAGCGCCAGCGTGAGGGTGAGCGGCCCCCAGCCGGTACCGATGTCCAGGAACGAGCCCGACGACGGAGGGCCCGGTACCGTACGCAGCATCGCCGCGGTGCCCTTGTCCAGTCCGTCGGGGGAGAAGATGCCGCCCGCCGTCTCGACGGTGACGTCCCGGCCGGCCAAGGTGAGGCTGAGCCGTCGTCGTTGTTCCGGGCCGACCGGCTCGGCGGAGAAGTAGTGTGCGGAATCCATCACGGCCGATGCTACCTCTGCTTGACAGCGTCCCTATACTGGATGGCATGTGGATTTACCTGCGTTGAGCCGGACGTGCCTCAGCGGCACCGACGCTCCGGACCCCGATCTCCCCGCTGTGCAGCGGGTTGAGACACCGTCCGTGATGGCATCCACTTTCCCTTGAGCCTGCGTGACCCGACTGCCCGGGTCCTGGTCTGCTGCGATTCCTCGCGCCGATCCCACGCCGGCCCGACCCGTGAAGGAGGCCCTGGTGGCCCCGAAAACCCCCATCCACAGCGGCGACCCGAACACTCTCGGCGTCCCCGACAGCGACTACCCTAGAGACCACAACTCTTCCAAGGAGACCATGACCGAGACCACCCCACAGGGGAACGAACAGCCCGCGAACGAGCAGCACGGGAACGAGTCCGAGATCCGTGACGTGATCGACCGGATCCTTGCGGCTGATGCCGCCGGTGCCGCCAAGAACGCCCCCGAACCTGGCCGAGCCCTCGCGCTGTCCAAGGGCGGTGACGGGCACACCGAGGCCGACGGTGAGCAGTTCGACCTGGCCGAACGCCAGGCCCTGCGGCGAGTCAGCGGACTGTCCACCGAGCTCGAGGACATGAGTGAGGTCGAGTACCGCCAACTGCGCCTGGAGCGGGTCGTTCTCGCCGGCCTCTGGTCCGAGGGGACCGCGGAGGACGCCGAGAACTCCCTGCGCGAGCTCGCGGCCCTGGCCGAGACCGCGGGATCCGAGGTTCTGGACGGTCTGATCCAGCGCCGGCACCTGCCGGATCCAGCGACCTTCCTGGGCAAGGGCAAGGCCGAGGAGCTGCGCGGCATCGTGGCGATGACCGGTGCGGACACCGTCGTCGTGGACTCGGAGCTGGCTCCCTCCCAGCGCCGTGCCCTGGAGGACATCGTCCGCGTCAAGGTCATCGACCGCACGGCGCTGATCCTGGACATCTTCGCCCAGCACGCCCAGTCCCGTGAGGGCCGCGCCCAAGTGGAACTGGCGCAGCTCGAGTACCTGTTGCCGCGCCTGCGCGGTTGGGGCGAGTCCATGTCCCGCCAGGCCGGTGGCCGTGCCGCCGGCGGTGAGGGCATCGGCTCCCGCGGCCCCGGTGAGACCAAGATCGAGCTGGATCGCCGCCGTATCCGCACCCGCATGGCCAAGCTGCGCCGGGAGATCGCCGCGATGAAGCCGGCGCGTGAGACCAAGCGGGCCAACCGGCGTCGCAACCGGGTGCCGTCCGTGGCGATCGCCGGGTACACGAACGCCGGCAAGTCCTCCCTGCTCAACCGGCTCACGCATGCCGGCGTCCTCGTGGAGAACGCCCTGTTCGCCACCCTGGACCCCACGGTGCGCAAGTCCGTCACCCCGGACGGCATCGGCTACACGCTCTCGGACACGGTCGGCTTCGTCCGCTCGTTGCCGACACAGCTGGTCGAGGCCTTCCGCTCCACCCTGGAGGAGGTGGCCGACGCGGACGTGATCCTGCACGTCGTCGACGCCTCGCACTCGGACCCCGAGGGGCAGATCGCCGCCGTGCGAGCCGTGCTAGCCGAGGTGGACGCCCGGCAGATCCCCGAGATCATCGTGCTGAACAAGGCCGATGCCGCCGACCCGGTGGTGGTGGCGCGGCTGCGCCAGAAGGAACCGCGGTCAGTGGTCGTCTCCGCACGGACCGGGGAGGGGATCGAGGAACTCGAGCGCGCCGTCTCGGACGCGATCCCACGTCCGAACGTGGCCCTGGACCTGTTGATCCCGTTCACCGACGGGGACGTGGTCTCGCGCCTGCACTCGCCGGACGCGGACATCATCTCGGAGACCTACGAGGCCGAGGGCACGCGGCTGCGGGTGCTGGTCCGCGAGGACATCGCCGAGGACCTGCGCCGTTATGCCGCCGAAGGGTCCGCGGACGGTCAGGAGCGCGCCGGAGCATGACAGAGACGGTCGAGGAAGCCGCGCCGGCTGCCGTGGCGGAGCCCGCCGCCGAGCCCCGTACCGACGCCGAGCGTGAGGCCCTGCGGCTGCTGGACGCCGCCGTCACAGCCACCGGGGGCCAGCGGCGCGAAGGGCAACGGCGCATGGTCGTGGAGGTCGCCCGGTCCCTGGAGACCGGGCAGCACCTGTTGGTGCAGGCGGGCACCGGCACCGGGAAGTCGTTGGCGTACCTGGTGCCGGCGCTCCAGCACGCCCTGGAGGCCGAGAACCCGGTGGTGGTGGCCACCGCCACCCTGGCGTTGCAGTCCCAGATCATGCGGCGGGATGCGCCCAAGCTACTGGAAGCCCTGCGGGAGGAGCTCCCCCGTCCCATGAACATCGCCCTGGTCAAGGGCCGGTCCAACTACCTGTGCAAGCACAAGTTGGAGGGCGGTTTCCCGGAGGAGGACGGCCAGGCACTGTTCGGCATGGCCGACGACGGCGAGATGCTGTCCGGATCCGACGGCGGCCCGACCAGCCCCCTGGGCCGCGAGGTCCTGCGGCTGCGCGAATGGTCCGAGGAGACGGACACGGGGGACCGGGACGACCTCGATCCGGGCGTCACCGACCGCGCGTGGCGCCAGGTCTCGGTCTCCGCGGTGGACTGCCTGGGCGCCCAGAAGTGCCCGATGGCGGCCGAATGCTTCTCCGAGCGGGCGCGCGCGGACGCCGGGGAGGCGGACGTGGTGGTCACCAATCACGCCATGCTCGCGATCGCCGCCTTCGAGGGGCTCGCGGTGCTGCCCGAGTTCGAGGCTGTGGTGGTGGACGAGGCCCACGAACTCCAGGACCGGGTGACCGGGGCAGTGACCGGCCAGCTCTCCGGGGCCATCGTGCAGGCCGCGGCCTCCTCGGCCCGCAAGCACACGGCCATCGCCGTGGAGGACCTGGTGCAGGCCGGCGCCGGCCTCGACGCCGCCTTCACCGCCACCCCCACGGGCCTGATACCGCGGGGGCCGGACGAGGTCCAGCAGAACGCACTGAAGGCTGTCCGCGATGCGGCCCGCCAGGGGCTGAGTGATTCCAAGCCGAGCGGAGGAGGTGCTGACTCCTCGGCCGACGGCGGGCGTCAGATGGCCCGATCCCGGATGCAGGACGTCCTGGACGTGGCCGAGCGGATGCTGGAGACCACCCCGGACACCAGTCATCCCGAGGTGCTCTGGGCGTCCCGTCCGGGCCACTTCGAACCCGGCACCGGGTGGATCCCCGGGGACGAGTCCGCGGTGCCGATGCTCTATGTGGCCCCGCTGTCAGTGGCCGGCAAACTCCGCGAGGGGCTCTTCGGTCAGGCCACGACCGTGCTGACCTCGGCCACACTGGCCATCGGTGAGTCGTTCAACCCGGTGGCGGGATCCCTCGGCCTGATGGGCGAGGGGGCGCCGGCCTGGTCCGGTCTGGACGTGGGCAGTCCCTTCGACTACCCGAGGCAGGGTGTGCTCTACGTGGCCCGGCATCTGCCGAAGCCGGGTCGGTTCGCTGCCCCCGAGACCTATGACGAACTCGAGGCACTGCTCAAGGCGTCCGGCGGCGGCGCTCTGTGCCTGTTCTCCTCCAAACGGGCCGCCGAGGACGCTGCCGCCGAGATGCGCACCCGGCTCGGTCCAAAGCCCACGATCCTGTGCCAGGGCGACACCACGCTGACCGCCCTGGTGCGGCAGTTCGCCACGGAGGAGGACACCTGCCTGTTCGGGACCATGAGCCTGTGGCAGGGCGTGGACGTGCCCGGCGTGTCCTGCCGCCTGGTGGTCATCGATCGGATCCCGTTCCCGCGACCGGACGATCCCCTGTCCACGGCGCGGTCCAGAGACATCAGCCGACATGGCGGCAACGGGTTCATGGCGGTCTCCGCCTCCCATGCGGCGGTCCGCCTGGCGCAGGGTGCCGGCCGGCTCATCAGGACCGCGACGGACCGCGGTGTCGTGGCTGTCCTCGACTCCAGGCTGGCGACGGAACGGTATGGGTCGTTCCTGCGCTCGACCCTGCCGGACTTCTGGCCGACGGCCGATCCCTCCGTGGTCCGCGGCGTGCTGGAGCGGCTCCGCCCTGCTGACTGATATGTAGCTTCGTTTGTCAAGTGGCAGAGAAGAACGGCTCCGGACCAGTCGGTGTCCGGGGCCGTTCTTCATGTACCGCTGCGGTGGTGGGGCGTAGGCGCGTCTTGTCGACGACAGGGTCAGACTGATATTCGCGGGTTGGGTACCGCATGACGATTGTTCGGCAGGAGCATTCCGAGGTCTAGAGTCGGGCGTCGCCGGGACCGGGGTCTCGGTTGTCCATAGTCAGGTCTCGGGTTGGCTCCACGTGCTGCCTCATCGCCCCACGCGGTCCGCAGGGTACGTTCAGGGGGTTCAGGCCGCGTTCATCGCGGCTCCTTCCGGCACCGGCCAGGCCTTGTCCTGGACGGCTTGTTGTAGCGGTGCGGCGACCGACCAGCACCAGCCGGCCAGTTCCCGGGCGATGGCGGTGTTGGCCTTGGTGCGCAGCTTGTCTCGGGCGTTGAACCGCTCCCAGGCCCGGTGCAGACGCCGGTTGCCCTCCAGCGCCCGGATCCGGGTTGCCGAGTCCACGAGCTGGAGCTGGCGCAGCAGCCTGGTCCCGGGGCGTCTGAACGGCCGGTCGTGTTGCCAGGCGGCTTCCACGAGCAGGCGCCGGGCGTAGGTGTTGCCGGCCTTGGTGATCGGGCCCTGGGCCCGAGAGGCCCCGGAAGAGTGCTCGGAGGGCACCAGCCCCAGGTAGGCGCCGATGGACGATCCGGTGAAGCGGGTCCAGTCGCTGATCTCCACGGCGAGCCCGTAGGCGGTGGTGATGTCGATCCCCCGGAAGCACATCAGCGCGTTGATCACCTGCGCATACTCGGAGTTCTTGGCCTGTTCGGTGATCTCGGCCTCGAGCCGCTTCAGATGCTGCATCAGCAGCACCTGCTGCTCGAGGTAGGACTCGAGGGTCGATGCCGTGGCCGTCGAGTCGAAGCGTTGCCGGCCCAGCCAGGCAAGGTGTGGGCTGGTCCACCGGCTCTTCTCCGGGTAGTGGAGTCCGTGGCGCAGCAGCAGCGAGTTGATCCGCTGCCGGCAGTGGGCCAGGTCCTTCGCCGCGGCCATCCGGGCTCGGGAGAGGTCCCGCAGCCCTTCCTGGCCCAGGGTGGGAACCCGCACCTGGGTGATCTGGCCCAGCGAGAGGATCCTGGCCAGGCCCATCGCGTCGCGCTTGTCCGTCTTAACCCGGTCGCCGGGGGCGCGCAGCAGTTTGGACGGGGCCGCGACCACACAGTCGATGCCGTGTAGGCGCAGGTGCCGGGCCAGCCCGAAGCCGGTAGGTCCGGCCTCGTAGACCACTTGCAGATGCTCGGGGTCGAAGCGTTCCAGCCAGGCGGTCACGGCCACCGGGTCGCAGGCCATCTTGTCCCGGACGATCTCGCCGGTGGCCGTGTCCAGGGCACAGGCGACGAGGTTCTGAGCATGCACATCCAGCCCCACATAAGTACGATCGAACATGTCGGGACCTCCCAAAGATTCAACTGTGGCACTACCAGTCAATCCCCGTCACCGGGCGACCGGGAAGGGAAGCACGGCCGGCAACCCACGCAATGTTGAACAGTGCAGGTCCCGACCTCCCTTCACCTCATAGCGTCTAGCGGATCAGCATCTCGAGGGCGCCGACCGTTCGAATGGCCCGCCATTCGATGCCGGGGGCCGGGCTCCAGGCCGGCCAGTCCACGGACCATCCGCCATCGGGCTCCTGGGCGGATGCGAGCCACCGGCGGTCCCGGGACATCACGGCTGCAGGGACCAGGCCGCCGAAGAAGTCTGAGGGGAAGGGGACCGTCCATGGATGGTGGACCAGGTCGACCGCGTGGATGCTCTCGTCCTCGGCACCACCCGCCACGGGGAGGGAGCCGTCGGCGGACAACCGCTCTCGGAGGGCCGCCAGGATCGGGCTGTCGGCCGAGCCCGAGGGAAGGCCGTCCGCAGCGAGGAACCTCAAGGCGTACTTGGCCTCATAAGCGGACAGGTCGCTGGCAGTCGCACCCCGGGACAGTCGGAGGCGGCACCAGTCCGAGGCGGCCTCGGCCCACCCGCCCGAGAACCCCGTCAGCAGGGCCGCGGCGGCGAAGCCATACGTGAGGTGCGAACCGCCGGGAACCGGTTGGACCCACGGTGCATGGGGCCACTCGAGGGAGGCCTCGGTGACGAACGGCACGGAACCATCCAGCCCGGAGGTCGAGGCCACCCATTCCAGTCCAGAGCGCACCCAGGGGTGCTCGGCCAGATCCCAACCGGCCAAGAGGTCCAGGGCCGTCAGCGTGGAGAGGGCCTCACTCTTCGGTGACCGCACATCGGGTTCGAGGCCGTGACCGAATCCTCCGTCTGGATTGCGGTACGCCCCCAGGGCGGTCAGGACGCCCTCGGTGCCGCCGCCATGGAGCAGCAGGTCCACCCGGCGGCGTTCGAGCAGCCGACCGTGGGTGTAGACGAACTCCTCGGCATCCGCCACGCGGACGCCCGGCGGCAGAGGACGATGGTTCATGGGGTTCAGAGCGCCCGGAGTACCGTGACGACCTTGCCCATGACCGTCGCCTCGTCTCCGAGGATGGGCTCATACGCAGAGTTCTGCGGCAGCAGCCACGTGTGGCCATCCCGTTGCCGAAAGGTCTTCACCGTGGCCTCGTCGTCCAGCAGCGCGGCGACGATGTCCCCGTTCTGTGCGTTGTTCTGCTGGCGCACGACCACCCAGTCGCCGTCGCAGATGGCCGCATCGACCATGGAATCCCCGGAGACCTTCAGCATGAACAGTTCCCCCTCGCCGGTCAGCTGGCGCGGCAGGGTCATGACGTCCTCGACCTGCTGGTCGGCGAGGATCGGCCCACCGGCGGCAATCCGGCCCACCAGCGGAACTGGTACGGCATCACCGTCGGCGGCCCCAGTGTGCAGCGTCCTCACCGTGCCCACCGGCGTGGCGGCCGATTCGGGGGCCGTGGCGGTCGACTCGGTGACGAGAGCCCGGCCGTTCTCGTCCAGCAGGACCTCCATGGCGCGCGGGCGGCCCGGGTCCTTGCGGAGGTAGCCCAGCTTCTCGAGCTGGCCCAGTTGATGGGTGACCGATGAGAGCGATGCCAGGCCGGCGGCATCCCCGATCTCCCGCATGGACGGCGGGTAGCCGTGCGCGGCGATCGCAGAGCGGATGGATCCGAGGATGATCCGCTGACGATCGGTGAGGGGCCGGACGCTGGGATCGCGGTGCGGGTCCGGGGCGGGAGTGGTAATCCGGGGGGCCATTCGACCATCCGTTCTTATCGTGTCCGTCGGTCTTGGTGAGATGTCTCGTGCTGGGTCGCTGGGTCTGACGGTACCGGAGTCACAGCCTCGATTCAAAGATATGTTCGAATTTTTCTTGGCATGTTTCGAACAGGCGTGCTAGACATGAGGTCGAAGCAGTCGAACACACGTTCTAGAAGGCCCGGGGATCCGGGAGGAGAGGCAGAAGAGCATGAGTACTGCAGCATCAGTCCACACCCGCACGGCCGGCTCCGACGGATTTCACCTGAACCGCCGTGGTCGTTTCCTCTTCGTGGGGTTCCCCGTCATCGTCCTGGCGGTCCTGGCCGCAGCGGCCGCTGTCTTCTTCGGCGCGCACGGTATGGCCCCGGCGGCAGCGTCGGGCGACGAGCCGGCGGCCGCCGTGGAGACCGTCACGGTGAACTATGGCGACACCCTCTGGGCCATCGCAGGGCGCACCGCCCCAGACTCACCCCGCAATGAGGCCATCCTGCGCATCGGCGAACTGAATGGCCTCGATGGTGGCGAGCTGCAGCCCGGCCAGGTGTTGTTCGTGCCCGCCGGAGCCTGAATCTCCGCTGACCCTGGGGGCGGTGGGGGGATTCGACTCCCTTCAGCCGGCCGGTAGGATGGCCTGGGTCCGTAGTGGGGCGGATCCATTGCTGATGACGGGGCACTCATGGGGAACAAGCGCAAGCAGCTGAAGTCTGTGGCGACCCCGGTGGCTTTCTCCGCCATTGGTGCCCTCGTGGCCACCGGCGCCTTCCTCTATCCCGGTTTCGACACCGCTGACCTCGAACTACATGATTCAGGCGTCTGGGTCACCCACAACAGCGGGGGATACGTCGGTCACCTGAACCACGAGTCCACCATCCTGGACGGTGGTTTCCGGCCCCCGATGGAGGGCGTCGAACTCCACCAGGAGGATGCCACCGCCCTCATGCTGGATCCGGCCTCCGGCGCCTTGACGTCCATTGACACGACTTCCATGGTCGCTGGCGACCAGATCATGCTTCCAGCCACCCAGGACTTCGCGCTCGGAGCAAGCGTCATCTCGGCCAGCAACCCCTCTGAGGGGACTGTCTACGCAGGTACGGTGGACCCATCGCCACAGATTTCCACGGACGAACCGCTCTACGAGGCCGAGGGGGCCGTGACGTCGACGACGACGGTGGAGGGTGAGGTGCTCGTGGCTGACCTCGGCCAGGACACCGTGGTCACCTTCGGGGCCGAGGATGATCAGCCTGGTGCGCTGGTCGAGACCGGCCGGGACGGCGTCGAAGGACTGTCCGGTCTACAAGAACCGCAACTGGTGGCCGTGGGAGACGTTCCCGTGGTGGTGGACCCCGCTTCCGGCACCCTCTCCTGGCCCGGCCACTCCGTGCAGGATGAGCGCCTGGTGGGTGCGGTGCCGCAGCCGTCCGGTCCCGAGGCGGAACGGTTGGCCTTGTCCACGGAGCGGGATCTGTTCACCGTGGCGCTGTCCAACGGGGGCATTCAGACCATGAGCGTCACCCCACCCACGGACACCTCCGCCGGATCGACCACGCCCGCCGGTGCCGACGGCGGTGTGGCGGCGACGGCCCCCGTTCGGGTTGCCGGATGCCTTCATGCCGCCTCGGCCGTCACCGGACACTACGTGCAGGACTGCGACGGTGAAGAACGGGATCAGATCGTCCCCATCCCGGATCTGCAGTCCGGCGCGGAGTTGGTCTTCCGGGTCAACCGCGACGTCGTGGTACTCAACGACACGATGTCCGGGACTAACTGGATGGTCCTGGACCAGATGAAGGTCGTCGCCAACTGGGACGACCTCGAACCGCCCAAAGGCGAGGGCGAGGAGACGGAAGAGGAATCCGACGAGGTCACCCAGGAGACCGCCCTGCCGGAACGGCAGGAGGAGAACAGGCCGCCCGTGGCGGAGGATGACAGTTTCGGTGTGCGCCCCGGTCGGACCACGCAATTGCCCGTCTTGTTCAATGACTCCGACCCTGATGGTGACGTCCTGACGGCTTCCCTCGAAGGCGACCAGCCTCCAGTGGGCACGGTGCAGGAGATCATCGACGGCATCGGGATGCAGATCGTCGTCCCGGAATCCGCGAGCGGCCGGGCCGAGGTGACCTATGCGGCGGATGACGGGCGCGGTGGCACGGACACGGCCCAGATCTCCCTGCGGGTGGTGCCGGACAGTGAGAACCGGGGGCCCACACAGGAACGCAAGGCGGTGCTGCGCGTGCCCGCAGGGGAATCGGTGACGAGCCAGGTCCTGACCGACTGGATCGACCCGGATGGCGACGACCTCCAGCTCGTGGGAGCCCTTGCCGAGGAGCCGGATACCGTCCGTACCCGTCCGGATGGCCAGCTCACGTTCCAGGACAATACCGGCGAGGCCGGACGCCGTGACATCCAGGTCTCCGTGTCCGACGGGCGCGAGACCACCACGGGCACGGTGCAGATCGAGGTCCTCGAGCGCGGTTCGGTTCATCCGCCGATCACCCAGGCGGACCACGTCACCGTCCAGGCGGGGCAGGAGATCACGTTCTACCCGCTCGAGAACGACACCGACCCACTCGGCGGCCAACTGCGCCTCGCTCAGGTGGCTGCTGCTGAGAATGCGGAGATCGACTACTCGGCCGCCGGGGGATCGGTGCAGTGGTCCTCGGATGTCGCTGACACCTACTACGTCGAGTACCTGGCGGCGAACGAGTATGACTCCGCTCCCGGCCTGATCCGGGTGGACGTCGTGAAGAGTGAGGAGAGCTCCGGACTGCCGGTGGCTGTGCGTGACATCGCCCTGTTGCCGGCCGGCGGTCAGACCCTCGTCAACGTCTTGGGGAATGACACCGACCCGACCGGAGGTGTGCTGCTGGTGCAGGGGGTCCAGGATGCCACGACCGAGTCCGGGGCGTCGGCCCCGTTGAAACTGGCAGTCGAGGACTTCAACCACATCCGGGTGGTGGACACCGGTGGCATGACCGGCCCGGCGACCTTCACCTATTCGGTCTCGAACGCCCAGGGCACCGCCCAGGGTGAGGTCACCGTGGTACCGCTGCCGGAACCGGAGGTCATGCAACCGCCCATCGCCGTCGCGGATACGGCGAACGTCCGCGTCGGTGACGTGGTCACCATCGACGCCCTGGCCAATGACACCCACCCCAACCAGGAGGAGCTGACCCTGGTGCCCGAACTCGAGCGCCAGGTCGCCGAGGACCGCGGGATCGGTTTCGTGTCCGACGGGAAGGTCAGGTTCCGTGCCGGCAGTGAGCCAGGGCGGGCTACTCTCGCCTACACGGTGCGGGCACCGGACGGACAGGAGGCCTCGGCCACCGTGGAGATCACCATGGTGCCGATGGACCGGGAGTCCAACAACCCGCCGGTGCCCCTCTCGGTGTCCGCCCGCGTGCTCTCCGGAGAATCCGTGGCGGTGCCGATCCCGTTGGATGGGATCGACCCGGACGGGGACTCCGTCACCCTGGAGGGCGTGCAGTCCCCGCCCTCCCAGGGATCCGTGCGCATGGAGAAGGGCCGGATGATCTACACCGCCTCTGGCGCCGCCACAGGTTCCGACGTCTTCACCTACTCGGCCGTGGACCGGCTGGGGGCCCGTGCCACCGGTACCGTGACCATCGGCATCGCCCAGCCGCTGAGCACGAACCATCCGCCGGTCGCTTTGGATGACTCGGTCGAGGTCCGGCCCGGTCGCACCTTCACCACGAACGTCCTGGCCAACGACGCCGATCCTGATGGCGATCAGGTGGCCCTGGTGCAGGGGCGATTCGCTCCCAGTCAGCCAGAGGTGCCGGTGGACATCGTGGATGGACGGGTCCGCGTGGTCACCCCGGAGACCGAGGGTTTCCTCAACATCGGCTACACCATCGCCGACCCCGCCGGCGCCACCGCTACGGCCAATCTCTCCATCCGCGTGGATGAGGAAGCCCCGCTCATGCCGCCCATCGCCCGCGACGACCTCGTCGGGGTCGAGGAGATCGACGGCCGGGAGCAGATCTCCGTCTCGGTCCTGGACAACGATGAGGATCCGGACGGCGCCGTGGAGGAACTCGAACTCGGCGTGGATGAGGCCGCCCAGACGGCCGGTGCCCGGGTGGAAAGCTCCAATGTGGTCGTCCCCGTGCAATCGGCAGCACAGGTCATCATGTACTCGGTGACGGACGTGGACGGCGGGGTGGGCCGGGCCTTCATCCTGGTCCCGGGCAATGACCACCGCGCCCCGTGGCTGACCACCACCGATCCGCTGCGCGTGGTAGCCGGTGAGGAACTCCGCGTGGACCTGACCGACCACATCGGTGTCCGCGACGGCCGTACGCCACGGCTGACTGATGACAGCTCGGCGTCCGCCACCCCCGCGACCGCCGCGTTCACCGTGGGATCGGCCACCGAGGTCCGGTTCACCGCCCCGGCCGACTACGCCGGTGGTGCGTCGGTCAACGTGACGGTGACTGATGGCGAGGATGGCTCGGACCCGAACGGGCTGGTGTCCACGCTGTCCATCCCCATCATCGTCGAGCCGCGTCCGGACGAGAACAATCCGCCGACAGTGCAGTCCAGCTCGCTGCAGATCGAGCAGGGCGGCGACCCCGTGACCCTGGACCTCAGCCCGCTGGCCACGGATCCCGACGGCGACGAACTGACCTTCTCCCGCGGTCAGGTCAGCGGCGAGTTCGCAGCCGAACTCGATGGGACCGAGCTGACGGTGACCCCCTCCTCCAACGCCGAGCGGGGCACGGCGGGCACCGTGGCGTTCACGGTGTCCGACGGCGAGGCTGAGCCCGTCACCGCAGAGATCACCGTCGACGTGGTGGGCACCTCCCGGGAGCTCCCGCGCGCCCTCGATGACGAGATCCCGGATGCCCGGTCCGGCGAACCCGTCACGGTCAACGTGCTGGAGAACGACATCAACCCGTTCGAGGGTGAGGCGCCGTTGACCGTGACCGCAGCTCAGGTGGTGACGGGCGAGGGCACCGCCGCGACGGACGGCTCCACCGTGACCGTCACCCCGGGGCAGGACTACTCGGGCCGGATGCAGGTGACCTACACGATCCAGGATCTGACGGCAGACCCCACCCGGGAGGTCCAGGGCAACATCACCGTGATCGTTAAAGGCCGTCCGGACGTCCCGGGCGTTCCCCGGATCGAGTCGGTGGATGACCAGACGGTCGAGCTGTCCTGGGCCGCCCCGCCGGACAACGGCGATCCGATCACCGGGTACACCGTGACGGACACGACCACCGGCTCCACCCAGCAGTGCTCCTCCACCGCGTGTTCCATCACCGACCTGGAGAACGCCGTGGAACACCGCTTCACGGTGACGGCCACCAACGGCGTGGGCGAATCGGACGATTCGGGCCTCTCGGCGCCGGCCATTCCGGACGTGCGTCCCGAGCAGCCGGCTCCGCCCACCGTGGACGCCGGTGACGGGCTCGTCACGGTGCAGTGGACGCCGCCGGTCAACCGCGGCTCGGCCATCACGGACTATCGCGTGCAATTGAGCCCGGCACCGCCCGGTGGCGGCCTGCGCTCGGCCGGTGCCGGGACGTCCTTGAGCTGGGACGGCCTCACCAACGGGGTGGACTACCAGTTCCGCATCCAGGCCGTGAACCAGGCCGATGAGCCGTCTGAGTGGTCAGGGTGGTCGGTGGCCGCGACCCCGGCCGGCAAGCCCCTCGCCCCCGGCACTCCTTCGGCGGTCCGGGACACCTCAGCTGTGGACGGCGGCGTGGTCCGGTTGATCTGGTCCGCCGCGAATGACAATGGTGCTGCCCTGCGCGACTACACGGTCACGGCACATTCCGGCAGCTCGAGTCAGTCCCGCACTGTGGGGGCGGGGACCACGTCGATGAACTGGTCCGGACTGGACAAGTCCACCGCTTACACCTTCTCCGTGGTGGCACGGAACGCCGAGGGCACCTCCCCGTCGTCCGGACGGTCCGCGGCGGTCACCCCCTATGGGCTACCCGGTGCCGTGAGCGGGCTGACCACCTCTCCCACGGGAGCCAACCGCGAACTGGACATCTCCTTCTCGGGGGCGGCGAGCAACGGCTCGCCGGTCTCCTACCAGTACTCCCTTGGCAGCGGGTGGGCGTCCCTCGGGACCTCGACGTCTTCCACCATCACGGTTCCGGCCAACGGGTCCACCTACCAACTGAGTGTCCGCGCCACGAACGCTGCCGGCGCCGGCGACTCGCGGACCGTCTCCACCCAGGTGGCCTACGGGCCGTTCGCCATGCCCACCATCCGCGCCACGCCCCAGGTCGGCAGCGTGAAGTTCACCTGGAGCCCGACGAACACCTCGACCATCGGCAACGGACGGTCCGTGACCGTCACGCCGAAGGTCGACTCCACCACCGTGGACAACAACGGTTCCTTCACGACGGCGCGGACGCGGGAGGCCACGTCCTCCACGTTGACCATTCAGGTTTGTGTCACCGGGACCTCCACGTGCGAAACGGTGACCCAATCGGGGACATCCCTGGCCATCCCGGATCCCTCCGTCAGCATTACCCGCGGTGGCAGCGCGGCCAGTTATGCCCGGTGCAGCACCGGCGAGTTCACGGACTGCTGGCTGACTGACAAGACCTTCTCCAACTTCGATCCGGGTACCACGATCGAGTACACGTGCACCGCGGTCGGCTCGTCCACCACGGAACGGCCGGGTGAGGTGTTCACGTTCGGTGAGTACTCCACCACGGTCGGGTCTAACGGCAGTGCCAGCCTGTCGGACACGACATGCATCGCCCACGACGGGCACCGGCAGATCTGGCTGGACCTGACGAGCCACGGCATCGAATCGAACCGCCTGCAGGGACCTGGCGACTGAGGTCTCTGCGTGACATGCGCGGGCCCGAGGTGCATCCACCGCCTAGGCTGTCTCGGGTGAGCAATTCGGATACCCAGTCCACCCCGGAGGCCCTGGCCGCCCTCCCGCTGCGCGAGAACTTGCGGGGCCTGAGCCCCTATGGCGCCCCGCAGCTGGAGGTGCCCGTCACGTTGAACACCAACGAGAACACGCATCCGGTGCCGGACGAGGTGGTGGAGGCCATCGCCGCATCGGTGGCCGAGGCCGCCGTGACCCTGAACCGCTATCCGGACCGCGAGTTCACCGAGCTGCGCAAGCGGTTGTCCGAGTACCTGGGCCACGGGCTTTCCGAGACACAGCTCTGGGCCGCCAACGGCTCCAACGAGATCCTGCAGCAGTTGCTCCAGGCCTTCGGCGGCCCCGGACGCACCGTCATGGGCTTCCCGCCCACCTACTCCATGTACCCGCTGCTGGCCGCTGGGACGGACACCGGCTACTTGGCCGGTGTGCGCGGGGAGAACTTCTCCCTGTCGGCCGCCTCAGCCGCACGGCAGGTGGCGGAGCACCGGCCGAACGTAGTGCTGCTGTGCTCTCCGAACAATCCCACCGGCACGGCCCTCGGCCTGGATGTGGTCGAGGCCGTCTACGAGGCGGCCGAGGCCCACCAGGGCATGGTCGTCGTGGACGAGGCATACGCCGAGTTCGCCCTCGCCGGCACCGAATCGGCGCTGTCCCTGTTGACGGGCCGGCCACGGCTCGTGGTGACCCGCACCATGTCCAAGGCCTTCGCCCTGGCCGGTGCCCGGCTCGGTTACCTGGCCGCCGCACCCGAGGTCACCGACGCCCTGCGCCTGGTGCGGCTGCCCTACCACCTTTCCGCGGTGGCCCAGGCGACGGCCAACGCCGCACTGCAGCACTACGACGTGCTGTTGGAGACCGTCGAGGACATCAAACGCCAGCGGGATCGGATCGTTGAGGGCCTGCGCGCCCTGGGTCTTGATCCGGCCGTCTCGGACTCCAACTTCGTGTTCTTCGGCGGACTCGGGGATGCCCATGCTGTATGGCAGGGACTGCTGGACCGCGGCGTGCTGGTGCGCGACGTCGGCATCGCCCACCACCTGCGCGTCACCGCCGGTACCGAGGCCGAGACCACGGCCTTCCTGGACGCCCTGCGCGAGGTGATGACCGGAGCCTGAGTATTCGGGCGTGTATCTTACACGGCACCTCTATACTGAAGCGGGTGACCGGCTTCGGGCACACGTGGCTCGAATTTGACGGGGAGTACGGTGGCGCGCAGGGGCTGGAAGGCGATCAAGGCCCCGGTGACGTTCTCCGCCGTGGGTGCCGTGGTGGCCACCGGAGCCTTTCTCTATCCCGGCTTCGAGACCGCGGAACTCGATCTGCATGACGGCGGCATCTGGGTCACCTATGACGAGGGCGGCTACGTCGGCCACCTGAACTACGAGTCCACCACCCTGGACGGCGGCCTGAAACCGCCAGTCGATCACTTCGACCTGCATCAGCAGGACGGGACGGTCCTGATGCTGGATCCCGCATCCGGCGCCCTCACCAGCATCGATCCTTCCGCGATGGCCGTCGGAGACCAGGTCATGATGCCCGCGACCGACGGGTTTGCCCTCGGTGGAGGCGTCGTGTCCGCGAGCAATCCGGCCGAGGGTACAGTGTTCGCCGGCACGGTGGACCCGTCTCCCCAGATCTCCGGCGAGGACCCCTTGTATGAGGGCGAGGGCACCGTGGCTTCCACCACCACCCTGGAGGGCCACGTCCTGATCGCGGACCTGCACGAGGGGATGGTGCACCGCTACGAGAGACCGGACACCGCCGGCGCAGCGTTCGAGGAGACCGACCAGAAGAGCATCGACGGCCTGGCCGAGATGTCCGAGCCCGCCATGACCGCCGCCGGGGACGTACCCGTGGCGGTGGACTCCACCGCCGGCCAGCTGTCCTGGCCCGGGCACTCGATCCAGGACGACCGCCTCATCGGGGCACTGCCGCAGCCGGCAGGTCCCGCTTCAAACCATGTGGCCCTGTCCACCGGCCGCAGCCTGCTCTCCGTAGATCTGGGCAGCGGCGAGGTGACCTCGCTGCCGCTGACCGATCCGGCGGATACGGGGGCCGGCTCGGCGCAGCCCGGCGGAAGCACCGGCACCGGAGGCGTCACGGCGCCGGTACAGGTCAACGGCTGCACTCACGCTGCCTCGGCGCAGACCGGCCAGTACTTACGTGATTGTGACGGTGAGGCGCAGGACGAGATCGTCCCCATCCCCGAGTTCCAGGCGGGATCCGAGCTGGTGTTCCGGGTGAACCGGGACCGGGTGGTGCTCAATGACACGGGTGCCGGAACCGCCTGGATGGTCCTGGAGCAGATGAAGGTGGTCTCCAACTGGGACGACCTGGAACCACCGAAGGGTGAGGGCTCCGAAGAGGACGAGGAATCGGACGAGGTCACACAGCAGACCGTCCTTCCGGACCGGCAGGACGAGAACCGGCCGCCCGTGGCCACGGACGACTCCTTCGGCGTCCGGGCCGGCCGGACCACGCAGCTGCCGGTGTTGTTCAACGACTCGGACCCTGACGGCGACGTCCTGACGGCCAGGCTGGACGGTGACCAGCCCGGCGTCGGAACGGTGCAGCGCATCCTGGATGGCGTGGGGATGCAGATCGTGGTCCTGGAGTCCGCCAGCGGCTCGGAGGCGATCACCTACATCGCCGACGACGGCCGGCAGGGGACGGACACCGCCCAGGTCAACCTGCGCGTGGTGCCGGATTCGGAGAACAGTGCCCCGACGCAGGAACGGGTGCCGGTGTTGCGCGTGCCGGCCGGTGAGTCCGTGACCGCCCAGGTGTTGACCGACTGGCTGGATCCGGATGGCGATGACCTGCAGCTCACCGGTGCCGCAGCCGATGACCCGGACTCGGTCCGGACCCGTCCGGACGGTCAGCTGACCTTCCAGGACAACACGGGGGACCCCGGCACCCGCGAGATCCAGGTGACCGTCTCCGATGGGCGTGAGACCACCACCGGGACCGCCCAGATCGAGGTGCTGGAACGGGGCGGCATCCAACCCCCGGTCACCCAGGCCGACCATGTCACGGTCCAGGCCGGACAGGACGGCACCCTGCAACCGCTGGAGAATGACGAGGACCCGCTCGGCGGCCAGCTGCGCCTGGCTTACGTGAGCACGCTGCCGGAACTGGAGGTCTCCTACAGCACCACGGCGGGGACCGTGCAGATCGCCGGGGCCGCCCCGGGCACCTACTACCTCGAATACGTGGCCGCCAACGAGTTCGATTCCGCACCGGGGCTGATCCGCGTGGACGTGTTACCCGAGGGGGAGGACGGCGGCTTGCCGGTGGCCGTTCGGGACACCGCGCTGCTGCCCGCCGGCGGGGACGTGCTGGTCAACGTGCTCGGCAATGACACCGATCCGGCCGGAGGCCTGCTGGTCGTCCAGGGGGTCGAGGGCCTCAGCGGTGCCGAAGGCAATGCCTCACCCATCACGGTGGCGGTCGAGGACTTCAACCACGTCCGGGTGGTGGACAGTGGCGGACTGAGCGGGCCCATCACGTTCACGTACCGGGTGGCCAACGCCCGGGGCACGTCCACGGGGGAGGTGACCGTGGTTCCCCTGCCGTCCCCGGAGGTCCTCCAGCCTCCCGTGGCCACGGCGGACTCGGCGACGGTGCGGGCGGGGGACATCGTCACCGTAGATGTGCTGGCGAACGATTCGCATCCCAACCATGGCGACCTCACGCTGGAACCGGACCTGGTGGAGGAACCGGGCGAGGGGAGGGGACAGGCCTTCGTCTCCGGTGGCATGCTGCGGTACCGGGCCGGCAACGAGGCCGGCCGAGTCAACGTCTCCTATGAGGTCGGCGGTCCCGATGGCCAGAAAGCCTCTGCCCCGGTGGAGTTCACCGTGACGCCCATGGACCGCGCCGCGAACAATCCGCCCGTGCCACCGTCGGTCCAAGCCCGGGTCCTGGCCGGCAACGCCGTGACCGTGCCGGTCAACCTCAACGGCACCGACCCGGACGGAGATTCGGTGACCCTGGTGGGCGTGCAGTCCCCGCCGACCCAGGGGTCGGTGCGGATGGAGGAGGGGAGACTCATCTACACGGCGACCGAGTCCGCTGCGGGCACGGACACGTTCACCTATCAGGTCGTCGACCGGCTGGGGGCCATCGCCACCGGCACCGTGTCGGTGGGCATCGCCCAGCCCCCGACCGTGAACCACCCTCCCGTGGCCCTGGACGATTCCGTGCAGGTCCGGCCGGGCCGCACCTTCACCACCAATGTGCTGGTCAACGACGCCGACCCGGATGGGGACCCGGTCGCCCTGGTCGAGGGCGGGTTCCAGTCCTCAGTGCCGGACACGGCCGTGGAGATCGTCGACGGCCTGGTGCGGGTCACCGCCCCGGAACAGGCCGGCCACCTGAACCTGCAGTACACGATCGCGGATCCGGCCGGCGCCACGGACACCGGCAACCTGTCCATCGGGATCGACCCCGATGCGCCGCTCATGCCGCCGATCGCTCGGGATGATGCGGTCGGTGTGGAGCAGATCGCCGATCAGCAGCAGGTGGCAGTCCCCGTGCTGACCAACGACGAGGACCCGGACGGCGACGTCGGGGACCTGGAGATCTCCCTCGATCCCGCCGCAGAGGCCGCGGGGGCCAGGGTCCAGGCGGACGAGGTGGTGGTGCCCGTCGCCCAGGACGCCCAGACCCTGATGTACACGGTCACCGACGTGGACGGCGGCACCGGCCACGCCTTCATCCTGATTCCCGGCCAGGATGCCCGGGCTCCCTGGCTGACCCTCGAGGAGCCTCTGGAGGTGATGGCCGGGGACCCGCTCCGGGTGGACCTGACGGACCACATCGGCGTCCGGGACGGTCGCACTCCGCAGTTGACCGGTGATGACGCCGCGGCCGCCGCACCGGCGTCCGCGCGCCTTGACATCGGCTCGGCCACCGAGGTCACCTTCACGTCGGATCCCGGATATGCGGGCAGCGCCTCAATCAACGTGTCCGTCACGGACGGTGAGGGCGGCGGCGACCCCAACGGTCTGGTCTCCACGCTCTCCCTCCCGATCTCCGTGGTGCCCCGCCCGGACCAGAACAACCCGCCCACGGTCCAGTCCAGCTCCCTGGAGGTGGAACAGGGCGGAGACCCGGCCACCCTGGACCTGGCCCCGCTGGCCCGTGATCCCGACGGCGACGACCTCACCCTCGCGCTCGGCACAGTCTCCGGCGAGATCGCCGCCGAGTTGACCGGCACGGTCTTGACCGTGACTCCCTCCTCGAACGCCGAGCGAGGAACGTCCGGTTCCGTCGGGTTCACGGTGTCCGATGGTGAAACGGATCCGGTCCCGGCGGAGATCTCCGTGCAGGTCGTGGGGACCTCCCGGCCGGCGCCGCTGGCGCTGGACGACGAGGTGCCGGACGGGCGGGCGGGCGAGCCCGTCACCGTCGACGTGCTGGCCAATGACGTGAACCCCTTCGCCGACGAGGGGCCGCTGACCGTGATCTCCGCGACGGTGACCACGGGCTCGGGCACCGCCGCGACGGACGGCACCACCGTCACCATCACCCCGGACGCGGACTACTCCGGGCGGATGCAGGTCACCTATGGCATCGAGGACATCACCGGGGACTCCGCCCGCCAGGCACAGGGCACGGTCACCGTGGTGGTCAAGGGAGCCCCGGGCGCTCCCGGTGTCCCGCGCATCGAGGGCGTGGAGGACAGCGAGGTCTCGTTGTCCTGGGCCGCGCCCCCGGACAACGGGGCACCCATCACCGGCTACACCATGACCGATACGACGACGGGTGTCACCCAGGCGTGCGCGGCCACGGCGTGCACCATCACGGGACTGACCAACGCAGTGGAGCATCGGTTCTCGGTGACCGCTACCAACGAGGTGGGGGAGTCGGAAGCCTCCGGACCTTCGGCGCCCGCCGTCCCCGATGTGCGCCCGGAGATGCCCGCTGCGCCCGCCCCCATAGCCGGCGACGGCGCGGTGGACCTGGCCTGGACGGTGCCGGAGAACCGTGGCTCGGCGATCACCTCCTACCGGGTGCAGGTCTCACCGGCGCTCAGTGGGTCCGCGACCCGCAGCACCGGAGCCGGGACGTCCCTGCGCTGGGACGGCCTGGGCAACGGGGTGCCCTACCGGTTCCGGCTCCAGGCGGTCAATCAGGCCGAGGAGCCCTCCGAGTGGTCCGCGTGGTCCACCGATGCCGTCCCGGCTGGCAAGCCGTTCGCCCCGGGCACCCCCTCGGCAGTCAAGGACGAGTCCGTGGTGCACGGCGGCGTGGTGCGGGTGGCCTGGTCGGCGGCTGATGACAACGGTTCGGCCCTTGAGGGATACACCGTGCGGGCCCATGCCGGCGGATCGGTGGTCGGGACCAAGCTGGTCGGACCCGGAACCACGTCCCTGGACTGGTCCGGGCTAGACAAGTCCACGGCGTACTCCTTCTCCGTGGTGGCTACCAACGGGGAAGGAGACTCGCCGGCGTCGGGCCAATCGGCATCCGTGACGCCGTTCGGGCGGCCTGGACCGATCTCCGGACTGACGACCTCGGCCACCGGGGCCGACCGGAAACTGGATATCTCCTTCTCTGGGGCGGCGAGCAACGGTTCGCCGGTGAGCTATGAGTACTCCCTCGGCAGCGGCTGGTCCAGCCTTGGTACCGCGACCTCGAGCACCGTCACCGTCCCGGCCAACGGGTCCAGCTATTCCCTGACGGTCCGGGCGAAGAACGCCGCCGGGGTGGGTACCTCCCAGAAGGTCTCCACCGCCACGGCTTACGGGCCGCTCAAGCCGCCGGAGATCATGCCTGTGGTTGCTGAAGGTCTCGTCCAGTTCCACTGGGGAACCGACACGAACACGGCCGGCAACGGCCGTAACGCCACCATGAGCGCCACGGTCAACGGCAGCCGGGTGCAGAACAGCGGCCGGTACGCCTCCGAGTGGGTCCGCGAATCCACCCGATACACCCTCAAGGTGACCGTCTGCGCGGACGGGGACTGCGCCTCCTCGGAGAGCACCGTCTCCTCCATCACAGTCCCTCCGCCGAGCATTCAGTTCTCCCTCGGCGCACCCTTCGGGGACCCGGAGGCCTGCGGAGCGGGATCGGCCTACAAGAACTGCCACTACACCAAGGTGAATGCCAGCGGTTTCGAGCCGAACCAGTACGTCTCGGGCGGTACCTGCTACGGGATCCGGTCGGACAATGGACAGGTCGGCACGTGGGAACAGGGGAACGTCGATTTCACCGTGGACGGCCAGGGGAAGTTGATCGACGGCAATGTGGGCTGCTGGCCCCACGACCTGTACCGCGAGGCGTGGATCGAAATCGCCGGACTCGAGTCCAACCACATCCGTGGTCCCTGGTAGGAAGGCGGACCCCGTAGGCGCAGTTGTTCCCGAAACGCCATGAACGGATCAGCGCTCCACGGCGTCCTAGACTGGTGAGCCGAGGACATCGCATTACCGCCATACCCTGACCAGCAAGGAGCTGAGCCGCCATGGGCGCAGAGCTGATATCCGGACGCAAGTCCCGGATCCAGCGGACCACTTCCGAGTCCGACGTCTACGTCGAGATGGACCTGGACGGAACCGGGACCTCGGAGATCTCCACGTCCGTGCCGTTCTACGACCACATGCTGACGGCACTGGCCAAGCATTCCCAGGTCGATCTGACGGTGCGGGCCACGGGGGACACCCACATCGACGTGCACCACACCGTGGAGGACGTGGCGATCTCCCTCGGCGAGGTCCTGAAGACCGCACTGGGGGACAAATCAGGCATCCGCCGCTTCGGCGAGGCCTCGGTGCCGCTGGATGAGGCACTGGCGCGCGCCGTCGTCGACGTCTCCGGGCGCCCCTACCTGGTGCACGAGGGCGAGCCGGAGGGCCAGCAATACCACCTGATCGGGGGACACTTCACCGGGTCCATGACCCGCCACGTCTTCGAAGCCATCACCTACCACGCGTCGATCTGCCTGCACATGGACGTCGTCCGCGGCCGGGACCCCCACCACATCGTGGAAGCGCAGTTCAAGGCGTTCGCCCGGGCCCTGCGCGCCGCGGTGGAGGACGACCCGCGGGTGACCGGGGTGCCGTCCACGAAGGGAGCGCTATGACCGGAACTCGCTTCGGATCTCGGCCGACCGTCGCTGTCCTCGACTACGGCTCCGGCAACACGCACTCCGCCGTGCGCGCTCTCCAGCGGGCCGGGGCGGACGCCGAACTGACGGCCGACGCGGACACCGTCATGAACGCGGACGGGCTCGTGGTCCCCGGCGTGGGCGCCTTCCAGTCCGTCATGGAGGCCCTCCAGGCCACCGGCGCCACCCGGTGGATCGGCCGCCGCGTGGCCGGCGGCCGGCCCGTGCTTGGCATCTGCGTGGGCCACCAGATCCTGTTCGACGCCGGCGTGGAGCACGGCGTGCGCACCGAAGGCATGGCCGAGTGGCCCGGCGTGGTGGAGGCGCTGCCCGCTCCGATCGTGCCGCACATGGGCTGGAACACCGTGCGGCCGCCCGCCGGCTCGGACCTGTTCCGTGGCATCGAGGATGAGCGCTTCTACTTCGTGCACTCCTATGGGGTGCTGGACTGGACCTTCGACCAGACGCACCAAGCGATGAACCCACCGCGGGTGACGTGGTCCCACCACGGGGCCGACTTCATCGCAGCCGTGGAGAACGGGCCGCTGTCCGCCACCCAGTTCCACCCGGAGAAGTCCGGGGACGCCGGCATGCAGCTGCTCACCAACTGGCTCGGAACCCTCTGATGCCGTACTGGACCACCCTGCTCATCGCCCTGGGCGGCCTGCTGCTGGGCGGGGCCTACTCGCTGCGCAAGCAGGAGTTCCCGGTGTGGCTGCAGATCGGCTTTGTGGTCTGCGCCGTGATGGCGATCGTGGCCGGATTCCTGCTGCTCCCGTAGGTGGCCGGCCCCGCGGCCTCACGGATGCGACCGATGCGCTCCCTGATTCTGCTGTTGCACTGCCTGATGTCTCTACTCCCGTTGTCTCTATTTCCGCATTCCCGAGAGGATCCACGTTGACCGAGAAGAAGCTTGAACTGCTGCCCGCCGTGGACGTCCAGGACGGTCAGGCCGTCAGGCTCGTCCAGGGCGAGGCCGGTACCGCCACCGGGTACGGCGAACCTCTGGAGGCCGCTCTGGCCTTCCAGCAGGCCGGTGCCGAGTGGATCCACCTGGTGGACCTGGACGCCGCGTTCGGCCGCGGGGACAACCGCGAGGTCATGTCCCGCGTGGTCACGGAGCTCGGCGTGAAGATCGAACTCTCCGGCGGCATCCGGGACGACGCCTCCCTGGAGAACGCCCTGGAGATGGGCGCCACCCGCGTCAACCTCGGCACCGCCGCCCTGGAGGACCCCGAGTGGACGGCACGGGTCATCGAGCGCTTCGGTGACCAGATCGCTGTCGGGCTGGACGTGCGTGGGACCACCCTGGCCGCCCGCGGTTGGACGAAGGAGGGCGGGGACCTCTGGGAGGTGCTGGCGCGCCTCGAGGAGGCCGGCTGCTCCCGCTACGTCGTCACCGATGTCACCAAGGACGGCACCCTGAAGGGCCCGAACACCGAGTTGCTGGCCGAGGTCGCCGCGAGGACCGCCAAGCCCGTGGTCGCCTCCGGTGGCATCTCCTCGCTGGAGGACATCGCCGCGCTCTACGCGATGGTGGGTGTGGGGACCGCCGGCCCGGGAGCAGGCGTCGAGGGCGCCATCATGGGCAAGGCCCTCTACGCCGGCCGCTTCACGCTCGAGCAGGCGCTCGCCGTCGCCTCCGGCGCCACCCTCGAGGCGGCGGTGGCGGAGCACCCCACCCCGTGACCGGTCCCGACTCCGGCCCTCACCTCCCCGGGCACATCCAGGCCGCCATCCAGCGGAACCTGGAGCGCCAGCACCGGGACGACGCCGGCCGCCCCGCCGACTCGGCCGGCCTCGCCTGGGAGGGCCGGGACCTCTCCGGAGACGGGATCGACGGCTCGGCCAACCCGCTGCACGCGTTCGACACGGACGACGGCACCGCGGACCCCGCCTGGGGACCAGTGCTGGACCGGTTGGCGGATGGCGAGGCGGGGGAGCCCGCCGTGGTGGACGTGCTGTCCCGCATGCGCGTGTTCGCCGCCGTGCTGCCGACCGTCGCAGAGATGGCCCACGATCACGACGGGCACAGCCACGGGGACAAGGAGTCGGACATCGCCCTGGTGACGCTGAAAGCCCCGGACGGCCGGACGGCGCTGCCCGTCTTCACCAACGTCCCCGCCCTGACGGCCTGGCATCCGCAGGCCCGGCCCGTCGCCACATGGATGCCGCGTGCGTGCCTGTCCGCGGTGGACGAGGGGGCCGAGCTGGTCGTGGTGGATCCGGCGGCCGAGCGCACCTTCGTGGTGCGGCGGCCGGCTGTGTGGGCGCTGGCCCAGCAGCAGGACTGGACGCCGTCGTACGCCGATGAGGCGCTGGCCGATGAGCTGGCGTCCTTGGTGGACCTGGTCCCGGGTCTGGCACAGATTGGGCTGGCCCCCGGCTCCGGGGTGGCCTCTCGGACGGCCTCCGGTGCTGTGCTGCCGGGCGGTGGCTCCGGGCCGGAACTGCAGCTTGTGGCCTACCCGGACGCCGAGTTGGCGTCGGCCCAGGACGAGGCCGGGTTGCGGCTGTTGGCCGCGACCCTGCAGCAGGTGCTCGGCGAGGTGCCCTCCCTGGCGGAGAAGGCGGACTCGGTGGAGATCACGATAGGGCGACCCACGCACACCTAGGGTTTCCCGACTCAGGAATCGGCGGCTTTAATGTCGCCCCTCTTGTCCGTCGCCGGTGGCATCCTTGCGTGGGTCGGGCTGCGGTGGTGTGAACGCTCCCCACGCCAGACGGCGACCATATCAAGCTGACCTACGGCTTGATCCTGAGCGGTCAAGATCAATTGATCCGAGAGGCCAAGGCTCGGGCTGAGTCCGGAGCCTTGGCCTCTCGCGGTACGGTGCTTTTCCGAGGTGTTGGTGCGGAAGGCCGACTCGGTGGAGATCACCGTCAGCAGTTGAGTATGCCCGGCTCCCCGCCCTCCAACGACCGGCCCAGCCGGGAGAACACCCGGAGCAGCGTCTCGGCCTCGCCGTCCTCGAGCCGGTCCAGGAACAGGTCCTGCACCTGGCGCGAGTGCACGGCCGCGGCCCTGCGGAAGAGGTGCCGGCCGGCGTCGGTGATGACGGCCTCCGCCCCGCGCCGGTCCGTGGCCGCGGCGCACCGCTCCACCAGGCCGCGCTGCTCCAAGGTCTTGACCTGGTAGGTCACGCGGGAGGGGGAGAACACCATCAGCCGGGCCAGCTCGCCCATGCGCAGCCGGCCCGCCGGTGCCTCGGAGAGCAGCAACAGCAGGTTGTAGTCGGCCAAGTGGAGCTCGGCCGACTCCTTCAAGGTCCGGTCGAGGCCGTCCTGCAGCAGGGCCGTGGCCTCGAAGTAGGCCCGCCAAGCCTGCCGGTCAACGCCAGCCTCGGAGGCGCCGGGGGCGGAGGTCCGGGACCAGGCGTCAGTTCCCTCGGAGGAGCTGGTCAAAGGGAATCACCTCCACGGGTTTCACCTCACCGGTGGCCCGGCGCGGGCGGGCCGTCAGCCGCCCGACCACCGAGGCCAGGTCGGCGCCCGCGGCCTCGATCCGCGTCTGCAGCGGAGTGGTGCGAGCCGATTCCTGGCCGCCGGTGACTTCGCCCCAGTCGTCCGCGGCGGCGAACACCGAGGAGGACAGGACCTTGGAGCGCAGGTAGCTGAACAGCGGCCGCATCGCCGAGTCGATCATCAGGGAGTGCCGCGGCGTGCCGCCGGTGGCGCCGAGCAGCACGGGCACCCCGCGCAGGGCATCGTTGTCCACGAGGTCCCAGAAGGCCTTGAACAGGCCCGAGTAGCTGGCCTTGAAGGTCGGGGACACGGTGACGATGCCGTCGGCCTGCTCCACCTGGTCCAGGGCAGCCTGCAGGGCCTCGGACCGGGCCGTGTTCACGGTGGCCTCGGCGATCTCGGTGGCCAGCAGCCGCAACTCCACCACATGGATCTCAGGGACGATACCCTCGGCGGAGAGGTGGTCCGCCGCGGCCGTGGCCATCCGGTTCGCCAGCATCAGCGAGGAGGACGGATCGCCCAGTCCGCCGGAGACCACCACGAGGTGGCGGGCCTGCGGCGTGAACGGGTCCGTGGCGGCGGGGGAGCCGAAATCCGGGGTGTCCTCCATGGCTCAATTCTCCTTCGTGCTCGTGCTCGTGCTGGTGCTCGGGGCGGCGTCAGCGCTGGACGCAGCGGCCTGGGCGGCACGTTCCTGCGCATCCTTCCAGGCCGGTGAGCCCTGCTTGCCGCCGGGGACGGGGGCCTCGCCGCGCCGCGCCCGCTCCACGAGGAACTCGTGGCTCGGGGCCTCGGGAACGTCGGCCGGCTTCAGCGCTGCGAATTCCTTCCGCAGTACCGGCAGAACCTCCTCGCCCAGGAGGTCGAGTTGCTCCAGCACCACGTCCGTCGGCAGGCCGGCGTGGTCCATGAGGAACATCTGCCGCTGGTAGTCACCCACCCAGTCCCGGAACTCGAGCGTACGCTCGATGACCTGCTGCGGGGATCCCACGGTCAGCGGGGTCATCTTGGTGAACTGCTCCAGGGACGGACCGTGGCCGTACACCGGGGCGTTGTCGAAGTACGGGCGGAACTGCTTCACGGCGTCCTGCGAGTTCTCGGCCATGAAGGCCTGTCCGCCCAGGCCCACGTAGGCCTGATGGGCCTTGCCGTGACCGTAGTACTCGTAGCGCTGGCGGTAGAGCTGCACCATCTGGATGATGTGCTCCTTGTTCCAGAAGATGTTGTTGTGGAAGAACCCGTCACCGTAGTAGGCGGCCTGCTCGGCGATCTCCGCGGAACGGATCGAGCCGTGCCACACGAAGGGAGCGACCCCGTCCAGCGGTTGCGGGGTCAGCGTGAAGTCCTGCAGCGGGGTGCGGAAGCGGCCCTGCCAGTCGATGTTCTCCTCGTGCCACAGGCGGTAGAGCAGGTGGTAGTTCTCCACGGCCAGCGGGATGCCCTGGCGGATGTCCTTGCCGAACCAGGGGTATACCGGCCCGGTGTTGCCGCGGCCCATGGTCAGGTCCACGCGGCCATCGGCCAGGTGCTGCAGGTAGGAGTAGTCCTCGGCCAAGCGCACCGGATCCATGGTGGTGATCAGGGTGGTGGCGGTGGAGAGGATGAGCTTCTCGGTCTGAGCCGCCAGGAACGCCAGCAGTGTGGGCGGGTTGCCCGGGGCCACGAAGGGCGGGTTGTGGTGCTGGCCGGTGGCGAAGACCTCGAAGCCGGCCTGCTCGGCGTGCTTCGCGATCCGGACGGTGTCCTTGATCCGCTGGTGCTCGGTGGGGGTGGTGCCGTTGGTGGGGTCCGTGGTGATGTCGCCGATGGTGAAGATGCCGAACTGCATGATTGCTCCTTGCTGGCTTCCGTGACGGCCGTCGGTGGGCCTTGTTCTGAGTATTGCAAATTTGAATCACCTGGTCCAACGGTGGGACGCCGCGGACTATTCCCTGCTCTGCCCCTGCTCTGTTCTCCTGTCGTCGCTGGCACTCACCGCGCGGTCGGTTTGACCGTACGGCGCAGGAGGGGAGACTGGGCGCATGAGCCCCACGAGCAGCCTGAGCGGCCAGAACCTGTTGGTGATGCAGCAGGTCACCGGCTTCATGTCCAACGACTTCGCGATCGAGAACGGCGAGGGGCTCGTGGTTGCGCACGGTCACACGCGCGGCTCTGCGGCCTCGCGGATGTTCCGCGGCAACCGCCAGTTCGAGATCCAGGGCCTGGACGGCACCCCGTTGTTCCGCGTGGAGGACCCCATGACCCTCGGCCGGGACCGTTACCGGGTCACCGGCCCCCAGGGGGAGCCCATAGCCGAGATCGTCCAGCGGATCTCCTTCTTCCGCACCTCCGTGGCGATCTCCGTGGTGGACGGCACGGACCTGCAGCTGGACGGTTCGCTGTCCGGGTTCTCCTTCCGCCTGATGGCGGGGCAGGCGCCGGTGGCCAGCGTGGACCGGAAGTGGGCCGGGCTCGGCAGGGCCATGTTGGGCCGCAGCCGCTATGCGGTCGAGCTGGATCCCGGCATGCCGGAGGTGGTGCGCTACGCCGTCATCGGCAGCGTGATCGCTTTGGACCTGATCCGAGACAAAGCCAACAACAACAACTGACAGCGTGCCCGGACCCGCGGGCCGAATCGTTGATGCCCACGGCGAGCTCTGGCCAGGCGCGTCCTCCCACCCTAGGCTCGTGGACAGGCCCGCCGGCGGTCCGGCCGGTGTTCCGTCGTCCCGGGAGGGCAGCACGATGGCACTCAACGTCGCTCAGAAACTGATCGCCGCGCACCTCGTCGAAGGGGACCTGGAGCCTGGTACCGAGATCGGGATGAAGGTAGACCAGACCCTGTGCCAAGACGCCACCGGCACCATGGTGATGCTGGAGCTGGAGGCGATGGGACTGGAGAGGATCCGCACCGAACTGTCGGTGCAGTATGTGGACCACAACCTGCTCCAGACCGATGAGAAGAACTCCGATGACCACCTGTTCCTGCACTCTGCCGCGCAGCGGTTCGGGCTCTGGTTCTCCCCGGCCGGCAATGGCGTCTCGCATCCCGTTCATCAGGCCCACTTCGGGCGTCCGGGGGCAACGTTGATCGGCTCGGACTCCCACACGTGTGCCGCCGGTGCCCTGGGGATGCTCGCGATCGGCGTGGGCGGCCTCGAGGTGGCCATGGCCATGGCCGGCCAGCCGTTGTACGTGGCGCTGCCGGAGGTCTGGGGCGTGGAGTTGACCGGCACGTTGTCGGACTGGGTCTCGGCCAAGGACGTGGTGCTGGAGATGCTGCGCCGCCACGGCGTCAGCGGGGGCGTGGGCCGCATCATCGAATACCACGGCGAGGGACTGCGGCACCTCACGGCGATGGACCGGCACGTGATCGCGAACATGGGCGCCGAGCTCGGGGCCACCGCCACAGTCTTTCCAGCCGACGACGTGGTCCGCGACTACCTGGAGGCCGTCGGCCGAGGTCCAGACTTCGAACGGTGGGAGGCCGACGAGGGAGCCGACTACGACCTCACCGAGCACATCGACCTCTCGTCGCTGGAACCACTGATTGCCCGTCCCTCCTCGCCCGGCAACGTGGTACCCGTCGCCGAGGTGCAAGACGAGGAGGTCTACCAGGTGGTCATCGGCTCCTCGGCGAACCCGGGGCTGAGGGATTTCGCGGTGGTCGCCGAGATCCTTGCCGGCCGGCGGGCCCACCAGCGGGTCTCCGTGGATGTGAACCCCACCTCGCGTGAGGTGCTGGCCGACCTCATCACCGGCGGCTGGCTGACACAGCTGGTCTCGGCCGGCGCCCGGATCCACCAATCAGGATGCATGGGGTGCATCGGCATGGGGCAAGCCCCCGCCAGCGGACGGAACTCGCTGCGCACCATGCCACGGAACTTCCCCGGCCGCTCCGGCACCGAGGAGGACGCCGTATGGCTGTGCTCTCCGGAAACGGCGGCGGCCGCCGCGCTGACGGGCCGCATCACGGACCCACGCACCCTCGCTGATTCCCTGGGCATCACCTTCCCGCGGCCGAAGATGCCCGAACGGTTCGCGGTGATGGACGAGATGCTGCTCCCCCCGCTGCGGCCAGAGGAGGCGGCACGGGTGGACCTCGTCAAGGGGCCGAACATCTCCTCCCTGCCGGACTTCGACCCCCTCGAGGACCGTCTGGCCGCGCCCGTGGTCCTGGTGATGGGGGACGACGTCTCGACCGACGAGATCATGCCGGCCGGATCACGGGTGCTGCCCTACCGCTCGAACATCCCGAAGATCTCAGAGTTCACCTTCACCCGCCTTGACCCCGAATACCCGGCGAACGCCGCTGCAGCCGGTGCGCACGTGGTGGTGGCCGGAAAGAACTACGGCCAGGGCTCGTCTCGGGAGCATGCGGTGATCGCGCCGCGATACCTGGGACTGAAGGCCGTGATCGCGCAGTCCTTCGCTCGGATCCACTGGCAGAATCTCGCGAACTTCGGGATCCTCCCCCTGGAGTTCGAGGACCCTGCCGACCTCGAGAACGTCTCGCGGAGGGACACGGTGGTCATCGAGGGCATCCACGAGGCATTGCGCCGAGGCCATTCGGTGGCCGCGAGCATCGGAGGTCGCGAGGTAGCGCTGCGCCACCGGTTGTCGGACCGGCAAGTGAAGATGGTGTTGGCCGGCGGGCGTATCCCGCTGGCGGCACAGGAGGCGTGAACAGGTCATGAGGTGGGCGCACCGCGGGTCAGTTAGCATCGAGCGGTGAACTTCGCCGCCTACGGGCACTTGCTGCGGGACGTGCGCATCCGCCGTGTCCTGGGCGTGGGCTTCATCGCCCGATTCCCCAATGCGGCCACGGGCATCATCCTGACCCTGCACGTGGCCGTGACGATGGACCTGGGCTACGGGGCGGCTGGCCTGGCCGTGGCTGCCATGACGCTGGGCATGGCCGTGGGCTCACCGTGGCGCGGCCGGCTGGTGGACCGGCTCGGACTGCGCCGGGCCCTGGTGCCCTCCGTGGTCACGCTGGGGGCGGTGTGGACGGCCGTGCCCTTCCTGCCGTTCCCCTGGCTGCTGTTCGGCGCCTTCCTCGGTGGACTGTTCGCCCTGCCCGTCTTCTCTGTGGTGCGTCAGTCCATCGGCGTGCTCACCCACGGTGCGCGGCGCGAGACCGCGTTCGCCCTGGACTCGATCATCACCGAGACCATCTTCATGGTCGGCCCCGCGCTGGGTGCCGTGGTCGCCACCAGTTGGTCGAGTGCCTGGGGGTTGGCGATCATCGGCTGGTCCGCCGTGGCCGCCGGGCTGTACCTGATGTGGTTCAACCCGCCCACGCGCTCCTCCCAGCTCGGGACCTTCCTGGCCCGGCCCGGCACCGAGCGCGAATACTCTGCCGAGGAGGACCTGCGGCGGGCCGTGGACGGCTCGGTGCAGGGAGCGCCGGCGCACCTGGACCTCACGGCCACCGAGCTGACCACGGGCGCCTTGCCCATGGTCCGCTCCGCACCCCCCTACGACGCCGGCCCGCACCCGGATTCCCGTCCGCACCCGAATGCCAACCCGGGTTCCGACCCCGGTTCCCGCCCTGACTCGCAGGCCGCGGTCCGGCGCGGGCCACTGGTCCGGCTGCGCACCTCCTTCGGCTGGCTCAGCGGCACCGCGCTCGCGGTGCTGGCCGTGTCCCTGGGCTCCGGGATGCTGATGTCCGGCACCGAGGTGGCGATCGTCGCGGAACTGGAACGCTCCGGCCAGGCCGCCCAGGCCGGCGTCGTGATCGCGTTCTGGTGCGGGGCCTCGGCGGCCGGTGGCATTCTCTACGGAGCCATGGGCCGGCGGATCTCCCCGTTGCTGCTGCTCTCACTCTTCGCGCTCGGTACGCTGCCGATGGCGTTCGTGGACGGCATGTGGGCGCTCGCGGTGGTCTCCCTCATCTCGGGGCTGTTCACGGCCCCGACCCTCGCGGCCGCCTCCGCCTTGATGTCCACCGTGGTGACCGAGGAGCGGCGCGGTGAGGCCCTGGGCTACTACGGTTCGGCCATGACTGCCGGCGCCGCGCTGGGCGCCCCGGTCTCCGGTGCCTTCATCGACGGTATCTCGCCCGAGGCCGGGTACCTGTTCGCCGGGCTGATCGCCCTGGCCATGGTGGGGCTGGCGCTACTGGCCCGGACCATCGTGCGGTGGCGCCGATCCCGGCGCTGATCCGCTTCGGAACGGTACGGCCGGCTTCAGTCTGAGACGCGCTCCAGCGTGGCGAGCGTGCGTGACAGGACCAGGTCCGTGGCTGCGGGGTCGAAGTCCGAATGTCCATGCTCGGTGAACAAGTGCTGATCGCCCGGGTACTCATAGAGCTCGGCCACGTCGCCGGCCAGTCGCCAGGCCACCGGCAGGTCATCCTCACCCCACGGGTCGCTGCTCTTCAAATGCAAGTCCAGCGCGACGCCGGCCGGCCAGTGCGGTGCGAAATGGTCCACCGGCAGCGCCGCGGAGATGGCGATGCAGGCGCGGGCTGACGGCCGCGTCTGGGTGAGCCGGTAGGCGGGCAGGGCGCCCAGGGAGATGCCGAGGAAACCTGTGGCCTCCGGGTGGGTGGCGGCCGCCTCGTCCGCCCGCTGCAGGATGCCGTCCACCCCCACGTCCTGCTCGGCGTGAGCCACCCCGTCCTCGAGCGTGCCGAAGGTCCGCCCGGCGAAGAGGTCCGGGGTGTGCACCGTATGCCCGGCGTCGGCGAGACGCCCTGCCAGCCAGCGGACGCCGTCGGTCAAGCCCAGGGCGTGGTGGAACAGCAGGATCTCGGTCATGGGGAGGATTATTCGTCAGCGGCGGCTCGCGCGGTACAGTTGGCGGCCGCAGCGTTGCCCCGACGGGCGAACAGGATCTCGATGCTGCCCGCGCCTTGATGAACGGCAGGGATCCCGGCGCCGACCCCTGGATCGCCGTGGCCTGGTGCCTCGGGTTCATGGCCATCGCCATCTGGCTCATCGCCGTGGTGTTCCCGCGGAAGACGGCCCGCTGACCTGCTCTGCGTCAGACCGACGCTGCCAGCTGCACGGCGACACCGGGAGCCGGATGGTCCGGTGAGATCATGACCGCCCGCCCTGGAACTTCCTTCACCCGCTGCAGCGTCGGCCACACCATCCGGTGCTCTGGCGTGGAGTCGGCCGGAAGGTAGAAGCGCGTGGGAACCAGGCCCAGGGTGCGACCGCCGGCCAGTTCTCGGGCGCCGAACAGCGCGGCGGCCAGCATGTCAGGACCATGGTCCCGAAGGAGGATGGCCACATGCTCTTCCACGGTCTCGTAGCCCGTCCCGACGCGTTGAGCCGACCACCGTCCCCATGAGGTCACCACGAGATGTACGCGGTGACGCTCTGCCAGCCGTCCCTTCACCCGCTCCAGGAGCTGCGCCAGGTCCTGCGGCGTGGCCCGGTCTGCGGTGAGCACACTCCAGGAATCCGGCACCCCGAGCGAATCCGCCACGCCATTGCCGTCCAGTAAGAAGGTCGGGACGGCGGGGTCCAGGCGCGCGAGGTGGTCGAGGACGGACCGGGCTGCCGCGTCAACGCCGCCGGCCGTCGTGCCGATCCAGGCCACCGGGCCGTCCCGTCCCGGCAACCAGCGCACGGGGCGCTGCTCCCTCTCGTGGTGAAGATCGGCCAGCCCCACGATGACGGCGTCCGGCAGCACGGACCGGTCTTCCGGCGTCGGGGTCCACTTTTCAGGGAGTGCGGGCATGACGGCCTGTGTGGGAACCGGCAGGGCGCGGGAGGCGGCCTCGGCGCCGATTCGGACCGTCAGGTCCCGCCAGGGGGCCGGATCGGCATCGGGTGCACCGTCGGTCCACCGGACCAGGGCCGGCGGGCCGGTCGCCACCGAGAACTGACCTGCCTGGAAGGGCCGTGGCGGTCCGCCGCCGTGCCGCAGATAGGCGCGTCCCGGGGAATCGGCGGGGATCGTCACCGCGTCGGCAGTGCCCAACAGGTCCCACGATTCTTGCTCGGTGGCCGTGCGCAGACAGATCACGGTGCCCAGATTGGACCGGACATCGGGACCGACGGCGCCCTGTGCCCGCTGGGTGGCCAGGACGAGGTGGAATCCCAGTGAGCGGCCCGTGGCGGCCAGCCTGGCCAGCAACGCGGCGGCCTGAGGATGGTCGTCGACGAGAACACGGAGCTCATCGATGGCCACCACCAGGCGTGGCAGGTCCGCGTTCGAATGGGCATGCCGGTAGGCGCGGAAGTCTGCCGCGCCGGCGGCCAGGAACAGCTCTTCCCGGCGGCGTAGCTCGGCAGAGAGGGCATCGAAGGTGCGCAGCGACTCCGCTTCCGCGAGATTGGTCTCCACCGACATGGTGTGAGGTAACCCGGCCAGGACCGCAAAGGATGATCCGCCCTTGAAGTCCATCAGGACGAAGGACACCTCGGTGGGTGGATGGGCGGCGGCGAGGCCCGTCAACAAGGTCAGCAGCAGCTCGGATTTGCCCGAGCCGGTGGTGCCGGCGACGAGCAGGTGCGGCCCGTGGGCGACGAGGTCAATGGTCATGGGGTCTTCGTCGGGCGATAGCTCCGCCCGGAGGGACTCGACCCCCGGTTGTTCCATCAGGGGCTGGGGCAGGACCAACCGGACCGGTTCCTGGTCCACCGCCGGTCGGTGTGCCGCGCCCATCTCGTCCAGCAACCAGGCTGCAGTCCGGGTGGTCATGCCATGCCACCGCAGAGCCGTGTAGTCCAGGCCCGCGAGCGATGCAACCCCTTGGTCCGCGTCCACTCGGTCCTCATGGCCGGGCGTGCCGGCCATGGCCTCAGGATGCTGTTCTCGCCCTGAATCACAGAGCAGCACGCGGTGCCATCCGGCAGGAAGGTCCCGGGCAGAGGTCCCGGGCCAGCAAACGATGGTGCCGACTGAGGCCCTGGACGCACCACTCCACGGGGTGTCACCCTGAGCCGTCCGCATCACCACGCCTCGGCCTGAGGTGATGGCATCACGGCACAACTGCACGTGCAGCCACTGTCCCATGGCCTGCAAGGTGGAGGGCTGGCCCGTGACGACCGTGGTCCGTCCGGGGAACAACACCGAGTTGGCGGGAAGATCCACTGTGGACCAGCGGGCCCACTGGTCGCCCACTTTCGCGTTCTCCACCCGGAGGCGGGCGGTCCCGGTGCCCCAGCGGATGACCGGACCGTCCGTTGGAACACCGTCCACGCCGAAGCGATCCACGGAGTCGGCCCGCGCGGCCAGGGCGAGGCGCCCCGGGGTGGGCGCCAGCTCATCGAGCCGACCGCTGACCCGCTCAGCACCATCCCGGATCCGCCTTCCGTGGCGCCGAGACGCAGCTCGGTGCTGGAACCACATGACTGCCACCACGGCCACCGAGACGAGACTGAACAACAGGAAATACCACAGGCCGGTGACCACGGCCATGACCACTCCGATGACCAGTGGCCCGGCAGCCATGAAGGCTTGGAGCACCGCATTCGGCCGAGCTGGTTCGGGCCCTGGGTCCACGACCGGGTCCGGGATCGACCGGATGGGTGACAGGGGGTCCGGCCGGCCGCGGACCAGGCGGAAGGTCGAGCTGCCGGCGGTGTAGGGCTGGTTCCCGGTCCAGAGCAGCTGTGCAGGACGCTGATCGGCATCCGCTCTGGTGACGAGAACACCTTCCGCGTCGACCTCCAGCCGGAAATGCGGGGCGGACAGAAAGGGGTCGGTGACGAGCCATTCGGCGTGATTCCGGCCCACGGTGAGGCCGGAACGGGGCAGCGGGGCCAAGCGGCCGGCGTCGGGACCGTCTTCGGCCACCACCGTGACGTCCGGCCCGGGACCGCGGTTATTCGCGCTGCCTCCGGGGCGGGCGACCACGGTCAGATAATTCTGAGGGGGTTGTCGCCCGTCAGTAGACCGACCAGGCCTGCCGGCGTCTCCGTTGACGCCCGAGAAGCGGTATCCGGGGAATCGTTCGCGTAATAAACCGTCAACCATGCCGACGGAGTCAGGACCGGCGGTTGGTGGACCATTGACCACCTTCCACCATTGGCCTTCCGCCGCCGGCAGTCCCAGTATTCTCAACCACACGCCAGGTTGACCTCCCGTAGTGCCGATGTTCCTCACGCCAGGATGCCGCGATGGCAGATGGCCTGGGGAGCCGGGTCGGCGAGAGTGTGGACAACACGCGCGAGGCATGGATATCCACAGGTCACAGAGGAGGCGGTGGGCCGCTGGTCCAGAACTCTGTACGCTCAGACCCAGGTCGAGGCCCGTCCGGGTCGTCATGGAGGGGAAACCATGGAAGCCATCCGCATTCTCGAGGACGAGGTCCGCGAGCTGATCCGCCGACGGGGCATGGATCCGCAGCGCGAGCCGGAGGAGATGCGCCGTCTGGTGCAGGCCGCGACGGCGGACTATGACGCGCGCTCATTGATCGGTTCGCTGCCGCTACTCCCGGACCGCGACGATGCTGAGAAGACCGTCTTCGACTCCGTGGCCGGTTTCGGCGTGCTCCAGCCCCTACTGGACGACGATACGGTCGAAGAAATCTGGATCAACTCGCCCACGGCCGTGTTCTGCGCCCGGGGTGGCGTGTCCGAGCTGACCAACATCTCGTTGACCGAGGAGAATGTCCGGGATCTGGTCGAGCGCATGCTGAAGTCCTCGGGCCGCCGCCTGGACCTGTCGTCCCCCTTCGTGGACGCGGCACTGCCGGACGGTTCACGCCTGCACGTGGTCATCCCGGATATCACCCGCAGGCACTGGTCCGTCAATATCCGGAAATTCGTGGTCCGAGCCCATCGTGTCGAGGACCTGGTGCGGTCCGGATCCCTGAGCGCGGATGCCGCGCGATTCCTGGATGCCAGTGTGGACGCCGGGTTGAACATCCTGGTCTCCGGCGCCACCCAGTCCGGCAAGACCACCATGCTCAATTGCCTGTCGGCCTCCATCGGCAGCCGGGAGCGCGTGGTGACGGTCGAGGAGATCTTCGAACTCAAGCTGCCGCTGCGCGATGTGGTCCAGATGCAGTGTCGCCAGCCGAACCTGGAGGGCCACGGCGAGATCCCCCTGCGCCGGCTCGTGAAGGAGGCGCTACGCATGCGCCCGGACCGGCTGATCGTGGGGGAGGTCCGAGAGGCCGAGAGCCTGGACATGTTGGTCGCTTTGAATTCAGGACTGCCCGGCATGTGCACGTTGCATGCCAACAGTGCGTCCGACGCCCTGACGAAGATCTGCACGCTGCCCCTGATGGCCGGCGAGAACATCTCCCGGAACTTCGTGGTCCCGACGGTGGCGTCCTGTTTCGACCTCGTGGTGCATTGCGCGCGGGACCGCCACGGCCGCCGGTACGTGGAGGAGATCCTGTCCGTCGGCACCCGGGTGGAGGAAGGGATCATCGAGTCCTCGACCGTCTTCCACCGCGTTGACGGCCAACTGGTTCTCAGCCCCTCGGCCATGTTGGAGAACCGCAAACTTGAATCCCGGGGCTATGACGTGCGATCCGTGGTGGGAGTCGGCTGATGGCGCTGTTCCTGGGGTTGATGCTGGGGGCCGGGTTGTTCCTGGTGTGGTGGTCGTTCTGGCCGCGCGGGGACAAACCGGTGGTGATCCGCCGGGACAGCAACCTGCGGCAACTGCTCGCCCGTGCCGGCGTCGAACAGGTCGGCCCCGCCGGTGTGGTGGCAGCGATGATCGGCTGCGGAATGGTGGCGCTGTTGCTGGTCTTCATCCTGACTCGTGCCCTGCCGATCGCGTTGTGCTTCGGCCTGTTCGGGGCGCTGGTGCCGTGGGTCACGCTGAACTGGCAGGCGAAGAAGCGTCGCACCCTGCTGCGTGATGTGTGGCCAGACGCCGTGGACCACCTCCGCTCGGCCATCCGTGCCGGCCTGACCCTGCCCGAGGCGCTCATCCAGCTGGGGGACAAGGGGCCGGAGGAACTCCAGCCGGCCTTCCGCGAGTTCGCCCGGGACTACCGTTCGGGACTGCGGTTCATGGATGCCCTGGACAACCTCAAGTTCAGGATGGCCGATCCGGTGGCCGACCGGCTGATCGCCGCCTTGCGGTTGACCCGGGAGGTCGGCGGCGCGGACATCGGAAACCTGTTGTCCACCCTCGCCGAGTTCCTGCGCGAGGATGCCCGGACCCGCAGCGAACTGGAGTCTCGTCAGTCCTGGACCGTCAATGCGGCTCGCCTGGCCGTGGCGGCCCCGTGGATCGTGCTGCTGCTGCTGGGAACCCAGCCGGACGCAGTGCGCGTCTACCAGACCTTCACGGGCCTGCTGGTGTTGGCCGGCGGCCTCGTGGTCTCCGTCATCTGCTATCAACTCATGTTGAAGATCGGTGCACTGCCGGAAGAGCAGAGGGTGCTGTAGATGACGACGTTCTCCATGGCCCTGGTCTTGGGGCTTGCCTTCGGGTCTGGGCTGGCCCTGGTGCTGGTGGCGTTGCCCTGGGGGTGGCGGCCCTCGCTGGCCCGTCGCGTCGAGCCCCAGCTGAGACACCATGCACCTGCGTCATCACTGCTGAACGAGCAACAGGTCGTGTCCCCGTGGGGCGCCCTGGGCCGGATCATGCAACCGGTGCTATCGGCCGGCGTACGGCAGTTGGGGCGGCTCAACCTCGGCCACCAAGCCCTGGAACGCAAACTGGAGGCCGCGGGATCCGGCCTCTCCGTTCAGGACTACCGGGCCCAGCAGCTCATCGCCGCAGCCGGAGGAGCCGCGTTGGGGGTAACCGGATGCGTGGCGCTCGCGGTCAATGGTGCCCTGAATCCGGTCATCGGCGTCATGCTCGTGGGGACTCTGTCCGTGGTGGCCTTCTTCCTCAGGGACAACCTGTTGACCGGCCTGATCAATCGCCGCCGCGCGAGGATCCTCAGCGAGTTCCCCTCCGTGGCGGAGCTGTTCGCCCTGTCCGTCAGCGCCGGGGACAGTGCGGCGGGGGCCCTGGAACGGGTCGCCACCTCGGCCAAGGGAGAACTGGCCGGGGAGTTCTCCACGGTCCTGTCTGACATGCGCTCCGGATCATCCATCCATGCCGCCCTGAAGGCATGTGCACGGCGGATCCAACTGGCGCCGGTGGAACGGTTCATCGAGGGGATCCTCGTGGCCCTGGAACGGGGCACGCCACTGGCCGATGTGCTCCGGGCCCAGGCCAAGGACGTCCGTGAGCTGTCCAAGCGGGAGCTGCTGGAATCCGCCGGCCGTAAGGAGATCGGGATGATGGCGCCCCTGGTCTTCGGCATCTTGCCACTGACCGTCATCTTCGCCGTGTACCCCGGGATCTCGATCATGAATCTCGGTTTCTGAACCACTATCCGCCCAACAGCATCACCCCATCGACAACCCATCCTGGAGGGGACCATGACAGACAAAACCGAACCGAAGTACCGGGCCTTGGCAGCCCTGACTGCCCTGACCGCCTTCCTGGGAAAGGCCCGTGATGACGAGCGGGGAGACGTGCCCGGCTGGGTGATGATCACGTTGATGTCGGCCGTGCTCGTCGCCGGGCTGCTGGCCATCGCGGGGCCCGCCCTGACGGACCTGTTCAACCAGGCGATCAGCCAGGTCACCCAGAACTGACCGTGCTGAACGCGCGTGAGGGCGAACGCGGATCGGCAGTGGCTGAATCCGTCATGGTGATGGCGCTGCTCTCGATCATCTTCGCCGCGATCCTCCAGTTCGGCATCATCATCCACGTCCGGAACACGTTGATCGATGCGGCCAGCGCAGGGGCGCGGTACGGAGCGCTGGGGGACCGGACGCCCGACGACGGCGTGGCCAGGACCCGAGAACTGCTCGCCGGGTCGATTCCGGGCGGCGGCCATGCCGATGTGTCTGCGGAGACGACAGGCGGGGACGGAACCACCATCGTCAGGATCACCGTTCGCACACAGATGCCCATGGTCGGTTTCCTGGTCGGTCCCGTGGGATTGGAGGCCGATGGTCATGCCTACCGATACTGACACTGGTCCTGATACCGCTACCGACACCACTCCTCACACCACGACTGACCCTCGGCGAATGGAAGCGCGAGGAGAGGAAGGTTCGGCCACGGTGGAGTTCGTGCTCCTGGCCGCGCTCCTGCTGATACCGGTGATCTACTTCCTGATGCTGACCAGTCAGATCCAATCCGCTGCCTATGCGTCCGTGGCTGCTGCAGACCAGGCGGCCAAGGCGATGGCCGGAGCCCCGGACGCCTCGAGTGCCGCCGGCCGCGCCGACGAGGTCGTGGCGTTGACGTTGGGGGACTACGGCTTGGATCCCTCCGTGGCGCAGTCCGCCCTGTCCTGCTCCACCAGCCCCTGCCTGGAGCCTGGTTCCTCCGTGTCGGTGGAGGTGGCGATCCGGGTGCCGGTGCCGTTGTTGCCGCAAGGACTCGGCTGGGACGCCGCCGTCGCCACGGTCACGAGTAACTCCCAGCAGCCCGTGCCGAGGTTCGGATGAGGGCCCGGACGCCGCGTCAGGAGCACGCAGGACGGGGCCAGGGCGTCGGGAGAGTCGGAGACGAAGGCCAGACCACGGTGTTGGTCGTGGGGCTGACAGTCGTCTGCCTGCTGCTGGCCACCGTGATCCTCGCCGTGACCACCGTGAACCTCGAGGCCCGCAAGCTGCTGTCCGCCGCGGACGGAGCCACCATGGCCGCGGCGGACAGCTTCACCATCGCCATCGAAGAGGGCGGGGACGCCGGGCACGCCCCGGTGCTCGCTGACGCCGAGGCCGCTGAGACGGTGGCCGGATACTTGGCCGCCGCCGGTTCCCACGAGCGGTTCGACGGGCTGGTGGTGGAGTCCGTCTCCGTGGGCGACGGCGGCCAGACCGTCGACGTGGTGCTGACAGCCACCGCTCACCCACCCATCGTGAACTGGATCGTGCCGGACGGCATCAGGATCGTGGCCACCAGTTCGTCCCGTACCGCCTTGACACGCTGAGGAGACTCCATGTCCGCTGACAACCCCGAGAATCCCGATATCCCCGAGAACACCGAAAACACCGGCAACACCGAGCATCCGGACCTGAAGCGCCTGCGCCGCTGGGAGGAGTCCGGCGGCACCTGGGTGGTGGCCGCCCGCCGGGCCACACCCTCCGGTGAGGCCGTGACCCTCTCGCTGATGACCTGCGATGGGGGAGAGGAGATGGACGTCTTCTCCTCCTCCGATCCGAGGCTGGTGGAGTACGTCTCGGGGGACGCCAGATGACGGGCGGCAGGGCCGGCTTCGTGCCGGGGAACAACGCCGGTCCCGCTGCGCTGTAGGCTGGACCCCACCATGGCTGAGACTGACTACACCGCTGAAATCGCGCAACTGCGCTCCACGCTGTCCAACATCGAACAGGTGTCGGACATGGAACAGATCAAGGCGGACATCACCCGGCTGGAGGCGGAGGCCTCCGCTCCGGACCTCTGGGACGATCCGGAGGCGGCGCAGAAGGTCACCTCCAAGCTGTCCCACCGTCAGACCGAGCTCGAGCGCGTCGCCAAGCTGGAACAGCGCATCGATGACATGGAGGTCATGGTGGAGCTCGCGGCCGAAGAGGACGACGATTCCGCCCGCGAGGACGTCGCCCAGGAGCTCGAGGCCCTGCGCAAGACGATGTCCGACCTGGAGATCGTCACCCTGCTGTCCGGCGAGTACGACGAGCGTGACGCGGTCATCACCATCCGCGCCGGCGCCGGTGGCGTGGACGCCGCCGATTTCGCTGAGATTCTGATGCGCATGTACCTGCGCTGGGCCGAGCAGCGCGGCTGGACCACCAAGGTCATGGACACCGCCTACGCCGAAGAGGCCGGGTTGAAGTCCGCGACCTTCGAGGTCAAGGCCCCCTATGCCTTCGGCACGCTGTCCGTGGAGGCCGGTACCCACCGCCTCGTGCGCATCAGCCCCTTCGACAACCAGGGCCGCCGGCAGACGTCCTTCGCCGCCGTGGAGGTCATCCCACTCATCGAATCGGACGACTCGGTCGAGATCCCTGAGGGTGAGCTGAAGATCGACGTCTACCGTTCCTCCGGCCCCGGTGGCCAGTCGGTGAACACCACCGACTCCGCCGTGCGCATGACGCACATCCCCACCGGGATCGTCGTCTCCATGCAGAACGAGAAGTCCCAGATCCAGAACCGTGCCGCCGCCCTGCGCGTCATGCAGTCCCGGCTGCTGCTGGTGCGCAAGGCCGAACAGGACGCGAAGAAGAAGGAGATGGCCGGGGACGTCAAAGCGTCCTGGGGCGACCAGATGCGCTCCTACGTGCTGAATCCGTACCAGATGGTCAAGGACCTGCGCACCAACCACGAGGAGGGCAACCCCTCCTCGGTGTTCGACGGTGCGATCGACGGCTTCATCGACGCCGGAATCCGCTGGCGCGCCGGCGCCCGCCACAGCGAGGACTGACCACCCGGTCCATCCTCCGAACGGGCCCTTGTCCGCGCCGGAACACCCTGCCTACAGTGACCACGAGGCCCGATCCGGGCCGTGGGCCCGTCCCGGGCTCTCCCGTCACGACTCGCAGCAGGAGGCCAGCACCATGCGCGCAGCACGGTACTACGACGCCAAAGACATCCGCATCGAGGACATCGACAACCCGACCGCCGGTCCCGGGCAGGTGCTCATCGACGTGGCCTGGTGCGGGATCTGCGGCACCGACCTGCACGAATACCTGGACGGTCCGATCTTCATCCCGCCGGCTGGGCATCCGCATCCCATCTCCGGGGAATCGGCCCCGCTGACCATTGGCCACGAGATGTCCGGCACCGTGGCCGCGCTGGGCGAGGGTGTGGACGATCTGGAGATCGGCCAGAAGGTGGTGGTCGAGCCCTACGTGATCCGCGAGGAGCACGAGAACGGCCAGGACTACCAGCTCTCCCCAGACATGAACTTCATCGGCCTGGGCGGTCACGGCGGGGGCCTGGCCGAACAGATCGCGGTGCGGCGGCGCTGGGTGCATCCGGTGGCCGACCACGTCAACCTGGACGAAGCCGCCCTGATCGAGCCCCTGGCCGTGGCTCACCACGCCTTCGTCCGGTCCGGGGCCCAGGCCGGTGACGTGGCCATCATCGGCGGTGCCGGCCCCATCGGGGCGCTGACCGCCGCCGTCCTCAAGGGCGAGGGCCTCACCGTCTACGTCTCCGAGCTCTCCGAGCTGCGCCGGCAGCGGGTGCTGGACGCCGGCGTCGTGGATGACGCCTTCGACCCCCGAGAGGTGGACGTGGCCGCGAAGGTCAAGGAGTTGACGGGCGGACGCGGGGCGGACGTCGGCTTCGAGGCCACCAGCGTGGACGTGGTGCTGGCGATGCTCCTGGAGGCCGTGCGCCCCGGGGGCGTGATCGTCAACGAGTCGATCTGGGGCCACGAGCCGAAGGTCCCCCTCCACCAGCTCGTGCTCAAGGAGATCGACCTCCGCGGCACCATCGGGTACGCCTGGGACCATCCGGCCACCATCAAGCTGATCGAGGACGGCACCGTGGACGTCAAACCGTTCATCACCGGCAAGATCGGCCTGGACAACCTCATCGATGAGGGATTCGACACGCTCATCAACCACAACGAGACCGCAGTGAAGATCCTCGTCTCGCCTACGGGGAAGGGACTCTGAGCCTATGGCCGAGTTACCCGGGCTGCCGCCCGTCGCTGAACGCGTCGTCACCGCCGAACGGCGCATCGACGCTGACGCGGGGCCATCTTTGAGCTGATCGCGGACCCGGCCCGCCAGCCGGACTGGGACGGCAATGACAACCTGGCGAAGGCCGAGGAAGGTCAGCGCATCACCGCCGTCGGGGACGTGTTCACCATGGTCCTGACGAAGGACGGCGCTGTCCGGGAGAACCATGTGGTGGAGTTCGAGGAGGGCCGGCGATTCGCCTGGCTGCCCGCCCCGGTGGGGCAGGAGCCCCGGGGTCACCGGTGGCGCTGGGAGCTGAAACCGGCACCGGACGGCGGCACCCTGGTCCGGCACACCTATGACTGGACCCGGCTGACCGATGAGACTCGTTTCCGCCGGGCTCTGGCAACCACGGAAGCCGCCCTGATGGCGTCCCTGGACCGATTGGCCGCCGCCGTAGAGTGAAGCCACCCAGCCCTGTCACCCGGAGGCAGGGAAGGACGTCTTGAGGGGATCTGATGACGGAGGTACGAGTTCGAGTGGATCCCGTGCGGGCCCTCGTCGAATCGCTCGCGGCCGACGATGCCATCCTGGTCGAGACGGTTGAGACCCTCCGGGCCACGATCCCCGGTTATGAGGATGTCCCCGCCGAGTCCCTGGAAGCCTCTGCCCGCCGCAATCGCGCGCTGAGCATCCGCACCATCCTCGACGGTCTGGCCCCCGAGCCCGAGGGGATCGACGAGGCGGAGACGCTGACCGAGGAACGGATGGCCCAGGGCGTCGAGATCGCCAGTGTGCTGGCCGGATTCCGTGCCTGCATGTCCATCATCCTGCGCCACCTGCTGGCCGCAGCCCCGCGCTACGGGGTGCCGGTGGAGAAGGCCCTGTCCTTCTCCACTCTGCTCTGGTCCCTGGGGGATGCCTTCACCACCCGCGCCGTGGTCTCGTATCGCGACCGCACCATCGCCCAGGCCGTGGCCGATTCGGCCCGCCGTGCCCACTGGCTCGGCGCCGCCCTGGCGGGGAGCCTGGACCGAACCGCGCTGTTCGCCGGTGCCTCCGTCTTCGGTGTACCCCGTGACTGCCCGGTCCGGGCCCTGTGTGCGGACGGCGCCGCGACCCCCGCCCTCGAGGGCTGGGCCGAGGGCTCCGGGGCCACGGCCGTCGTCGTGCCGCAGGGCACGGGTGCCATCGGGATTCTCATCGGTGAGCCCGACGCCGGCCGGTCGCCCGCGGGGGCGACCATCGCCCTCGGTGCCCCGGTGGTCCTGGGGGAGCTGCCTCGGTCCTTCGACGTGGCCACCCGGGTGCTGGCGTCCGCCCAGCGGGTGGGAGCGAGCGGGGTCGTCGACGTGGACCGACTCTCCTGGCACATGGGCGTCTTCGCCAGTCCGGAGACCACCGTCCTGCTCGACGGGATCTACCTGGAACCGTTGCGGCAGGAGGGAACATTCGGCGAGCTGATCGTCGAGGCCTTGCGCGCCTACCTGGAGCACCGGATGAACATTCCGGCGGCGGCCGAGTCCATCCCGATCCACGTCAACACCCTGCGGTACCGCCTCAGGCGCTATCGCGAGATCACGGGAGCCGACCTGGGAGACCTCAACACGCTCATCGAGGTCGCGTGGGCCATCGCCGCCGACCAGGGCTGAGCCTGATCTCACCGCAGTATCTCGCCATCTCGCCGAAATGCGCGTGTTGTAGGCACCTACGAATCCAGCGCCCACCTCTTGTGGGTCTCGACGTGGCCTGAATCACTTCGCAGGGGCATGGTGGATAGGTGCGGCCCTTCAGCGCCGTGATACCTCACCCACCAAGGAGAACGGCATGATCTTCGGGATCATCGGCATCATCCTGTCCCTCGCCCTGCTGATCACGCTGGCGTACCGGGGCATGCCCGTCATCATCGCGGCGCCCATCGCGGCCGTCGTGGCCCTGGTGTTCTCCGGCGCGCCGATTCTCGCCTCCTACACGGAGATCTTCATGCCGGCCCTCGCCGGGTTCGTGGGCCAGTACTTCCCGCTGTTCCTGCTCGGCGCCATATTCGGCGTGCTGATGACGGTCACCGGCTATGCGGAGTCCATTGCCCGCACGGTGGCCCGCTGGATCGGCGCCCGCAACGCCCTGGCGGCCACCGTCGTCACCTCCGCCCTGATGACCTACGGCGGCATCAGCCTCTTCGTGGTGGCGTTCGTGATGTTTCCCCTGGCCCGCGAACTGTTCCGCGTGGCGGACATCCCGAAGCGGCTGATCCCGGGAACCATCGCCCTGGGCATCTTCACGTTCACCATGACGGCACTGCCGGGCTCCCCTCAGGTCCAGAACCTGATCCCGGGACAGTTCTTCGGCACCGACGGTTTCGCGGCCCCGGGGATCGGCCTCGTGGGAACCGCGATGATCCTCGGGCTCGGGCTGGCGTGGCTCGAGTTCCGGCGCCGCCGGCTTATGGCCAATGGTGAGCACTTCAACGATGCCGGGGTAGGCCGCGGTCCTGGTGTCCGCGGTGGCGCCAGTCCCCGCCGCGGGGACGGACCCGGTGCAGCGCTGGCCGGTTCCGAAGCTGACTCCGCGACCGCGACCGCGACCGCTTCCGGGAACGGTCCCGGCTCCGGCTCCGGCGCCCAGGTCAAGGAGGCCGAGACCGGCACCTCCGGCGCCGTCATGACACCGCGCAACGGGGTCGAGGCCTTCATTCCGCTGTTGGCCGTCATCCTCGTCAACTTTGGCTGCACCCTGCTGGTCTTCCCAGCCCTGAACTGGGACTACTTGCAGGAGGAGAAGTTCGGCGCCATCGAGTTGAGCTCCCGCGCCGGTATCTGGGCCGTCATCATCGCCCTGAGCGTGGCCATCCTGGTCATCGTGGCCTTCAACATCCGCCGGTTCGGAGACCTGCGCAAGGCCTTCGTGGACGGGGCCAAGGGCTCCATGCTGCCGATCTTCTCCACGGCCTCGGAAGTCGGCTACGGTGCCGTCATCGCCTCCGTGGCGGCCTTCGCCGTGGTCCGGGACTCCGTGTTCAACATGGGCGGCAACGCGCTGGTCACCTCGGTGTTCTCCACCTCGGTCACCGCCGCCATCACGGGCTCCTCCTCGGGCGGCATGACCATCGCCCTGAACGCCTTCGGCGACGACCTCAAGACGCTGGCCCTGGACCAGGGGGTGAGCCTGGAGGCCATGCACCGTCTGACCGCCATGGCCGCCGGCGGCCTGGACACCCTGCCCCACTCCGGGGCCGTAGTCACCCTGCTGATCGTCTGTGGCATGACCCACCGCCAGTCCTACAAGGACATTTTCATGGTCACCCTGGTCATGCCGGTCATCACGGTCGCCGTACTCACCGCCCTGGTCTCGGTGGTCGGGGCCTTCTGACGCCCACGGCCCGGCCGATCTAGGCTGGATGTCATCCACGCCACACGCCACACGCCACAAGCCACACCACCCCAAGCCACTCCACGCCAAGACACCTCCCGCCTCACTCACAGGAGAAACCCATGACCACCACACCTTCTGCTTCCTCTACTTCTTCTGCTGCCTCTGCTGCCTCTGCTGCCTCTGCTGCACACGACGCCGTGATCGTCGGCGGGGCCCGGACCCCGTTCACCCGGCTGCTGTCACAGCAGGCCTCTCTGACTGCTGTGGACCTCGGCGCCCACGCCATCAAGCACGCCCTGCAGCGTGCCGGCGTGGACGGCGCTGACGTGGACTCCGTCATCATGGGCCAGGTCGTCCAGGCGGGTCAGGGGCAAAACCCGGCCCGCCAATCGGCCCTCGCCGCCGGACTCGACTGGAGTGTGCCGGCCACGACCATCAACAAGGTGTGCCTGTCCGGCCTCACCGCCATCATCGATGCCGCGCGGCTCATCCGCCTGGGGGAGGCCGAGGTGGTGGTGGCCGGCGGCCAGGAATCCATGACCAACGCCCCCCACCTGCTGGTGGGAGCCCGGAAGGGCTACAAGTACGGTCCGACGACGGTGCTCGACTCGGTTGCCTACGACGGCCTGACGGATGCGCTCAGCAAGGAGGCGATGGGGGAGCTCACCGAGTCCGGCAACACGGAGCGGCAGATCGACCGCACCGCCCAGGACGAGGTCGCCGCCGCCTCCCACCGGCGGGCCGCCGCCGCTCAGACCGATGGCACCTTCGACATGGAGATCGCGCCCATCGAGATCCCGCAGCGCAAGGGCGAGCCGGTGGTCCTCTCTCAGGACGAGGGCGTGCGCCAGGACACCACCGTGGACTCCCTGGCCGCGTTGCGCCCGGCATTCGCTCAGGACGGTGGCATCACCGCCGGCAACTCCTCACCGCTTTCCGACGGCGCCGCAGCACTGGTGGTCACCTCGCGGGCCTACGCGGAGGCCCAGGGCTTGACGGTGCTGGCCACCATCGGGACACCCGGTCAGGTGGCCGGACCGAAGGACTCCTCCCTGCACTCCCAGCCCTCCAACGCCATCCAGGCCGCGCTGGACAAGGCCGGCTGGTCTGTGGGGGAGCTGGACTTCATCGAGATCAACGAGGCCTTCGGCGCCGTGGCGGTCCAATCCCTGAAGGACCTGGAGTACCCCCTGGAACAGACCAACCTCCACGGCGGTGCCATTGCCCTGGGTCACCCCATCGGCGCCTCCGGGGCCCGGCTGGCCCTGACCGCGGCCCTGGAGTTGTCCCGGCGCGACGGCGGTCGGGCCGCCGTCAGTTTGTGCGGTGGCGGCGGCCAGGGCGAGGCCCTGCTTCTGAGCCTCTGAGAACCATCCCACCACCTCACCGCCGACCTCACCCCCGACCCAGAAAGCAGGTACGCCTCGTGACCGAACCAGGGCCCGAACCAGGGACCGAGCATCAGCAGACCACCGAGATCTTCCGGGACGGCATCCTCGCCGGACGTACCGCGGTGGTGACGGGAGGAGCCTCCGGGATCGGGGCGGCCTGCGTGCGTGGCCTGGCTGCGGCAGGGGCCATGGTGACCGTGGCCGATCTGAATGCGGAGGCCGCCGAGGCGCTCGCAGCCGAGGTCGGCGGCACGGCTTGGGTGGCCGACCTCGCTGACACCGAGGCCCTGGACGACCTCCGGCTGGACACGGACATCCTCGTCAACAATGCCGGGATCCAGCGGATCGCCCCGATCCACGAGTTCGACCCCCAAGCCTGGAGGTTCATCCACCGGCTCATGCTGGAGTCGCCGTTCCTGCTCACCCGGGCCGCCCTGCCGGGCATGTACGAACGGGGCTTCGGCCGGATCATCAACCTCTCCTCCGCCCATGGGATGCGTGCCTCGGCCTTCAAGAGCGCGTACGTCTCCGCCAAGCACGGTCTGGAGGGCCTGTCCAAGGTGACCGCCCTGGAGGGCGCGGGGCACGGGGTGACGTCGAACTGCATCAACCCGTCCTATGTGCGCACCCCGCTGGTGGAGAAGCAGATCGCCGACCAGGCCAAGACCCATGGGATCTCCGAGGACGAGGTCGTGGAGAAGATCATGCTGACCGAATCCGCCATCAAGCGCCTCGTGGAGCCGGAGGAAGTCGCCTCGCTCGTGCTGTGGCTGGCCTCGGACGCCTCCGGCATGGCCACCGGCGCCTCGTATGCGATGGACGGTGGCTGGACCGCCAGCTGAGACCTCAGTCAGAGAAGCAGACCAACAGACCAGAAGAACGGAAGGACAGGCCATGAGTGTGGACAAGACGGTGGGTACCGCGGCGGAGGCGGTGGCGGATATCGGTGACGGGTCGTCATTGGCGGTGGGTGGTTTCGGGTTGTCGGGCAACCCGGTCCAGTTGATCGAGGCGTTGCGGGACCAGGGTGCGAAGGAGTTGTCCATCGTGTCCAACAACTGCGGCGTGGACGGCTGGGGGCTCGGGCTGCTGCTGGCCTCCGGGCAGATCGCCAAGATGACCTCGTCCTATGTGGGGGAGAACAAGGAGTTCGCCCGCCAGTATCTCGAGGGTGAGCTGGAGGTCGAGCTGGTGCCGCAGGGCACCCTGGCGGAGAAGCTGAGGGCCGGGGGAGCCGGCATCCCCGCGTTCTACACGCGTTCCGGCGTCGGGACCCAGGTGGCCGATGGGGGCCTGCCGATGCGGTACAACACGGATGGCACGGTGGCGAAGGCCTCCGCGCCGAAGGACGTGCGTGCCTTTTCCCTGGGCCAGACGGGGGAGAAGGACTATGTGCTGGAGGAGTCCATCGTGACTGACTTCGCGCTGGTCCACGCGGCGGTCGGTGATCGCCACGGCAACCTGGTCTTCAACAAGTCCACCCGCCAGTTCGCGCCGCCGGCGGCGATGTCCGCGACCGTGTGCATCGCCCAGGTGGAGAAGCTGGTCGAACCCGGGGAGATCGATCCGGACCAGGTCCACCTGCCGGGGGTCTACGTGCACCGCGTGGTGGAGGTCGGGCCTGACATCGAGAAGCCGATCGAGAAGCGAACCGTCCGCGCCGCCGGATCGGACAGCGAGGAGGAGAACCGATGAGTTGGAGCCGAGATGAGATGGCGGCCCGGGCTGCGCAGGAGTTGCCGGACGGTGCCTATGTGAACCTGGGGATCGGGATGCCGACGTTGATCCCGAACCACATCCCGGCCGAGCGCACGGTGGTGCTGCAGTCCGAGAACGGGATCCTCGGGGTCGGTCCGTACCCGCTCGAGGCGGACGTGGATCCGGACCTGATCAATGCGGGCAAGGAGACGGTGACGGTCCGCCCGGGGGCCTCGTTCTTCGATTCGGCTTCTTCGTTCGGGATGATCCGGGGCGGCAAGATCGACGTCGCGGTGCTCGGCGGCATGCAAGTGGCCCAGAACGGGGATCTGGCCAACTGGATGGTGCCGGGCAAGATGGTCAAGGGCATGGGCGGGGCCATGGACCTGGTCCACGGTGCCGGCCGGGTGATCGTGCTGATGGACCACAACGCCCGGGACGGGGCCCCGAAGATCCTCACGGAGTGTGACCTGCCGCTGACGGGCCAGGGCGTCGTGGACCGGATCATCACGGACAAGGCCGTGATCGATGTGGACAAGTCCACGGATCCCAGCGCCCCGCGCCTGGTGCTGGTCGAGACCGCTCCCGGGCTCAGTGAGGACGAGGTCCGCGAGGCCACCGGCGCCACCCTGTTCTGACGCCCCCCATCACGGCCCGACGCCGGCCGGCGGGCACCCCGGGGCCCGACCACCTTTTGCGGTGGTCGGGCCCCGAGCTCCGCACCGACTCACCGCCCAGCGTCCCACCGCTGTTATCGCTTCGTGACTACCGTGGGGAAGGCCGGCACCGAGACTTCCCCAACCCAGCCCCTGGTGCCGCGGGATGATCGCGTCCGGGGGCAAGTGTGGAACATGATCCGGTTCGAGCAGGTCTCCAAGGTCTACGACCGCCGTTCCCGTCCGGCATTGCACGACGTGACGGTGGAGTTCGAGCGGGGTGAGTTCGTCTTCCTCGTGGGTGCCTCCGGTTCCGGGAAGTCCACCTTCATCCGCCTGATGCTGCGTGAGGAACGCGCCAGCAGCGGGACGGTCTATGTGGTCGGCCGGAACGTGGCACGGCTGCCCTCGTGGCGCGTGCCGAAGCTGCGCCGGGGGATCGGCGTGGTCTTCCAGGACTTCCGCCTGCTGCCCAATAAGACCGTCTATGCCAACGTGGCCTTCGCCATGCAGGTGCTCGGCAAGGGCCGGGCTCAGATCCGCCAGACGGTTCCCGAGGTCCTCGAGACCGTGGGCCTGGAGGGCAAGGAGAAGCGGATGCCGCACGAGCTGTCCGGCGGCGAGCAGCAGCGCGTGGCCATCGCCCGCGCCATCGTCAATCGGCCGGAGATCCTGCTGGCCGACGAGCCGACCGGCAACCTCGACCCGGAGACGTCCCTGGGCATCATGGCCGTGCTGGACAAGATCAACCAGAACGGCACCACCGTGATCATGGCCACCCATGATGACGACATCGTGAACCAGATGCGCCGCCGCGTGGTGGAACTGCACGCCGGCGGGATCGTCCGCGACGAGTCCGGCGGCGGCTACCGGACGGAGGTGCAGGCATGAGGTTTGCCTTCGTCCTCGGGGAGACGTTCTCCGGCATCCGCCGCAACCTGTCCATGGTCATCTCGGTCGTGCTCGTGACCTTCATCTCGCTGACCTTCGTGGGGGCGGCGGGCCTGCTGCAGCAGCAGATCAACCAGATGAAGGGGTACTGGTATGACCGGGTCGAGGTGGCCATCTTCCTCTGCACTGACACCTCCACCACCACCTCCTGCGCGTCCGGTCCCGTCACGGACAGCCAACGCCAGGCCGTCCAGGACCTGCTGGAGTCGCCCACGGCCGCTCCTTACGTCAAGAGCTTCGACTACGAGTCGCAGGACCAGGCCCTGGAGATCTTCCAGGAGCAGTTCAAGAACTCCGCCATGGCGGGCACCGTCACGGCAGACCAGTTGCCGGAGTCCTTCCGGGTGGCCCTGGTGGATCCCGAGCAGTATGAGGTCGTCAACGAACTGTTCTCCTCCATGCCCGGCGTGGAGATCGTGTCTGACCAGCGCGAGCTGCTGGAGCAGATCTTCTCCCTGATGAACATGGCGTCCGTCATCGCGGTCTCCGTGGCGGTGGTGATGCTGGTCTGCGCGGTGTTGCTGATCGCGACCACCATCCGACTCTCCGCGTTCTCCCGTCGGCGGGAGACCGGAATCATGCGTCTGGTCGGCGCCTCGAAGACCATGATCCAACTGCCGTTCCTGCTGGAGGGGGTGATCGCCGCCCTCGCGGGCGCCGTCCTGGCGAGCGTCACCACGTGGGCCGTGGCGGAGTTCTTCATCGGGGACTGGCTCACCAGCCAGTATCCGGGAACCGGCTTCATCGCGGGCGCGGACGCCCTGATCCTCGTGCCGCTGCTGCTGCTTGTGGCGGTCCTGCTGGCCGCGCTGTCGTCGATCCTCACCCTGAGGCGTTACCTTAAGGTGTGATGATCATGGGACACGTGTGACACTTGTGACCTAATGTTGTCTGAGTTGAGATGCTGCAGACCTTGATTCACCGCAATTCACCTTGATTTATCTTGATTCATCCGCGGGTCGGCTAACCCGCGCCCCGACCATCCCAGTCCGCATTCCCCGACGGAGGAACCCCGTGAAGCGACGCCGACTCTCCCGCGCCATCGTCGGTGCCGGCCTGGTCACCTTTCTGACCTTGTCCATGGGCGGCACCGCCACGGCGCAGGACTCGATCGACGATCTGCAGCGCCAGATCGAACAGGCCGAGCGCCAGCAGTCCGAGCTCGATGAGGAGATCGGCAACCTGGGTGGGGAGCAGTCGGATCTGAAGGAGCGTCAGGGTGACCTCGATGCGTCCCTCGAGGGCCTGGACGCCGACATCGCCGACAAGATCCGGGAACTGAACTCGCTCCAGGACCAGTTGCCCGGCGCCCAGGATGCGTTGACCGCGGCCGAAGGCCAGGTCTCGGCCGCCGCGGCGGAGGTCCAGTCCCTGAACGAACGGGTGCGGCAGGCCGAATCGAGCCGCTCCGAGATCCTCGCCGAGATCGCCGCGAGTGAGCAGGAACTGGACGCGGCCTCCGCCGAGATCGGGCAGATCGCCAACCAGGCCTACAAGCAGGGTGGAGTCTCCTCGGACCTCGCCTTCATCCTGGGCATGAGTGACTCCTCGCTGCCGGACGCCATGGGACTGGCGAACCAGGCCATGCGAATCCAGAACAGCCGTATCTCCACCGTGTCCCAGAGCAAGTCCACGGACGTCAACGCCGAGGTGCGCCTGGCCGCCGTCGAGACGGAGATCCGGGACCTGCGGGCCCAGGCCGAGGAAGCGCTCCAGCGCGAGGAGCAGGCTCGTGACGAGGCCGCCGCCGCCAAGCGTGAACTCGACCAGATGGTCTCCACCACGTCGGAGCTGACCGACGAGCTCAAGGCGCAGCGCCCTCAGATCCAGGCGCAGATCGACGCGAACCGCGCGGCGCAGGACCAGGTCAACGAACAGATTGCCGAGCGCCAACGGGCGTTGACGGCCCAGGCCGGCAAGGCCAGCGACCTGCAGGAACAGCACCGTGCGGCCGTGGCCGAGGCCGAACGCAAGCGCCGCGAGGCCGAGGAGGCGGCCCGCAAGGCTCGGCAGGCCTCGGCGGCGAACCGGGCGGCCGCGCAGGCCTCGGCCGATCAGGCCGAACGCGAGGCCAGCGCGGCGGAAGACCGGGCGAGCGAGGCTGAGGAAGCCGCCAGCACCTCGAGCAGTTGGGGCCTGCAGTGGCCGCTGAACACGTACATCACGTCGGGATTCGGCTGGCGCCCGACGCCGTCCGGCACGTTCGACTACGGGGGCGCCGGGGGTTATGTGCACACCGGCATGGACTTCGGCGGTGGCTGCGGCCTGCCGATCCGGGCCTCCGCGGACGGCGAGGTCTGGAACGCGGACTGGGCGGTGTGGACCTCGGGCAAGCGCGTGGTCATCTCCCACGGCGTGGTCAACGGGCGTGCCCTGGCCACCAAGTACCACCACATGACCCGGTACATCGTGTCCCCGGGGCAGAACGTCAAGCGCGGCGAGATCATCGGCTACACCGGCACCACCGGCAACTCCACCGGTTGCCACCTGCACTTCGAGACGATCCTGGACGGTCAGGCCGTCAACCCCGCCGGTCTGCTCTGAGGCTGGCCCAGTGCCGCCCCTTGACGGCGGCGGTACACTGGTGAGTCTGTGTATTGAGCATCCGACCCGTCGGAAAGGAGGGGACCGGCTATGGCCAAGAAGTCCGCCGGCAAGTCCGGCAAGTCGTCCACCCCGGACGGCCGGCAGATCATCGCGACCAACCGCAAGGCCCGGCACAACTACCTCATCCTGGACACTTACGAGGCCGGGATCTCCCTGATGGGGACCGAGGTCAAGTCCTTGCGTGAGGGCAACGCGTCCCTGGTGGACGGATTTGCCGTCTTCTACGGGGACGAGCTCTACCTCGAGCAGGTCTACATCCCGGAATACCTCAACGGATCCTGGACCAACCACTCTGCACGCCGGCGGCGCAAGCTGCTGCTGCACCGCCAGGAGTTGACCAAGATCTCCCGCCAGATCCAGGAGTCCGGGCACACGATCGTCCCACTCCAGCTGTACTTCCGGGACGGGCGGGTCAAGGTGGAGATCGCCATCGCCCAGGGCAAGAAGGACTATGACAAGCGCCATGCACTGCGCGAGAAGCAGGACAACCGTGAGGCACAGCGCGCCATGAGAATCCGCAACCGCCGAGCAGCCTGATATCAGGAGACCGGCCGGAATACCTCCCGCCTTGAATGCGTTACACTAGATAGTCCGGACCAGGCGAGGAATCAGTGAAGCCCCGCAGGGAACCGGTTGATTGAAAACAGAACATGGGGATGATCGGTTTCGACGATGTGAGTCGCGACAGGGGAAGCGGGCCGAGGATGCAGAGTTATCTCGGAAACGCTCTCTGCAAACCAACAAGTGCCGAATCTAAGCGCACTGACTTCGCTCTCGCTGCCTGATCAGTGAACGAGTCCGTCAACCTGAGGATGCTATCGCCCCAGGACCTGGCGTCGATTAGATAGCCAATGTCCACCACCCTCGCCGGGGGTCGTGGTGGAGACCTTAATCCGGCTGGGCCCGGGTTGGCTGCCTGTTTGCGGGACAGCCAGGGCCGAGTAACACCCACAGCAAACTGCGCCCGGAGAAGACCTGGCAACACTGCATCGGACGCGGGTTCAATTCCCGCCATCTCCACCATCCCACGGCAAAGGCCCTGGGACACCGTTCATCGGTGTCCCAGGGCCTTTGTCATATCCGGCTTTCCCCTAGAATGGGCAATCATGCCAGACACCGCCGGTCCCGCCCTCCACGCCGTCCTTCTCTTCCTGCTCGAACTCGGACTCCTGGGTGCGGCAGGGTTCTGGGCGCTGACGGTGTTCTCCAGCCCCTGGGCGGCCGTCGTGGCCGTGATCGTGGTGGCCGCCGGATGGGGACTGCTGCTCTCGCCCAAGGCTCCGGCCCGGCCACCGTGGCCCTGGCACGCCGTGGCCGCTCACGTGCTGTTCATCCTGGGCGCCGTGGTGCTCTTTGCCGTCGGCCAGCCGCTGATCGCCGCCGTCTACCTCGCGCTGATCCTCGTGTCCGTGGCACTGACCGTCGTCTATCGAGACCGGGTGGGCCGGGCAGTGGAGCAGATCCACGAGTCCGCCGCCCCCTCGGGTCGCCGCGCCGCTGGCCGGTAGGCCTCCAGGGCGTGACGTCATCCCCGGTGGCCGGGTTGTGGGCGGCCGGCAGTCCTCCAGCTACCGGAACGCGCCACCCAGGGCGAGCCCCAGTCCCACGGCTAGCATGGCCAGGGCCAGGTGCGCGGACCAGGACCCGAGGGCGGCGGCGAACCTCCCGGACAGGGCATCCAGCGCGGTGGACACGGAGACGGTGGAGAAGGTGGTGAGGGCTCCGGCCAGGCCGACCACCCAGATCGCCTGGGCAGGTCCGGAGACTCCCGTGGTCGTCAGCCCGGCCACGAAGGAGCCGATCGAATTGGCCACGAGGATCCCGCTCGGCTGGAGGTAGTGATCCGCGAGCAGCCTCAGGACTGCGCCGATGGCCCCCGCCACAGCGAGGGCCAGCAGCATCAATAATGTCATCACGCGGCCCTCCCCACTGCCATTCCGGCTGCCATCCCCGCTGCCATCCCCGCTGTCATCGCCGGTGCCCTCCGGAAGAACCCGAGGTGTCCGGGGCCAGATCGGACGACCAGCCGCCGAGGCGCAATCCGGCGGCGGCGCAGGCGGTCCCCAGCGTCGCTCCGGCGGCCAAGGCCAGGAGGGTGCCGGCCAGGCCCGCTACGAGCGTGAACCCGCTGGGGGACCCGGTCTGGATGAACTCCGTGACGCCAAAGGCCGGGGCCACGGAGGCGGCCAGTACCACGGCGGACAGCGAGGTGTAGGCACCCAGCATGCCGACGCCGAGACCGGCCACGAGCCACCGCGGCAGGGTCCGCCGCGAGCTGATGCCGGCCACCAGCCCCAGCAGGAAGGACCCGGACAGGTTCACCAATCCCAGGGTGATCCATCCGGCCACCGGCGAGCCCGATTCCGGGACCGGCGCCACCAGCAGCCATCGCAGCAGCGTTCCGATGGCCCCGCCGGCCGCCACGGCGCCGACGACGGCCCACCCGGGGTGGCGTGGCCGTTCCATCAGGCCTGCTGCTGGCCGATCAGCTCGGGATTGAGGGACTCGAGGGCGTCCGGGTGCAGCAACCCGTTGGTGGCCAGCGCATTGCCGCCGAAAGGACCGTCCTCGCCCTCGAGCGAGGTGAAGCGTCCGCCGGCCTCCGTGACGATCGGCACCAGCGCGGCCATGTCGTAGAGCTCGAGCTCGGGTTCGCAGGCGATGTCCACGGCGCCCTCGGCCACCATCATGTAGGACCAGAAATCGCCGTAGGCGCGGGTCCGCCACACGGTCGAGGTCAGCTCGAGGAACTCTCGGATGTTGCCCCGTTCGCGCCAGCCCTCCAGGGACGAGTAGGACAGGGAGGCGTCCTCGATCCTGGAGACGTTGGAGACGTGGATGCGGGTGGCCGAGGCGATGGACTTGCCGGTGTAGGCGCCGGTGCCCTTGGCAGCCCACCAGCGGCGATTCAGGGCCGGGGCGGAGACCACTCCGACCACGGGCACGCCGTCGTCGATCAGGGCGATGAGCGTGGCCCAGACGGGGACACCGCGCACGAAGTTCTTGGTGCCGTCGATGGGGTCCACGACCCAGCGCCGCGGCCCGTGGCCGTGCTCGCCGAACTCCTCGCCCAGGACTGCGTCGCGGGGACGGGCACGGGCGAGGTTGCCCCGGATGAGTTCCTCGGCACCCCGGTCCGCATCGGTCACCGGGGTCAGGTCCGGCTTCGTATCGACCGTCAGGTCCTGCGCCTTGAAGCGGGACATGGTCTGGGAGTCCACCGAGTCGGCCATGATGTGGGCCAGTCGAAGATCATCGGTGTAGTTCTTGGGCGCATCGGTCATGGAGGCCACGCTACCGTTCCCCGGCGGCCGCATCGGAACGCCCGTCGAGGAGGCGCCGCAAGGACGCCAGCCGTTCGGAGCCTGCCGCCCCCGCGTGCCCCGCGGCCACCCAGGCGTCCAGGGCGCACCCGGGCTCCCCGGCGGCGTGCAGGCAGCCGCGCGGGCAGTCGGCCAGCGCCGGTGCCAGATCCTCGAAAGCCTCCACCACGCGGTCCCGGTCCACCAGTCCCAGCCCGAAGGAACGGATGCCAGGGGTGTCCACCAGCCAGGATCCGCCCGAGCTGCCCACGTTGGCCGAGTCCGGCAGCGGGATCGCCAGCGTCGAGGAGGAGGTATGACGGCCACGGCCCGTGACGGCGTTGACATGCCCGGTGGCGCGCCGGGTCCCGGTCAGGGCGTTGAGCAGGGTTGACTTCCCGACGCCGGACGGTCCCACGAGCACGGAGATGTGGCCTTCCAGCCGGGTCCTGAGGGAGGCGAGCAGGCCGGCGTCCAGGTCTGCGTCACCGTCCGGCCCGTCCGGCCCGTCCGTCTGCGCCGGCTCTGCGGCGCCCGCCTGCGCCGGCTCTGCGGCGCCCGAGGTGAGGACCTCGAGATCGAGGTGGCGGTAGTGGGAGAGCAGGTCGGCGGGATCCCGCAGATCGGTCTTGGTGATGCACAGGATCGGCTCGATGCCAGCGTCATAGGCGGCCACCAGGGCCCGGTCGATGAACCCGGTGCGTGGTTCCGGATTGGCGGCGGCCACCATGATCACCAGGATGTCCACATTGGCCACCACCACGCGCTCGTAGGCGTCCGAATCGTCGGCGGAACGGCGCAGGACCGTGGACCGGTCCTCGATCCTCACGATCCGCGCGAGGCTCCCCTCGCGGCCGGAGAGGTCTCCGACAACACCCACGAGATCACCCGTGACTACAGGGTTGCGGCGCAGTTCCTTGGCACGCATGGCGGTGATGTCCCGGGTGCCGTCCTCATCGCTGATATTCACCGTGTACCGCCCCCGGTCCACCGTGACGACCCGCCCGACCAAGGCCTCCCCGTGCGTCGGGCGGTCCTTGGTGCGGGGACGGGAGCCCCTCTTGGACGGGCGGGCACGGACATCGGACTCGTCCCACCGACGGGGGTCGAAGTCGCGGCCGGGGCGGCTCATCCCCCCACCAGCCGGGTCCACATCTCCGGGAAGTCCGGCATCGTCTTCGCCGTGGTGGCGATGTTGCGGATGGCGACGTCCGGCACTGCCAGGCCCACGACGGCGGCGAAGGTCGCCATCCGGTGATCCTCATAGGTCTCCAGCGTGGCCCCGTGCAGCGGTGCGGCCCCGGCGGGGAGTCCGGTGAACACCAGGTGGTCCCGGCCCTCCTCGACCGCACCGCCAATGCGCCCGGCCTCGGTCGCCAGCGCCGTCAGGCGGTCCGTCTCATGGCCGCGCAACTGGCCGATGCGGGTCAGCTGCCCCGGACCCTCGGCCAGCAGGCAGAGGGCCGCCACGGTGGGGGCCAGCTCGCCGGTATCCGCGATCTCGCCCGGGGCGGTGATGCGGGGTCCGCCGGTCACGGTGAGCGTGCCGGTGGCACCGTCCGGGCCGGTGGGGGAGAAATCCACTCGGGCGCCGAAGGCGGGCAGGATGCTGCGCCAGCGGTCACCGATCTGGGTGGTCTGGGCGGGCCAGTCGGGAACGGACACCGTGCCGGCCGTGGCCACGGCCGCCGCCAGGAAGGGCCCGGCGTTGGACAGGTCTGGTTCCACCGCCGTGTCCAGGGCGCGGATGGGCCCGGGGGAGACCCTCCACTCGCCGGGCACGGAGTCGTCCACCTGGACACCGCAGCGCCGCAGCACCGCCACGGTCATGCCGACGTGCTCGGGGCTCGGCACCGTGGCCCCGGTGTGCACCAGGTGCAGACCGTCGCGGAAGCGGGGTGCGGCCAGCAACAGGGCGGAGACGAACTGGCTCGAACCGGAGGCATCCACCTCGACCCGGCCGCCATCCACTCCGCCGGTGCCGTGCACGGTGAAGGGCAGGGTGCCGGCATCGAGCCCGGGGCCGTCCATCCGGACGCCGAGTCCGGCCAGCCCGTCCAGTACCGGACCCATGGGCCGGGACAGGGCGGCTTCGTCACCGGTGAACCGGACGGTCCCGGACACGAGCGCGGCCACCGGTGGGACGAACCGCATGACGGTGCCGGCCAGGCCGCAATCGATGGTGACGTCGCCGAGCGGGCCACCCGGGCCACCCGGGCCGGCGTCGGGCCCGGTGGTGGGGACAGGGGTGGGCAGAGGCGTGACCTCCACCGTGCCGGGCGCGACCTCCGTGATGGTGGCCCCGAGGGCGACGAGGGCCTGGACCATGAGCCGGGAGTCACGGCTGTCCAGCACACCACGCAGACGGCTGGGCCCATCGGCCAGGGCGGCCAGCACCAGATACCGGTTGGTGAGCGACTTGGAACCGGGCACGCGCACGGTGCCGGAGACGGGGCTGGAGGCTCGGGGTGCGGGCCAGGGATCGAGGGGCGCGGGAAAGGTGCTCACCCAGCCAAGATTACCGGCCGCGGAATATCCCTGCTGGTTGGGTTGCTGTACTCGCCAAGATCCACCTGCTCTCCAGCTACTCGTCACCAGTCGAGCACAGTCCAGTCGTCCGGGAAGGATGGTCTCCATGGCCCCAGCCGCAGTGTTACTTGCCGAACGGCCCCTCCTGGTGGACCGGGCCGTAGACTGGCAGGCAATGGATACCAAAGACACCGCCTCGGTCCCCGCGGCGCACGACAACCCGGACGTGGACCTCGCCTCGGAGTCGGATGGCGCCCGGCGAGTGCGCTTCGAGCGGGACGCTCTGGAGTACGTGGACCAGTTGTATTCGGCGGCCATGCGCATGACGCGCAACCCGCAGGACGCCGAGGACCTGGTCCAGGAGGCCTTCACCAAGGCGTACTCGTCCTTCCATCAGTACAAGCCGGGGACCAACCTCAAGGCATGGCTGTACCGGATCCTGACGAACACGTACATCAACTTGTACCGCAAGCGTCAGCGCCAGCCTCAGCAGGCGGCCACGGACACGGTAGAGGACTGGCAGATGGCTCAGGCCGCCGAGCACACGTCCACCGGACTGCGGTCCGCCGAGACCGAGGCGTTGGACCACCTGCCCGATTCGGACGTCAAGGATGCCCTGCAGGCCATCCCGGAGGAGTTCCGCCTGGCCGTGTACTTCGCGGACGTGGAGGGCTTTGCCTACAAGGAGATCGCCGGGATCCTCGACATCCCCATCGGCACGGTCATGAGCCGGCTGCACCGCGGTCGCAAGCTGCTGCGCGGCCTGCTGACGGACTACGCGCGGGACCGCGGTATCAAGGTCGACCAGGCCGGCAAGAAGGGCCGCCAGGGCGCGAAGAACCAGAAGAGTACTACCACAACGACGAACCACGAGACGGACAAGGAGGCGGGCAGATGAGCGAGGACTGCCAGAAGATCGGCGACTGTGAGGATACCCGCATCCAGCGGCTCTACGAGTACCTCGACGGTGCGCTGACCCATCAGGACCTCGAGGAGGTCAAGAACCACCTGGGTGAATGCACGGACTGCTCCCACGAGTATGACCTGGAGTGCATCATCCGCTCCGTGGTCAAGCGCAGCTGCTCCGAGAAGGCCCCCTCGACCTTGAAGGTCAGCATCATGGCCCGCATCAGCGAGATCAAGGTGGAAGCCGGCCACTGACCCCGCCGGGTGAGTGCCGGTTGCGAGAGCGGCCCGCACCAACGGCTTCACGCAGGACGAGAACAGAGTTAAAGCAACAGACCCCGCCGGAGCGGACGGATCAACCGTCCCGATCGGCGGGGTCTAGTACGTTGCAGGGCCTCAGGAGTTGGGCCGCTTGCCGTGGTTGGCGCTACCCTTGCGGCGGTCCTTGCGCTTACGTCCACGCTTGCTCATCGCGGTTCCTTCCGGTGATGGATGCTGTCATCGATACATGACAGCACCATCCAGTTTCGCACACGCCGGATGCCCGGCCCAACTTGGGGGACTGTCCGGCACAGACCGAGGAGGAAACCGCGCCCGCCCGGTCAGGCGGTGGGCTCCGGCACGTTCAGCCACTGGTACCAGCCGCGGTGCAGCACGAGCCAGGCGATGAGGCCGTAGCCGGCCTGGCCGGGCAGGCCCTGACCCGCTGCCAGGTCATTGCGCCACTGCTCGTGGTTCACCAGCGGCGTGAAGGTATCCACGTAGTAGTGGTGGCGCCGGTCCGCCACGTCCATGTAGGCCGTGTTCAACTCCTGCAGCCGCGCATTGCGCTCACCGTCCAAGGACGGGACAGGCCCCACCACGAGGGTGGCGATGTCCAGCTGCGCGGCCCGGTCCAGGATGTTGGCCAGGTTCAGACGCGCACGGGCCGTGGAGGACTCCCGGTCCAGGTCAAGGTCGGACAATCCGATGACCAGCCGGTTCTCGGTCCCCTCGCCGTAACGCAGCGCCGTCTCCGACTGCCACCGCTGGGACAGGGCCTCGGTTCCCTCATCCGGGCGGGCGAGGACATAGCTCTCCAGGTGCACCCCGGGTGCCGAGGTCTTGGCCAGCACGCGGCCGAGCCAGCCCAGGGCGCGGGGGTCGCCCACGCCGGCCAGCAATTCATTGCCGACGGAGGCGATGCGGATCCGACGAATCTCCACTGTTTACCTTTCGATGGGGTGCCCGTCACTGTACCAAGGCCCACTGGGAGCCGTGCACGGAATCGGGGTCTGGGGGGAAGCGCTGAGGAGCACTCGGCCCGGCCACCTGAGGTGGTGGCCGGGCCGAATACCCCCGTCAGGGACTGGCAGCTATGCTCAGCGGCCGAAGGCCTGGTCCAGCAGGATGGAGGCCTCGTGATCGTGGCGGGTCTTGGAGCCGGCCGACGTGGAGGCCGAGGCCGGGCGGGACACCAGGGTGACCTTCCGGTCCAGCTCCGGCAGCAGGTTCAGTGCCATGAACGGCCACGGACCCTGGTTGGCGGGTTCGTCCTGGACCCAGGCCACCGAAGCGTTCGGGTACTTGGCCAGCTCGGCCTGGATCTCCTCGGCCGGCAGCGGGTAGAGCTGCTCCACGCGGATGATCGCCGTCTTGGTGTCCCCGTCCTTCTGGCGGCGGGCCAGCAGGTCGTAGTACAGGCGGCCGGACACCAGCAGCACCTTCTCCACCGAGTTGCCGACCTCCTGGTCCGGGATGACCGCCTGGAAGCGGCCCTGCGTGAAGTCCTCCACCGGCGAGGAGGCGGCCTTCAGGCGAAGCAGCTGCTTGGGCGTGAACACGATCAGTGGACGGCGCGGACGCGCATAGGCCTGCTCGCGGAGCAGGTGGAAGTGGTTCGCACCGTTGGACGGGTTGGCCACGCGCATGTTGTCCTGGGCGCACATCTGCAGGAAGCGCTCGATCCGTGCGGACGAGTGATCCGGTCCCTGGCCCTCATAGCCGTGCGGCAGCAGCAGCACGAGCGAGGAGTTCTGGCCCCACTTCTGCTCCGAGGAGGAGAGGAATTCGTCGATCACGGTCTGGGCGCCGTTGACGAAGTCGCCGAACTGGGCCTCCCACAGCACGAGGGCGTCGGAGCGCTCCACGGAGTACCCGTAGTCGAAGCCCATCGCGGCGTACTCGCTCAGGAGGGAGTCGTACGCCCAGAACTTGGCCTGGTCGTTGGACAGGTTCCTGATCGGCGTCCACTCGTCATCCGTCACGCGATCGTGGAAGACCGCGTGACGCTGCACGAAGGTGCCACGGCGCGAGTCCTGGCCGGCCAGTCGCACCGGCACGCCCTCCATGAGCAGCGAGCCGAAGGCCGCGAGCTCGGCGAAGCCCCAGTCGATGTCCCCGTTCACGGCCATCTTGGCACGCTTCTCGAGCAGCGACTTGAGCTTCGGGTGGATGGTGAAGTCCTCGGGGATCTCCAGGTGGGCCTGACCGATCCGCTGCAGGGTCTCCTCGGTGATCTTGGTGCCGTCCGGCGCCTCGGGAGTGCGGTCCTCATCGTCCGTGGTCTTCTCCAGGCCGGTGCCGATGACCGGGATGGGCGAGGTCTGAGCCTCATGGGTCTCCGCGAACACGCGTTCCAGGCGCTGCTGGTAGTCCTTCAGGGCCGAGTCCGCCTCGTCCTGGGTGATGTCACCGCGGCCGACCAGGTTCTCCACGTACAGCTTGCGCACCGAGCGCTTCTGCTCAATGAGGTTGTACATGCGCGGCTGGGTCATCGAGGGATCGTCGCCCTCGTTGTGGCCGCGGCGGCGGTAGCAGATCATGTCGATGACGACATCCTTGTTGAACCGCTGCCGGTACTGGTAGGCCAGCTGGGCCACGCGGACCACGGACTCCGGGTCGTCACCGTTGACGTGGAAGACCGGCGCCTGGATGGTCTTGGCCACGTCCGTGGCGTAGACCGAGGACCGGGCGGAGGACGGCGGGGTGGTGAAGCCGACCTGGTTGTTGACCACCACATGGATGGTGCCGCCGGTGCGGTAGCCGCGCAGCTGGGAGAGGTTCAGCGTCTCCGCCACCACGCCCTGGCCCGCGAAGGCCGCGTCCCCGTGCACCAGGATCGGCAGCACGGAGTAGGAGTTCACCGAGTCGCCCCCGCGGTCCAGGCGGTCCTGCTTGGCGCGCACCACACCCTCCAGGACCGGGTTCACGGCCTCGAGGTGGGAGGGGTTGGCGGCCAGGTAGACCTTGGTGCGGTTGCCGCGGTCCGAGATGAAGGTGCCCTCGGTGCCGAGGTGGTACTTCACGTCACCGGAGCCCTCCACAGAACCCGGGATGGCGGTGCCCTCGAACTCGCGGAAGACCTGGGCGTAGGTCTTGCCCGCGATGTTGGTCAGCACGTTGAGGCGGCCGCGGTGGGCCATGCCGATCGCGACCTCGTCGAGACCTTCATCGGCGGCGCCGGACATTACCCCGTCCAGCAGGGCGATCAGCGATTCACCGCCTTCCAGGGAGAAGCGCTTCTGGCCGACGAACTTGGTCTGCAGGAACGTCTCAAAGGCCTCGGCGGCGTTGAGGCGGCCGAGGATGCGCAGCTGCTCCTCCCGCGTGGGCTTGGCATAGGGGTGCTCCAGCTCGTCCTGGAACCACTTGCGCTCGGCCGGGTCCTGGATGTGCATGTACTCCACGCCGGTGTTGCGGCAGTATGCATCCCGCAGCACACCGAGGATGCTGCGCAGCGGCAGCATGGGCTGGCCGCCGAAGCCGCCGGTGGGCCACTCGCGGTCCAGGTCCCACAGGGTCAGCCCGTGCTCCAGGATGTCCAGGTCCGGGTGCTTGCGCATCGTGTACTCGAGCGGGTCCACGTCCGCGATCAGGTGGCCGCGCACGCGGTAGGAGTGGATCATCTGCTGGATCCGGGCGACCTTGTTGATCTGGTCTTCCGGGTTGACCTGCACGTCCGGCTTCCACTGCACCGGCTCGTAGGGGATCCGCAGCGACTCGAAGATCTCCTCGTAGAAGCCCTGCTCACCGAGCAGCAGGCCGTGGATGATCTTCAGGAACTCGCCGGAGGCGGCGCCCTGGATCACGCGGTGGTCATAGGTGGAGGTCAGCGTGATCGTCTTGGAGACGGCCAGGCGGTTCAGGGTCTTCTCGGAGGCCCCTTGGAACTCGGCCGGGTAGTTCAGGGCGCCGACGCCGATGATGGCGGCCTGGCCCTCGGAGAGGCGCGGCACGGAGTGCACGGTGCCGATGCCGCCGGGGTTGGTCAGGGAGACGGTGGTGCCGGCGTAGTCGTCCAGGCCCAGCTTGTTGTCCCGGGCGCGCTTGACCAGGTCCTCGTAGGCGCGCCAGAAGTCGATGAAGTTCATGGACTCGGCGCCCTTGACGTTCGGGACCACGAGGGTGCGCGAGCCGTCCTTCTGCGGCAGATCGATGGCCAGGCCGAAGTTGATGTGGGCCGGTTCCACGATGGAGGGCTTGCCGTCCACCTCGCGGTACAGGACGTTCATCGCCGGGTACTGGGCCAGCGCGCGGATCAGGGCGTAGCCGACCAGGTGCGTGAAGGAGACCTTGCCGCCGCGGCTGCGCTTGAGGTGGTTGTTGATGACCACGCGGTTGTCGATGAGCAGCTTGGCAGGAACATCGCGCACCGTGGTCGCGGTCGGCATGGACAACGAGGCGTCCATGTTCTTCGCCACGGCCCGTGACATCCCGCGCAGGGGGGAGACCTTGTCCTCGGTGGACTCGTCGGCGCCCTTCTTCTTGGTCTTCTCCGGCTCGGACGGGACCGGGGCGGTAGCCGGGGCGCCGGACTTCTTCACGGCGGGGGATGCGGAGGCAGCGGACGGGGCGGCGGACTTCTCGGCCGGTGCGGCCTTCGCTGCCGTCTCCGCCTTCTCACCCGAGGCCTTCTGACCCGAGCCGGTGGACTGGCCCGAACCGTTCGAATCGGCACGGTTGCCGACGTCGACGGCGGTGTCCTTCACAGCCTGTGAGGACGACCTGGCCGGTGCGGCGGATGGAGCGGCTGCGGAAGCAGGAGTGTCCGCTTCCAGCCGTTCGAAGATCTGGACCCACTTGGCATCCACGGAGGATTTGTCCGCCTTGTACTTGTCGTAGATTTCCGCGACGAGCCATTCGTTTCCGGGAAATTCCGCGGAAAGCCGGTCGGACGTGAGTTCTGGCACGGTGGTAACGCCTCTTCCGTAAGTTTCTGTCTGGTTCACCGGCGGGTGCATCCCTGCTGCGCGCCCCGCTCCGGTCCGCTCTGTTGGCGCGCCTCCCCAAGCATAGTGATAGTTCGGCGTCAGGTTCCAACGCGCGCCGGGTTTTTCTGCGACCCTCCCGCGAACTACCCACAGACCATCCTCGAATCGGTTCGTGGGAGCATGGGGCCATGGAATTCCTCACGACGCCGACCACCGATCTCACTTATGCGGATGTGTTCCTGGTTCCCTCGAAATCCGAGGTCACGAGCCGGATGGACGTGGACATCTCCGCGGACGACGCCACCGGGGCGACCATCCCGCTGGTGTCCGCCAACATGACCGCCGTGACCGGCCGCCGCATGGTGGAGACGATGGCCCGGCGCGGTGGAATGGGCATCCTGCCGCAGGATGTGCCCCTGGACGTCATCGAGCAGGTGGCGGGCTGGGTGAAGCGCCGTCACCCCGTCTTCGAGACGCCGCTGCGGGTCCGTCCCACCGACACCGTGCTGGACGTGCTGCACCTGCTCGGCAAGCGCAACCACCCCGCGGTCTGCGTGGTCGAGGGCGGGACGGGCGAGGACGGGCCGGTTGAGGAAGAGATCTTCGTGGGCATCGTCCGCCGCGAGGATTGTGAGGGCGTGGACCGCTTCTCCTCGGTGGCCTCGGTGCTCCGTCCACCGGCGCTGACCTTCGAAGCCGGCACCTTTCCGTCCCTGCAGGAGGCCTTCGGCCAACTGGACACGGCCGGCGTGGCCTACGCCCCGGTCCTGGACGGGACGGCGTTGGTGGGCGTGATGACGCCCTCGGGTGCCCTGCGCTCGGGGATGTTCGCCCCCGCGCTGGACCGGAACGGGGCGCTGGGGCTCGGCGCCGCCGTCGGGATCAACGGAGACGTGGCCGGACGGGCCGCCGCTCTGGCGGAGTACGGGGTGGACGTGCTCGTGCTGGACACCGCGCACGGCCACCAGCAGAAGATGCTGGACGCCCTGGCAGCGGTGAAATCTCTGGACCTGCCGGTGCCCTTGGTGGCGGGCAACGTGGTCTCGGCCGGTGGCGTGCGTGAACTCGTGGCCGCGGGCGCGGACATCATCAAGGTCGGCGTGGGGCCGGGTGCCATGTGCACCACTCGGATGATGACCGCCGTGGGCCGGCCCCAGTTCTCCGCGGTGCTGGACTGTGCCGCGGCCGCCCGGGACCTGGGCAAGCACGTCTGGGCCGACGGCGGCGTCCGCTACCCGCGTGACGTCGCCCTGGCCCTGGCCGCAGGGGCCAGCCAGGTGATGATCGGCTCCTGGTTCGCGGGCACGGTCGAGTCCCCGGGGGACCTGGTCGCCGACGCCGACGGTCGCCACTACAAGGAGAGCTTCGGCATGGCCTCGGCGCGGGCCGTACAGAACCGCACCAAGGCGGAGGACGCGTATTCACGGGCCCGCAAAGCAATGTTTGAAGAGGGCATCTCCACCTCGCGGATGTACCTGGACCCGGAGCGGCCCTCCGTGGAGGATCTGTTGGACATGATCACGGCCGGGGTGCGCTCCTCCATGAGCTATGCCGGCGCGAGCGACCTGGCCCAGTTCCGCGAGCGGGCCGTCGTCGGGGTGCAGTCCGCGGCCGGCTATGAGGAGGGGCGGCCGGTCCGGCAGTCCTGGTGACCAGCCCGTGAGCCGCCGGTGAGACCCGGCGGGAAGTGTTCCGTATACTGGTAGCACTATGGACAGACACCGATCTGGTGCCACCGCTCGCCGCCGAGGTTCCCTTCTGGATTCCTCCGTGGCCGGAACGGAGCCCTCTAGTACGTGCCCCCTGAACGACCCGGCCGCTGACGGTCCCACGGGGGGTGGGTGCTGACGTGGAATGGCTCCTGCTTGCCCTGGGCCTTCTACTGGTCTTCGGTACCGGCTTCTTCGTGGCCGTGGAGTTCTCGATGATCGCCCTGGACGTCCCCACGGTCCAGCGGCTGGCGGACGAGGGCGACCGCGGCGCAGTTCCGCTGCTGAAGTGCCTGAAATCCCTCTCGACCCAGCTCTCGGCGTGCCAGCTCGGCATCACGCTGACGACCCTGCTGACGGGCTACCTGATGGAACCGTCCCTCGGCGCCCTCCTGGCGGGACCGATGGCGGACCTCGGGCTGAACGAGGCCACCGCCTCGACCGTCTCGATCGTGGTGGCCATGGTGGCCGCCACCCTCGCCTCGATGCTCATCGGCGAGCTGATCCCGAAGAACCTCTCGATCGCCCGGTCCATGCAGGTCGGCCGCGCCCTGGCCCGCCCCATGCTGGCGTTCTCGCTGGTCTTCCGGCCGGTGATCTTCATCCTCAACGGCTTCTCCAACCGGGTGCTGCACCTGTTCGGCATGGAGGCCAAAGAGGAGATCTCCGGCTCGCGCACCCCGGAGGAGCTCTCCTCCCTGATCCGCCGGTCCGCCAAGATGGGCACCCTGGACGAGAAGACCGCCGTCTTCGTGGACCGCACCCTGCGGTTCTCCGATCGCACCGCGGCCGACGTGATGACCCCGCGCATCCGGATGGAGTCGGTCGAGGTCGACGAGCCCCTGGACGCCGTCATCGAGACCGCCCGCCGCACGGGCTATTCCCGGTTCCCGGTGATCGGTGACTCTCCGGACGATGTCCGTGGGGTCCTCCACGTCAAGAAGGCCGTGGCGGTGCCGCGCGCCAAGCGCCAGGAACTGGTGGCCGCCACCATCATGACCGATGTCGGCCGGGTCCCGGAGACCGTGCACCTGGACCAGCTGCTGGGTGAGTTGCGCTCCTCCAGCCTCCAGGTCGCCATGGTCGTGGACGAGTACGGTGGCACCGCCGGCATGGTCACCCTCGAGGACCTCGTGGAGGAGATCGTCGGGGAGGTCTCCGACGAGCACGACCGGGTCACCCCGGGCGTGCTCCAGACCGCCTCCGGCAAGTGGTACTTCCCGGCCCTGATGCGCCCCGACGAGGTCGGGGCGCAGATCCCGGCCCTGAAGGTGCCCGAGGACGGCTCCTATGACACGGTCGGCGGCTACATCATGGCCGTGCTCGGCCGGGTGGCCGAGCCCGGGGACACGGTGGCCGCTGACGGCGGCACCCTCGTGGTGGAGCGGATGGACGGGCGCCGGGTGGACCGGGTCAAGTTCGTGCCGAGCTCCCCGAACCTCGCCGCGGCCGAGGCGGCCGTTTCATCCGGTTCAACTGGCTCGTCCGATCAGCGGAAGGGGGCCCACCGATGAACGCTCTCAACAACGACGTCATGGGCATCGTGTGGCTGGTCGTGCTGCTGGTCGCCAACGCCTTCTTCGTGGCCGGCGAGTTCGCCGTCATGGGCGCCCGCCGCAGCCAGATCGAGCCCAAGGCCGACGCCGGCTCGGGCCGGGCCCGGACCGCCCTGTTCGCCATGGAGCACGTCAGCCAGATGCTCGCCGTATGCCAGCTCGGCATCACGGTCTGCTCACTGCTGATCCTCAACGTGTCCGAGCCGGCCATCCACCACCTGCTCGTGATCCCGCTGGAGGGCATGGGGGTCCCGACGGCGGCCGCGGACGTCACGGCCTTCGTCATCGCCCTGCTGGTGGTCACCTTCCTCCACGTCACCTTCGGCGAGATGGTCCCGAAGAACGCCGCCGTCTCCATGGCGGACAAGGCGGTGATGCTCCTGGCCACCCCGCTGGTGTGGCTCAACAAGGTCCTGCACCCGGTCATCGTGGCCCTGAACTGGGCGGCCAACCTCGTGTTGCGGGCCATGAAGGTCGAGCCGCAGGACGAGGTGAACTCGACCTATACCCTCGAGGAGGTCCAGTCGATCGTGGCCGAGTCCACCAGGACCGGCCTCGTGGACGACGGCTCCGGCCTGATCTCCGGTGCCCTGGAGTTCTCCGACTACACGGCCGAGGCCGTCATGGTGCCGGTCGCCGACGTGGTCTCCCTGCCGGCCGACGTCGCGCCCAAGGCCTTCGAGACAGCGGTGGGCCGCACCGGATTCTCCCGCTTCGTACTGGAGGACGGCGATGGCTCCTACACCGGGTACCTGCACCTCAAGGACGTCATGACCGTTCCAGGGGAGCGGTACCGGGAGCCCGTGCCGGTGACCAAGGTGCGTTCCATGGCCAACGTGTCCATCACGGACGAGATCGAGGACGCCCTGAGCCTCATGCAGCGCACCGGATCCCACGTGGCCCGGGTCATCTCGGCCGAGGGAGAGACCGTCGGGGTGTTGTTCCTCGAGGACGTGCTCGAGGTCCTGGTGGGGGAGATCCACGATGCGACCCAGTCCAACAACCCCTTGAAGCTGCAGGCTCCAGGGCGGTAGCCGGGCTGAGGCCACGCCATGGGCGTAACGAGGCCACTGGCATGACCGCAGCACGGATTATTGGCAACGGTTCGCAGCATGCTAAGTTGACAACCGTTCTCAATAGATCTCACCGCCCGGAAGGCACCCCCATGCACGAGACCCCGTCGCCCGCCACCCGTTCCGCCCTGGGGCGGTCGGGCAGAAGACGGTCGGGCACCGCGCGGCGGCGTGTCCTGTCCCTGACGGGACTCGTCCTGGCCGGCACCGTCCTGGCCGGGTGTGCGGGTGGGGACTCCGGGGCAGAGGGCGCCGCGGGAGAGTCCGAGCCTGTGGCCGTGGCCACCACCACGCAGCTCGGCAACATCCTGGACGGCATCACCTCCTGCGCCGGAGCCACCTCGACCACGGTGATGGGCCCCGGTGACGACCCGCACGACTTCTCGCCCTCGTCTCGGCAGATCGCAGAGATGACAGGTGTGGGCCTGGTCGTCACCAACGGCCTCGGCCTCGAGGCGGGGATGCAGACGGCGCTGGACAATGCTGCTGCGGACGGGGCCCACCTGGTCGCAGTGGCTCCCGAAGTGGACCCGCTGCCGTTCGCGGAGCACGACGGGCATGAGGGCGGTTCCTACGAAGAGCAATCCACCGAGGACCAAGCCCACGAAGGTCACACCCATGAGGGCCACGCCCATGAGGGCGAGGACCCGCACTTCTGGATGGACGTCTCTCGCATGAGCGAGGCGGCTGAGTTGATCGGTGCCGAGCTCGCCGAGGTGACCGGAGACGGGCAGTATGCGGACTGCGGTACCCAGACGGCCGAGGAGCTGGCCGCGGTGGACGCTGAGGTGCGCCAGATCCTGGAGACCATCCCCGAGGACCGCCGCACCCTCGTGACCGACCACGCCGCCTACAACTACTTCGCCGAGGCCTACGGGTTCGACATCGCCGGCGTGGTCATCCCCGGAGGTTCCACGGACGCCGAACCGTCCTCCGGCGAGCTGGCCGGACTGGTGGCCCAGATGAACCAGGAGGGGGCGGACGCCCTCGTCACCAGTGCCGGGTCCGGCAACAAGCTCGTGGGAGCGCTGTCCGCTGAGACCGGGGGAGAGGTCCCGGTCGTGGAACTCTACGAGGGTGGAATCGGCCCAGAGGGTTCAGGTGCCGAGACCTATGCTGACGCGATGGTGCTCAATGCCCGCACCCTCGCCGAGGCCCTACAGTGAGTGACGTGCTGTTATCCGTGTTCTCCGTGTTTTCCGTGGATTGGCTGGTCGAGCCCTTCGCCCTGGGCTTCCAGCAGCGGGCCCTCGTCGGCGGCCTCGTGGCCGCGGTGATGTGCTCCGTGGTCGGCGTGTGGCTGGTGTTGCGCGGCATGAGCTTCTTCGGTGACGCCTTCGTCCATGGGGTGATCCCCGGCATCGCCGCCGCCGTGCTCTTCGGGTTCTCGCCGTACCTGGGCGCCGCCATCGCCGCGGCCGCCATGGTGGGCGGGATGCAGCTGATCTACCGCACCACCACGCTCAAGGAGGACACCTCCATCGGCCTGCTGTTCGTGGGCATGATGGCCCTCGGCGTGGTCCTGATCTCGAAATCAGAGTCCTACACGGGCTCGTTGACGGCCATCCTCTTCGGTGACGCCCTCGGTGTCAGCTGGGAGGACATCCGCACGCAGACGGTGATGGCCGTGGCGGTCATCGTCTTCGCCGTGCTGCTGTACCGGCCCCTGATGTCACTCTCGTTCTCCCCGGCCAAGGCCCAGTCGCTGGGGATGCACCCGAAACTCACGCACGGGCTGCTGCTCGTCCTCATCGCCACGGCCGTCATCGGCAGCTTCCAGGCCGTGGGGACGCTGCTGGTGTTCGGCCTGCTCGTCGGGCCACCGGCCACCGCGGCCCTCGTCTCCCGCACGGTGCCAGTGATGATCACCTGGTCCGTGGCCATCGCGGTGGTCTCAGTCTGGTGCGGGCTGACCCTGAGCTACTACTGGGGCACAGCCGGTTCGGCGACCATGGCGCTGGTGCCGATCGTGCTGTTCTTCCTCGTCCTGGCCGTCCGGGAGGCGGTCCGACGGGTGCGGCGGCGTGGGCGCCCGGACGATCCGGCACATCCGTTGAACGACGGGACCAACGACGCGGTGGACGAGGCGGTGAGCGCATGAGCGGCGTCCTTGTCGAGGCACGTGACCTCGTCCTCTCCCACGGCCACCAGGTCGCCCTGCAATCCTCCTCGTTCCGAGTCCCACTGGGCGGGGTCACCGCTGTCATCGGACCCAACGGGTCCGGAAAATCGACGCTCCTGCAGGCGATCGCGGGGGTGCTGGAGCCGGCGTCGGGCACCTTGACGGTGCTGGGCGGCTCGGTCCGGGACAGTAGGCAGCGCATCTCCTATGTCATGCAGTCCGTGGTCTTCCCGGTGGGCACGCCGATGACCGTGCGGGATGTGGTCCGGATGGGCCGCTATCCGGCCGCGGGGTGGCTGCGGCCGTTCACGAAGGCCGATCGTGCGGCCGTGCAGGACGCCATGGAACAGATGAAGGTCGAGGACCTGGCGGGCCGCCACCTGGATGAGCTCTCCGGCGGCCAGCGGCAGCGGGTCTACGTGGCCCAGGGGCTGGCCCAAGGGCACGAGGTGCTCATGCTGGACGAGCCGATGACCGGACTCGACATCAACTCGGCCCGCACCATCGACCGCATCATCCACGCCGAGACCACACACGGACACTCCGTGGTCCTCACCACCCATGACCTGGACGAGGCACGCGCCGCAGACCACGTCATCCTGGTGAACGGCAGGGTGGTGGCCTCCGGCCGCCCCGAGGTCGTCATGACGCGCTCGAACCTCGAAGCCGTCTACGGCCTGGGCTCCTTGCACGGCTCCGCGGACGGCGACGCCCCGGTCCTCGTGGACCCAGACTGCACGGCGGAAGAGGTTCAGGAGCGGGAGCAGTCGGGGCAGATCCCGTAGATCTCCACCGTGTGCTCCACCTCGGTGAACTCGTGATCGGCCGCGGTCCGGGCCGCCCACTGCTCCACGGCGGGGGCCTCGATCTCCACCGCGCGGCCGCAACGGCGGCAGACCAGGTGGTGGTGGTGGGTCTGGGCCTCGCAGCGGCGGAACAGCGACTCGCCGTCATCCGGATTCAGCACGTCCACCAGCCCGTCCTGCTGCTGTTGCTGGAGGACGCGGTACACGGTGGCCAGGGAGACCTGCTCGCCGCGCTCCTTGAGGACGGCGAAGAGTTCCTGGGCGCTGACGAAGTCGGTGAGCTCGTCCAGGGCCCGGTTCACGGCGGTCTTCTGCCGGGTGGAGCGGCTTTTCACTGGTCCGGCATTCATCCAGGCAAGGCTACCAGCGTCCTTGTCTCGCGGGGCCAGCGAGCTGTGCAGTATTGGACCGGCAGGGAACTCGTGCCTGACGTGGAGCACCTTCCTCCGTTAGGGTGGAGCGGTGCCTACCCAGATAGTCCTCACCAAGTACGGCCATGCGTGCATCCGGCTCGAGAGGGACGGGCGTCGCCTCGTCGTCGATCCGGGGAATTTCACCGATGTCCCCGTGGCCCTCGACGGCGCCGAACACATCCTCGTCACGCACGAGCACGCCGACCACCTCGACGACGGGCCGGTCCTGGAGTACCTGGCGGCACACCCGGACGTGACGGTGCGGGCACCCGCCGCTGCGGTGGCCCGGCTGGCCGCAGCGGCGCCGTCCGCCGGTGTGGATCCGGACCGGATCATCCCCACGGGGCCCGGGGAGGAATTCGAGACGGCCGGGTTCGCGGTACAGACCGTCGGCGGCCAGCACGCCGTGATCCACCCGCAGATCCCCGTGGTGGCCAACACGGGCTATCTGATCGACGGCCTCGTCTACCACCCGGGGGACAGCTACATCGTCCCACCGGGCCCGTCCCCGGACACCCTGTTGGTCCCCCTGAGTGCCCCCTGGAGCAAGCTGTCCGAGATGGTGGACTTCATCACCGCCGTCCGTCCCCGCCAAGCCATCCCGGTGCACGATGGGTTGCTCAACGACCGCGGGCTGCCGATGTACCGCAAGCAGGCCACCACCTTCGCCGACCGTTATGGCACCGAACTGACCGTCCTGGAGGAGGGGGAGAGCACGTGGATCTAGCATCCCAGCCCCCCGTCCTCGTCGACGTGCGGGTCCTGGCCTCCTGGCAGGGCCGCGACAGCCTGGTGCCGGCCGATCAGACGGCCGATCAGGCGGCCGATCAGGCGGCCGATCAGACGGCCGAGCCGCCGGCCGGCTTCGTGGGGCGCGAGCCCGCGCCGACGGAGGACACCCTCAAGATCCTGGACGTGCGGTGGACGCCGATGGGCTCCGGCAACGGCCATGAGGAATACCTCCGCGGCCACATCCCCGGGGCGGTCTACGTGAGCATGGGTAGCCAGCTGGCCGGCCACTACGGACCGCGGGAGGGCCGCCATCCGCTGCCCGACCCGGCCCGCTTCGGGGACACCGTGCGGATGCTCGGCCTCAACGACGGCGACACCGTGGTGGTCTATGACGATGCCCACGGCACCTCTGCGGCCCGCGCCTGGTGGCTGTTGCGGCACGCCGGGGTGGAGAAGACCTACCTCCTCGACGGCGGGCTGGCGGCCTGGCGGGCGGCGAACCTGCCGCTGCAGGCCGGGGACGTCATCCCCCGTCCCGGGCGGGTCCGGACCACGTGGGGACAGATGCCGGTACTGACCATGGATGATGCCGCCGTGCTACCCGGGGACGGAGTGCTGCTCGACGCCCGTGCGGGGGAGCGCTACCGCGGAGAGGCCGAGCCGTTGGACCCCCGCGCCGGCCACATCCCCGGGGCGGTCAGCGCCCCGACCGCGGACAACGTGGATGAGACCGGGCACTTCCGGCCGGCCTGCGAGCTCGCCGAACGGTTCCGGGCGCTGGGCGTGGACGACGCCGGCGTCGTGGGCGCCTACTGCGGGTCCGGCGTGAGCGCGGCCCACCAGATCGCGGCACTGCATGTCGCCGGGGTCCCGGCCGCCCTGTACCCGGGGTCCTGGTCGGCCTGGTCCAATACCCCGGGGCGGCCCGTGGCCACCGGGGAACGGCCGTGACGCCGGCCCCGCGTGGACCGATGCCGGTCCCGCGGGGGAAGATCGAAGCAGCAGTGAGCACCAGTCCCGTACCAGGAGGCCACACCATGAGCACCGTCTTCACCCGCATCATCAACGGAGAACTGCCTGGCCGGTTCGTCTGGAAGGACGAGACGTGCGTGGCGTTCCTCTCGATCGGACCCCTGACCCAAGGCCACACCCTCGTGGTGCCTCGTGCCGAGGTCGACCTCTGGACCGAGGCCGAACCCGAGCTGGTCTCCCACCTGATGACCGTCGCGCAGGCCATCGGTCAGGTCCAGGTCCAGGCGTTCAACGCACACCGGGCGGGACTCATGGTGGCCGGCTACGAGATCCCCCACCTGCACGTGCACGTCTGGCCGTCGAACTCCCTCGATGACTTCGACCTGGACCAGGTGGACAACAACCCCGAGCCGGAGGACCTCGACGAGGCCGCCGACCGGATCCGGGCCGGGCTGCGGGTGGCCGGCCACACGGAGTACGTGCCGGAGGACTGAGCCGATCTCGGAGCAACTGACCCGGCCCCGGAGCAGACGGGCTAGGCGGCAGCCTGCTTCAGGGCCTGGCGCACCCGTTTCTCCGAGACGGAGACGGCGGTCCCCAGGTCCTGCGCGAAGTAGCTGATGCGCAGCTCCTCGATGAGCCACCGGACGGCGTCCAGGGCGGGCGGGGCGGACTGGCCGGCGGGCAGCTTCCGCGCCTCGGCGTCGAAGGCGTCCTCGAGACTCTGCACCACGGCCATGTCCCGGGCATCGCGCTGCACCTGGCCGCCGGCCTTGAGCTTGTCGATTCGACGAAGCATGCCCTGCAGGTACCGGGGCAGGTGCTGCAGGTGGGCCCACCCGGTGGCGGCGACGAACCCCGGGAACACCAGCTGCTCCAGGTGGGCCTTGATGTCGTTCAGGGCGGGAGCCATGGCCAGGGACACCGACCCCTTGAGCTCCTTGCGTACCTGGGTGGCCCGGGACAGCACCTGTTCCACGATGGCCGTCACCGCGAAGACGGTGTCGATCAGCTCGGCCCGCACGGTGGTGAATAGCCGGCGGAACTCGGCCTCGGTGAACGGCAGGGACTCCGGTACCAGACGGTCTACGGTGGCGCGGGTGCAGTCGTTGATCAGCTGCTCCACCGAACCGTGGGGATTCTGCGTGAACGTCAGCTTCTCCCGGTTGTCCAGGTGGTCCAGGACGTAGCGCTGCGGGCTGGGCACCAGGGCCAACAACAGGTTCACGACGCCGGCCCGGTGCGCGGCCTGCTGTTCCGCCTCGGTGCGGAACACCGTCAGGCCTGCGGCGGGTGATCCGTCCCGGGCGGTCTCGGCGGTGAGGCCCGGGTAGCCGGTGATCCTCTGTCTGCCCGAGCCGACTGAGCCTGCCGAGATCTCGGTGTCCACCTTCCGGGGAATGTCCCCGACCACCCAGTCGGTCAGGCCGTGCCGCTCGGCGAAGGCAATACTGTCTGGGCCGTCGTTGGAACGGCCGGCCGAATTGCCGGAGGCAGCGCGCCGGACGCTCTGCGGGGACGGTGCAGAGTCGACGTCACCGCCCGCGCCATCGCCTGCACCACTGCTCGCTCCACCGCCACCGCCACCGGCGCGGGCGAGCGACTCCGCGATGGCCGTGCGATTCGCACCCGCCAATCGGTCCTGGAGCGCGGCGAGGTCCTGGCCGGTGCCCATAATGGCACCCCGGGCGTCCACCACGCGGTAGTCGGGCACCAGGTGCGGCGGGATGGCGGTCTGGTCCCAGGAACCCGGGGGGATAACCACGCCCTTCATCCGGCGCAGGGCCAGTTCCAGCGCGGGTAGCAGGTCGTCCGCAGCGGGGTCCGCGTCCCGGTCCAATTGCTCGACGGCGGCCCTCGCCACGTCCGGCGCCGGCACGAAATTCTTGCGCACGGCCTTGGGCAGGGAGCGGATCAGGGCCGTCACCAGGTCGACACGCAGCCCGGGGACGAGCCAGCGGAACCGCTCCGGGTCCATCTGGTTGAGCATCAGGATCGGGATGAGGACGGTGATGCCATCTGACTCGCCTGCCCCCGCCGCCGGGTTGAAGTCGTAGGACAGCTCGAGGTCGATGCCGCCCCCGTCCGTGGGGTGGTGGAACACCGTGGGGAACCGGTCCGTGTCCAGCTCCACGGTGTCCACGGCCAGGAGCGACTGCTGATCGAGGTCCAGCAGGTCCGGGGACGTCTGCCGCGTCTTCTTCCACCAGGAGTCGAAGTGGCGCTCGGAGACGATGGTGGCGGGGATGCGCGCGTCGTAGAAGTCGAAGAGGTCCTGGTCCGAGACACGGAGGTCGCGGCGGCGCAGGCGCGTCTCGAGGTCCTCGATCTCGGCCAGGGCTGTCCGGTTGCGTGCGAAGAAGTGGTGCCGGGTCTTCCAGTCGCCTTCCACCAGGGCGTGGCGGATGAATAGCTCACGGGAGCCAGCCGGGTCGATCCGCCAAAACTGGACCTCACGGTCGGGGATCAGGGTGATACCGAACAGGGTGACCTTCTCCCGCGCGACCACCGAGCCGGAGCGCCGGGACCAGTGGGGCTCGTTGTAGGTCCTCTTCGCCAGGGCGCCGGCGGCCTCCACGGCCCAGACAGGATCGATCTTCGCCACCATCCGGGCCCAGAGCCGGGAGGTCTCCACGAGCTCGGCCGCCATGACGAAGGCATGCCTCTTCTTGAACAGCGCCGAGCCCGGGAACACCGCGAACCTCGTGTTGCGGGCACCCTGGTAGTCGCGCTTGCGCTCGTCCCACGCTCCGATGTGGGACAGCAGTCCGGTCAGCAAGGACCGGTGCACGGGCTCGTGCTGACCCACCGGGTCCACGGGCCCGGCGGAGACGGAGATGCCCAGCGGCTTGGCCAGCTGGCGCAGCTGCTGGACTAGGTCCTGCCACTCGCGGACGCGCAGGTAGTTGATGTACTCGGTGCGGCACATCTTGCGGAACTGGTTCCCGGAGAGCTCCTTCTGCTGCTCACGCAGGTAGGCCCACAGGTTCAACAGCGCCGAGAAGTCCGAGTTCTCGTCCTTGAAGCGGGAGTGCTGCTCATCGGCCTGGGCGCGCTGTTCGGTGGGGCGCTCGCGGGGGTCCTGGATGGTCAGGGCAGCGGCGAGGACCATGACCTCGCGCACGCAACCGCGCTCGCCGGCCTCCACGATCATCCGGCCCAGGCGCGGGTCCACGGGGAGCCGGGCCAGTTTTCGGCCGACCGGCGTGATGGTGCCCTTGGGATAGGACCTGCCGCGCTCATCCGGCTGGCCGCTGTTCAGGGCCCCCAGCTCGGTCAGCAGGGCCGCACCGTCGGTGACCTGCCGGGAGTCCGGCGGCTGCAGGAAAGGGAAGTCGCCGACGTCGGCCGGGGTGGTCGCCACACCCATGGAGCACATCTGCAGGATGACGGCCGCGAGATTGGTGCGCAGGATCTCCGGGTCGGTGAACTCGGGGCGGGACTCGAAGTCCTCCTGCGAGTAGAGGCGGATCGCGATGCCGTCCGAGGTGCGGCCCGAACGCCCGGACCGCTGGTTGGCGCTGGCCTGGCTGATGCGCTCGATCGGCAGCCGCTGGACCTTGGTGCGGTGGGAGTACCGGGAGATGCGGGCCGTGCCGGTGTCGATGACGTACTTGATCCCGGGAACGGTCAGCGAGGTCTCCGCCACGTTGGTCGCCAGGACGATGCGCCGCCGGGGGCCGGTGGAGAACACGCGGTGCTGTTCCGCCATGGACAGCCGCCCGTAGAGCGGCAGGATCTCCGCGTTTCCGAGGCGGCGGTTGGCGGCGACCCGGGGCGCCAGGGCCTCCGCGGCGTCACGGATCTCGCGCTCGCCGGAGAAGAACACGAGGATGTCCCCGTCCGGCTCGCGGGACAGCTCGTCCACGGCGTCGCACACCGCGTCCACGGGATCGCGGGACTCCTCGTCGGTGTCAGCGTCGAATCCCGAGGAGCCGGAGGGGCCAGAGGAATCGTGGTCCTCGTCGCCGGGGCCCTCCGTGCCACCCTGAGCACCGTCACGGCGCGGGGCGTCCAGGGGGCGGTAGCGGATCTCCACGGGAAAGGTGCGGCCGGAGACCTCGATGATCGGGGCCGGCTCGTCCTGGCCAGTGGCATCGGGCAGCGCGAAGTGGGCGGCGAAGGACTCCGGATCGATGGTCGCGGAGGTGATGATGACGCGCAGGTCGGGGCGCCGGGGCAGCAGGCGTCTGAGGTATCCGAGCAGGAAGTCGATGTTGAGGCTGCGTTCGTGGGCCTCATCGATGATGATCGCGGAGTATCCGGACAACAACTGATCATGCTGGATCTCGGCGAGCAGGATGCCGTCCGTCATGACCTTGACCCGGGTCCGTGCGGACGTCTGGGCCGTGAAGCGGACCTGGTAGCCGACGTCGGAGCCGATCTCCGTGCCGAGCTCGTGGGCGATGCGTTCGGCCACGGAGCGGGCGGCCAGGCGCCGGGGCTGGGTGTGACCGATCATCCGCTCGGCATCCAGCACGCCCTCGTCGGCCAGTTCGAGGAGCATCTTGGGCAGCTGGGTGGTCTTCCCCGACCCGGTCTCGCCGGCCACGATGACGACCTGGTGGTCGCGGATGGCACCCATGATCCGGTCCCGTTCGGCGGAGACCGGCAGGTTCGGTGGGTACTCCAGGCGGATGGTGGAGGCGTGCACGGAGGGGTGCGTCGTGGCGTCGGACATGGCATCGGCCAGTCTACGGGGCGCGCGGGCAGGCGGGTATGCCCCCTCGGCATCGAACCGGTCTCGAACAGCAGTACTATCCCACGGCCAGGTCTGGACAGGAGAGGCTGCCAGTGCCGCGACGGTGGACAAAACCGGGGTGCTGACCGTTCGAGAAGGACAGACGGTCCGATAAGTGATCCGTGTTACGTCAAACGCGACTAGGGTGGGTAACCGTCGTACCCCGGATCCCTCGCACCGGCGCACCAGCGTCCACCCGGCGTACGCCGTGGTGAAAGGACCCCCATGATGCTCGGTAGCCAGAAGAACCGCACCGGACTCCGTGCAGGAGCGCTGCTCGCCGTCTCCGCACTCGCTCTGACCGCCTGCGGCAACGACGGAGGCGACGGCGGCTCCGCGACCGAGGACGGCGCCGAGTCGTACTCGATCGGTGTGTCCCAGTTCCTCTCCCACGCCTCCCTGGACGCGGCCCGCTCCGGGTTCGAAACACGGATCGAGGAGTCCGGTCTGGACATCACCCTGGATGTCCAGAACGCCCAGGGTGACCAGGCGACCGCCAACACCATCGCCGGTTCCTTCGCCTCCGCCGACCACGACCTCGTGCTCGCGATCGCCACCCCGTCCGCACAGACCGCCGCTCAGGCCATCACCGACGTCCCGGTGCTCTTCACCGCCGTGACCGATCCGGTCTCGGCCAGCCTGGTGGAGTCGAACGAGGCCCCCGGCGGCAATGTCACGGGCACGTCCGATGCCAACCCCGTGTTGGAGCAGCTGACCCTGCTGACTGAGCTGGATCCGGAGGCCACGACGGTGGGCATCGTCTACTCCTCCGGTGAGGTCAACTCCGAGGTCCAGGTCGAATGGGCCAAGGAGGCCGCGGAGGAACTGGGCCTGGAGATCGTCGAGGCCACCGTCTCCAACTCCTCCGAGGTGCAGCAGGCCGCGAACTCGCTCGCCGACGTCGACGCCCTCTACGTGCCCACCGACAATGCGGTGGTGTCCGCCCTGGAGACGCTGATCGGTGTGGCCCAGGACCGCCAGATCCCGCTGATCCCCGCCGAGGGTGACTCGGTGGAACGCGGCGGGTTAGCCACGTACGGCCTGAGCTATGACCAGCTCGGCGCGCAGACGGCGGACATGGCCCTCCGCATCCTGACCGAGGGTGCAGACCCGGCCACCATGCCGGTGGAGACCCTCACCGAACCGGAACTGTACGTGAACCCGGCCGCCGCCGAGGCCATGGGCGTGGAGATCCCGCAGTCAATGATCGACGAGGCCGACCACGTGGTGGGCCAGGAGTAGGCATCCCTTCATGAACACCGCCATTGAACTGGGCCTGATCTACGCGATCATGGCCCTCGGGGTCTACGTGACCTTCCGCATCCTCGACTTCCCAGACCTGACGGTGGACGGCTCGTTCACCACGGGCGCGGCCGTCGCCGCCATCTCGATCGTCAACGGGGTGAACCCGTATCTGACCTTCCTGCTGGCCTTCGTGGCGGGATTCCTGGCGGGCGTGATCACGGGCCTGCTGCACACCAAGGGGCGCATCAACGGCCTGCTGGCCGGGATCCTCACGCAGATCGCGCTGTACTCGATCAACCTACGGATCATGGCCAAGGCCAATGTCCCCCTACTGGGCGAGGAGACGGCCATCAGCCCGCTCAAGGAGGCCGGGCTGATCGGCGGCTGGGGTTCCATCGGCATCTTCGCGGCCGTGGCCATCCTGCTGGCGCTCGTCCTGGCCTGGTTCCTGCACACGGACCTCGGCCTGGCGATGCAGGCCACCGGTGACAACGAGAAGATGATCCGCTCCTACGGGGTCAACACGGACAACCAGAAGATCCTGGGCCTGGCGCTGTCCAACGCCCTCGTCGGACTCAGTGGGGCCGTGGTCGCCCAGTTCCAGGGCTTCGCGGACATCGGCATGGGCATCGGCCTCATCATCGCCGGCCTGGCGTCCGTGATCCTCGGCCAGGCCATCTTCGGCACGCGCTCGATCCTCGTGGCCGTCCTGGCCGTCATCGCCGGTTCCGTCCTCTACCGGGTGGCCATCCAACTGGCCCTCACCGTGGGTCTGGACCCCAACGACATGAAGCTCGTCTCGGCCGTGCTGGTGGTGATCGCCCTGGTGGTGCCGCAGATGCCGTTCTTCCGGCGCCGCAAGGCGCTGGTGAACCGGGCGGACCCGGGCGGTGCCGCCGCCGCGGGAGCCGAGGCGCCGACGTCGCCGGCCGGTGCGACCGCCGGTGCATCCGCGGGCGCACCGGACACCCCCACCGCAGGAGGTACCCGCTGATGCTGACACTGACGGACGTGAACAAGACGTTCTTCCCGGGCACCGTCAACGAGCGGCGCGCCCTGCGGGGGATCGAACTGCACCTGCGCGAGGGCGACTTCGTCACGGTGATCGGCTCCAACGGGGCCGGCAAGTCCACGGTGCTGAACGTCATCTCGGGCGGACTGACACCGGACTCCGGCACCGTGACGATCGACAAACGCAATGTCACGCGGCTCAAAGACCACCGCCGCGCCGCGCTGGTCGGTCGGGTGTTCCAGGACCCGATGGCGGGCACTGCGCCGCACCTGAGCATCGAGGAGAACATGGCGATCGCGGACAAGCGCGGTGCCACCCGGATGCTGGGTCGAGGTGTCACCAACGCCAAGCGCCGCCGCTTCGCGGAGGAGCTCTCCGTCCTGGAACTGGGCCTCGAGGACCGGCTCAAGGCCAAGGTCGGGCTGCTCTCCGGTGGCCAGCGGCAGGCCCTCAGTCTGCTCATGGCCACGTTCTCGGACCCGCGGATCCTGCTGCTGGACGAACACACCGCCGCTCTGGATCCGCAGCGTGCCGAGTTGGTGACCCGGCTGACCGAGCAGATCGTCACCGATAAGGGGCTCACCACGCTGATGGTCACGCACAACATGGAGCAGGCACTGCGGGTGGGCAACCGACTGGTCATGATGCACGACGGCCAGATCATCCTCGACCTCGACGAGGAGCAGAAGCGCGGCAAGACCGTGCGGGACCTGCTCGGCGAGTTCGAGAAGATCAAGGGTGCCACGTTGGATGACAAGACCCTGCTCCAGTAGGTGCCGGGGACAATCCGCGACCGCCCGGTACGGCGGCTGGCGGTGACCCCCTTCACTTGAAAGGGTGACCCCACCGCACCCTGATGTCGATGTCCCGGGCCATGAGGCGCCTTGGGGACGAGGAGATGATGGACACCACCTTCAAACTCATAGCGATCCTGTTGTACTTCGCCGCGATGCTGGCCATCGGCTTCTACGCGTCCCGGAAGAACAACGACCTCGACGACTACATGCTGGCCGGTCGCAAGCTTCCGCCGTTCGTGGCGGCGCTCTCCGCTGGCGCCTCGGACATGTCTGGCTGGCTGCTCCTCGGCCTGCCCGGCGCGGTCTACGCCTCTGGCCTGGTCGAGGCCTGGATCGCCGTCGGTCTGACCATCGGCGCCTGGTTGAACTGGAAGTTCATCGCGCCGCGCCTGCGGGCCTACACCGAGGTGGCCCGGAACTCCATCACCATCCCCTCGTTCCTGGAGAACCGTTTCCGTGACCGCACGCACCTGCTGCGGATCGTGGCCGGTGGGATCGTGCTGGTGTACTTCACCTTCTACGTGTCCTCCGGCATGGTGGCCGGCGGCAAGTTCTTCGAGTCCTCGTTCGGCTCGACCTACCTCGTCGGCATGCTGCTCGTGGCCGGCGTGACCATCGTCTACACCCTGTTCGGCGGGTTCCTCGGCGCCTCGCTGACCGATGTGGTGCAGGGACTGCTCATGCTGGCCGCACTCATCGCCGTCCCGGTGGTCGCCATCATCAACGTGGGTGGCTGGGGCGAGATGGTCAACCTGATCGGGTCCGCGGACGCCGGGATGGAGGAGGGCACCAACCGGCTGTCCCTCCTCGCCAACGCCACGTGGGTCGGCGTGATCTCCGCCTTGGCCTGGGGTCTGGGCTACTTCGGACAGCCCCACATCATCGTCCGCTTCATGGCCCTGCGTTCGGCGAAGGACGCCGTGGCCGGACGTCGCATCGGCGTGGCCTGGATGGTCATCTGTGCCTTCGGCGCCATCATGACCGCGCTGGTGGGCATCGCCTACTTCCAGGCGAATCCCGGCATCACGCTGGACGATCCGGAGACGGTGTTCCTGGTCCTGGCCCAGATCCTGTTCCACCCCTTCGTGGCCGGACTGGTCCTCGCGGCCGTGCTGGCCGCCGTGATGTCCACGATCTCCTCTCAGCTGATCGTGTGCTCCTCCGCCCTGGTGGAGGACCTCTACAAGCTCTTCGGGCGCAAGGCCAGTGCCCGGAACGAGCTGTGGCTGGGCCGCGGCGGGGTCATCCTGGTGGCCATCATCGCGATCCTCATCGCGCTCGATCCCGAGGCCAGTGTCCTGGACCTCGTCAGCTTCGCCTGGGCCGGCTTCGGCGCCTCCTTCGGGCCGGTGGTGATCCTGGCCCTGTTCTGGAAGAAGTTCAACGCCTGGGGCTCCCTGTCCTCGCTGGTGGTCGGCGCCGTCATCGTCTTCTGGTGGGGCAACATGCCGGACGAGGCCTGGGGCGGGGTCTTCGAAATGTACGAGATCGTGCCCGGCTTCGTGCTGGCCGCCATCGTGGGCATCATCGTCTCCCTCGTGACCCACCGCCCGGAGGCCGCGGAGACGGCCGAGATCAGCGCCGAGTTCGACGAGGCCGTCGCCGTGTCCAAGGGCAAGGAGTTCGTCGCCTCGGAGGCCTGAGCTGGAGGGATGGAGGGTTCACCCGGAGTCCTGAGCCGCCGTCACCCGCGGCCCGCGGTAGCCGCGCAGTGCTGCGTCCTGCCGCATCCCGAGGGAGAGGTACAGGGCATGCGCGGCGGTGCGGGACTCCCGCACGGTCAGGTGCAGCATCCCGGGGTCTCCCGCAGCCAGTAGCCGTTCGGCGAGTCCGATGACGAGCCGGCGGCCCAGTCCGTGGCGCCGGGCCCCAGGGACCACGGCCGTGAAGTCCACATAGGCCTGGCCGTCGTCCTGGAGGGAGCCTGCAGCGTAGCCGAGCACCGCCCCCGTGGAGTCCTCGGCCACCACGGTGTGGTGGCGGGAGAGCAACTGGGCGGCCGTCGCGTAGGCCTCGCCGAACTCGGCCGTGTGCAGCGGTTCCAGGAGCCCGACGTCGGCCGGTTCCGCCGGGCGGATGCGCACCGGTTCCCGGAGGCGCACCGGCGGCGCGGCGCCGGCGTCGGGCCTGGCGTGCTGTTCGGCTTGGTCGGTCTGTGCTGCCGGCTCCGTCCACCGCGCCGCCGTATGGGCTGGTACCACCATGGCGTAGTTCACCTCCGTGGCGGTCCAGCCCAGGTCGGTGGCCAGCGCGGCCATGGCTCCGTTCGCCACATGGCCGCACATCTCGAAGCGTTCGATGCCCGCTGGGACGGCGTCGCACACCGCAGCCACCAGGGCGGCGCCGTGGCGGGCGACCTGCTCCGAAGCGCCCCACGGACCGTGGACCCAGGCCATCGACGGCTCCGGATCCCAGTCGACGGTGCACGCGGCGATGACCGTGCCGTCCTGTTCCACGACCCTCAGGCCCGGCAGCCAGGGCTGGTCCAGGCCCTCGAGTTCGGCCTCGATCCCGGCGGGATCCTCCCCGAGGAACGCGGTGCCGGTGGCGGGGTCCTGTTGGCAGGCGATGATGAAGGCGAGGGCGGCGCTTCTCTCCACGGGGTCTCTCTCAACCGAATTTCTCTCGACCATGACGGCATCGTCTGCCCTACGATGGCGTGATGGAAGAGCTCGTGGCCGAACTCATCGATCACCGTTGGGGTTCCGACGCCCCCGGCCAACCGTGGCTGGGCTTCGAGGCCGAGGGCCGGCTGCACGGTTCCGACGGCTGCAACCGCCTGATGGGGGAATGGACTCTGACGGCGGAGCGGGTTGATTTCGGCCGTCTGGTCACGACGATGATGTTCTGCAAGGGCGTGGACACCTGGCTCAACGGGGCCGTGTCCGCCCGGTTCGTCCCTGACGCTTCCGGAGGTCGGCTCGAGGTCCTCGATGCGGCCCGCCAGATCATCGGCGTCCTGCCGCGGACCGTCTCGGATTCCGGGATCACAGCGTGACACCCACGAACTCCACGGGACGATCAGGCTGTGGGTGACGCCGGCGACGCGGCCATGAACAGATCAAAGAGGAGATGATGGTGCCCCCGGCAGGAATCGAACCTGCGGCCTTCTGCTCCGGAGGCAGACGCTCTATCCCCTGAGCTACGGAGGCGGGGGTCTCTCAATCGGCGGGCCGATCAGGACTTGATAACCCTACCCCATGCGGGGCCAGTGCGGGAAACCGGCTGGCGGCCCCACTCCGGTTACGGACGGGGACCGCCAGAACATTAGACTGTCGCGGGTGACCCCCGAAGACCTTTCCACAGCCCTGGCCGCTTGCCTGCAGGATGCCGTTGATACCGGCGAGATCTCAGTGGAGGTGCCCACCACGATCAAGGTGGAGCGACCGAAGAACCGAGAGCACGGCGACTGGGCCACCAACGTGGCCATGCAGCTGGGCAAGAAGGCCGGCCTGGCCCCGCGCGACCTCGCGGCGCTGCTCGCCGAGAAGCTGGCGCAAGTCCCCGGTGTGGCCCGGGTGGACATCGCCGGCCCCGGCTTCCTGAACATCACGCTCGACGCCGCGGCAGCGGGCGAGCTGGCCCGCACCGTCGTGGAGGCCGGAGCGGCCTATGGCCGGAACACCGCCCTGGCGGGCAGCGTGGTCAATATGGAGTTCGTCTCCGCGAACCCCACGGGCCCCTTGCACATCGGCCACACCCGCTGGGCCGCGCTCGGCGACGCGATCTCCCGGTTGTTGCGCGCCTCGGGAGCCGAGGTCACGGCCGAGTACTACATCAACGACGCCGGCCACCAGATGAACGTGTTCGCCCAGTCGGTCTACAACCGCCTGCACGGCCTGCCCGTGCCGGAGGGCGGTTACCCGGGGGAGTACATCCAGGACCTGGCCACCCAGGTGCGCACCGAACACCCGGACATCACCGCCCTCACCGAGGGGGCGGCCCTCCCGGTCATCCGCGAGGCGGCCTACCGCCACCAGATGCAGGACATCCGGGACACGCTGGGCCACTTCGGCGTGCACTTCGATGTCTGGTTCTCCGAGAAGGAGTTGCACGAGTCCGGCGCCATCGGCCACGCCGTGCAGCGGCTGCGCGAGCAGGGCCACATCGAGGACCGTGAGGGCGCCGTCTGGCTGCGCACCACCGACTTCGGGGATGACAAGGACCGCGTGCTCATCCGCGCCAACGGCGAGCCCACCTACTTCGCCGCGGACGCCGCGTACTACCTGTCCAAGAAGGACCGCGGCTTCATCGAGAAGATCTACCTGCTCGGCGCGGACCACCACGGCTACGTCGGCCGCCTCAAGGCCATCGCCGCCTGCGCCGGTGATGACCCGGCACGCAATATCGAGGTGCTCATCGGCCAGCTGATCTCCGTCAACGGAGCCAAGCTGTCCAAGCGGGCCGGCAACATCATCGAGCTGAAGGACCTCATCGACTGGCTCGGGGCGGATGCGCTGCGCTACTCGCTGGCCCGGTATCCGGCGGACTCCCCGATCACCATCGATCCGGAGATCCTCACGTCCAAGACCAATGACAACCCGGTGTTCTACGTGCAGTACGCCCATGCCCGCTCCCGGGGCGCGGCACGCACGGCCGAGGCGGCCGGCGTCGACCGTTCCGTCTTCGACGCGGCACTGCTGACGCATGCGACCGAATCGGATCTGCTGGCCCGGCTTGGCGAATTCCCGTCGATCGTGGCCCAGGCCGCCGAGTTCCGGGAACCACACCGCGTGGCCCGCCACCTGGAGGTCGTCGCCGGCGCCTACCATTCCTGGTATGCCGCGTGCCGGATCGTGCCCGTGGCCGAGGGCCGGACCGGCGACGTGCAGCCGGGGGAGATCACCGACCTCAACCGCACCCGCCTGTGGCTCAACGAGGCCACCGCGCAGGTGCTCGCCAATGGACTCGATTTGCTGGGCGTGAGCGCCCCGGAACGGATGTGACCGTGACTGGTTCGACTGTGCACGCCTCGCCCCTGGCACCTGACTGGCTCGACTATCCCGAAGACCCGAACGCCCTGGTCACCAAGCTCTGGGCCGCTGGTGTGGAACGGAACGACGACGGCGAGATCACCGTCCAGGGCCTGCCCGTCTCCCAGCTGGCCCGGGACTACGGGACACCGCTCCTGGTCCTCGACGAGGACGACTTCCGTTCGCGGGCCCGCGCCTTCCGCGACGCCTTCAATGAGGCCTTCGCGGACCTGTGCGGGGGCGTGGACGTCTACTACGCCGGCAAGTCGTTCCTGTGCACCCCGGCGGCCCGCTGGGTGAAGGAGGAGGGTCTGCGCTTGGACACCGCCTCCGGAGGTGAGATGGCCACCGCGCTGCGCGCCGGCGTCGAGCCCGCGCACATCGGACTGCACGGCAACAACAAGTCCGATGACGAGATGCGCCGGGCCTTGGCCGCCGGGGTGGGGCGGATCGTCGTGGACTCCTTGGACGAGCTGGACCGGCTCACCGAGCTGGCCGCCGAGGCTGGCGCGGTCGCACCCGTGATGCTGCGGCTGACTCCCGGTGTACATGCCCACACCCATGAGTTCATCGCCACTGCCCATGAAGACCAGAAGTTCGGGCTCTCGATGGTGGGGCCGGACGGGTCTGCTGGAACGGCCGGGGCTGCTGGCACGGACGGGTCGCCGGCCGCCGAGGCCGTCGCGCGGGCGCTGGCGGCCGGGTCCATCGACCTGCGCGGACTGCACTGCCACATCGGCTCGCAGATCTTCGAGCCCGAGGGCTTCGGCGTGGCTGCCGAGAAGCTGCTGGGCTTCCTCGCCGAGATCAAGGCGGAACATGGCGTCGAGCTGGAGGAGCTGGACCTCGGCGGCGGGCACGGCATCGCCTACACCGCCGCGGACGCCCCGCGGACGCCGCAGGACATCGCCACCACGCTGGCCGGCGTGGTCGGCGCAGCGTGCGCGGCACTGGGAATGGCCTGCCCGCGGATCTCGATCGAGCCCGGCCGCGCCATCTCCGGCCCGGCCGCCTTCACCCTGTACGAGGCCGGTGTCCGCAAGACCGTGACCGTGGACGGTGACCAGGGCGCCACCCATCCCCGTCGCTACGTCTCCGTGGACGGCGGCATGTCGGACAACGCCCGCCCCGTCCTCTACGAGGCCGACTACTCTGTGGCGCTGGCCTCCCGTGCCTCCGGCGCCCCGGCGGTACTCTCCCGGGTGGTCGGCAAGCACTGCGAGTCCGGGGATATCGTCGTCAAGGATGCCTACCTGCCGGACGACGTGGCCCGTGGCGACCTGCTGGCCGTGCCCGCCACCGGTGCGTACTGCCATTCCCTGTCCAGCAACTACAACATGCTCACCCGGCCGGCCGTCGTCGCGGTCCGGGGCGGGCAGGCCCGCGTGATCATCCGCCGGGAGACCGAAGAGGACCTCTTCGCCCGCGAGACCGGTCTGTAGCGGCCCCCCCCTTTCCACCCCGTTTTTCCACCCCGATTTTTCTCCATCCCGACTTTCCATCTCCCAGAACCAACGGAGGACCATGACCGTCACGACCCCGTCCGCGCCGCACGCCCCGCAGCCGGCCCTGAAGATCGCGCTGCTGGGCGCCGGCACTGTCGGCTCCCAGGTGGCGAGGATCCTCACGGAGGACGCCGAGATGCTGGCCGCCCGCGTGGGCGCGCGCCTGGAGCTGGCCGGAGTCTTCGTCCGCAACCCGGACGGACGTCGCGACTACCAGTTGCCCCGCGAGCTGTACACCACCGATGCCGAGGCGCTGGTGGATTCCGCCGACATCGTGCTGGAGCTGATGGGTGGCATCGAGCCCGCCAAGTCGCTCATCGAACGGGCCATCGGCAACGGCTCGGCCGTGGTCACCGGCAACAAGGCACTGCTCGCCCAGTCCGGCTCGGAGCTGTTCGCGGCCGCCGCCGAAGCCGGCACCCAGCTCTCCTTCGAGGCGTCCGTGGCCGGGGCCATCCCGATCCTGCGCCCGTTGCGGGATTCCTTGGCCGGGGACACCATCACCCGCGTGATGGGCATCGCCAACGGCACGACGAACTACATCTTGGACCAGATGGACACCACCGGGGCAGCTTTTGACGATGCCCTCGCCGATGCCCAGGAGCTCGGCTACGCCGAGGCCGACCCGACGGCCGACATCGAGGGCCATGACGCGGCCGCCAAGGCCGCGATCCTCGCCAACCTGGCCTTCCACGCACCGTTCCGGATCGACGAGGTCTACTGCGAGGGCATCACCCGGATCACCGCCGCGGACAACGAGGCCGCCTCCGAGGCCGGCTACGTCATCAAGCTGCTGGCGATCGCCGAGCGGATCACGGCTGGTGACGGGACCGCCGGCGCCGTCCTGCGCGTGCACCCGACCCTGCTGCCGCGTGAACACCCGCTGGCCGCCGTCCGCGGCGCGTTCAACGCGGTGTTCGTCGAGGCGCAGAACGCCGGCGAGCTGATGTTCTACGGCCCCGGTGCCGGCGGGGCCCCCACGGCCAGCGCCGTCATGGGGGACACCGTCTCCATCGCCCGCCGGCTGGTCCGCGGCGGTGCCGGACGCACGCACACCCCGCGGTCCGTGGTGCCGGCCCTGCCCGTGGGGGAGGCGCGCACGAGCTACATGGTGGTCATCCGGGTGGCGGACCGCCCCGGCGTGCTGGCCGCCATCGCCTCGGCCGTCGCCGAACACGGTGTCTCGATCGTGTCCATGCGCCAGGTCCCCCTGGCGGAGGACGACCTCGTGGTCGAGGAATCCGACGAGGCATACACCGATGAGGCTCCCGAGTCGCTCTTGCGCATCATCACGCACGAGGCCAAGGAGCAGAACCTGGCGGCCACCGTGGCCACCATCAAGGAACTGGACGTGGTGACCGAAGTGGTTTCGGTCCTGCGAGTCGAAGGGAACTGAACACAGTGGCACACCAATGGCGCGGGGTCATCCGCGAATACGCCGACCGCCTGCCCGTCAGCAAGAGCACCCGGGTGGTCACCCTGGGCGAGGGCGGTACGCCGCTGATCGAGGCCCCGGCCCTGTCCCAGCTCGTGGACGGTGAGGTGTGGGTGAAGTTCGAGGGCATGAACCCCACCGGCTCCTTCAAGGACCGCGGCATGACCATGGCCATCACCGCCGCCGTGGAGCAGGGTGCCAAGGCCGTGGTCTGTGCCTCCACCGGAAACACCTCGGCCTCCGCTGCCGCCTACGCGACCCAGGCCGGGCTGACCTGCGCCGTGCTGGTCCCGGATGGCAAGATCGCCATGGGCAAGCTCTCCCAGGCCATCGCCCACGGGGCCACGCTGCTGCAGGTGGACGGTAATTTCGACAATTGTCTCGACGTGGCGCGCAAGCTCTCCGAGAACTACCCGGTCTTCCTCGTGAACTCCGTGAACCCCAACCGCATCGAAGGGCAGAAGACTGGTGCGTTCGAGGTTGTGGACGCCCTCGGTGACGCCCCGGACTACCACCTGCTGCCGGTCGGCAACGCCGGCAACATCACCGCCTACTGGAAGGGCTACCAGGAGTACTCCCAGCCCTACACGAACCCCCACCCCGGTGCCGCCCTCGCCGGATCCGAGCCGGTCGAGCTGCCCGCCGTGGCCACCCGGACCCCCACGATGTGGGGCTTCCAGGCCGCCGGCTCGGCACCGATCGTCCTCGGTCATCCCGTGACCGAGCCGGACACCATCGCCACCGCCATCCGCATCGGCAACCCAGCCTCCTGGGAGCAGGCCGAGGCGGCCCGCGACGAGTCCGGGGGCATGATCGACTCCGTCACCGATGATGAGATCCTGGCCGCCCACCGCTGGCTGTCCGCCCGGGAGGGCGTGTTCGTGGAGCCCGCCTCCGCCGCCGGCGTGGCCGGACTCATCAAGCACCACGCCCTCGGTAATGTCCCGGCCGGCAAGCGCTGGGTCATCACCGTGACCGGTCACGGACTCAAGGACCCGCAGTGGGCCCTGAGGAATGCGGACGGCTCGGATGTCGAACCGCAGAAGGTGCCGTTCGACGTCGTGGCCGTGGCCGAGGCCCTGGGGCTCTCCTGATGCCGAATCGGCCGGAGCAGGGTTTGGACGCGAGTCTGGAACAGGGTCTGAGGAGCGTGCCCGTCGGGGTCACCGTGCGGGTCTCCGTCCCGGCGACCTCGGCGAACCTCGGCCCCGGATTCGATTCCATGGGACTCGCCCTCGACCTGCGGGACGACGTGGAGGTGACCACCGTGGACGAGGGTTTCTCGGCCGTGGTGCAGGGCGAGGGGGCCGGCGTCGTGCCTACCGACGCCTCGCACCTGGTGATCGCCACGCTGCGCGGATACCTGCTCGAACGCGGCTGGGAGGTGCCCGGACTGGAGCTGGTGGCCACCAACCGGATCCCGCATGGCCGTGGACTCGGCTCCTCCGCCGCGGCCCACGCCAGCGCCATCCTGCTCGCCGACGCCCTGCTGCCGCAGGACGAACGCGCCTCCGAGGCGGACCTGCTCAACGCGGCCTCGCACCTGGAGGGCCACCCGGACAACGTGGCGCCGGCCCTGGCCGGGGGGCTCACCGTCTCCTGGGAGGAGACCGGTCGCTACCGTTCCTCGGCCATGCGGCCGCATCCCGCCGTGGTGCCGGTGGTGGCGATCCCCGCGCGGCCGCTGAGCACCGAGACCGCCCGCGGGCTGTTGCCCGCACAGGTCCCGCACCACGTGGCCGCCGCGAATGCCGGCCGCGTGGGACTGCTGGTGCACGCGCTGACACAGGTACCGTCACTGCTGCTGGCCGGCACGCGTGACTGGCTGCACCAGGACCAGAGGGAGCCGGCCATGCCGGAGTCCGTCGGACTGGTGCGAGAACTGCGCCGGCAGGGCCTGGCCGCCGTGGTCTCCGGGGCCGGCCCGACCGTCATGGTGCTCGCTGACGGCATGGACCAGGCGGACGGTGCCCGGACAGCCATGCAGGCGGGCCTCGAGGGGTCCGCGCAGCCGTGGCGTGTCAGCATTCTGCCCGTGGACTCCGCGGGTGCTAAGGTGGAGACACACCGCTCAGGCCAGCCCATCTCGGGCTGATGTCGACCGGGTTCTGCTGAGAGTGCGGATCCCGTGGTCGGTGGGAATCCAGGCTCCACGCGGACCAGTTCGGTCCCAGCGGGCTTCGGCCTGTCTTGGCTCCCTGGATTCGACTTTCCCGGATCGAGTCCGACCCGGTACTGAATCCCGGTTTTCCGCCACCTGTTCAGATGGCAGCCGGTACACACTTCGCGGGATCCCTCCAGTCGGATCCTGCCTGACGAGGGAGAAGGAACCTTCGTGACCGAAACCACTGAACTGCCCACGGTCTCCGCGGGCAATTCCACCGAGGCACCAGCCGCGGCAGCCACCACCGCCGCCCAGGCGGGTGGTGGCCTGGCCGGCCTGAAGCTGGCACAGCTGCAGGCTCTGGCCTCCCAGCTCGGCATCACCGGGGGATCCCGGATGCGCAAATCCGACCTGGTGGCCGCCATCTCCAGTCATCAGCGCGGCGGCTCCGTCGCGGACCGCAAGAAGGCTGAGGACACGTCCGGCGCCGCGGCCACGGCCGGATCAGACAACACGGCCGGATCAGACGGCAAGGCCACCGGTGCCGACAACAAGGCCGACGGCGGCGCGGCCGCACCGAAGCGCCGGTCCCGCGGCACCAAGACCGCAGGCGCCCAGGCCGAGCAGAAGCAGGTCGAGCAGTCAGCTGACCAGAAGCAGGCTGACTCCTCGGCCGACCAGCCGACCGACCAGAAACAGGCCGCGACGTCGGCCGCGGGCACCGAGGGCGGCGCTCCCGAGCGCCCGGCCCGCCGGACCCGTTCGCGCCGGGCCGAGTCGGCAGCCGGCACCACCGGCGAGGACCAGGCCGCTTCCGCGGAGACCTCCTCCGAGGCGGCCTCCGAGTCCCGGAACGGTGCCGGCGACGGCGCCGGCCAGGGGTCCGACGGCCAGCAGGAGCGCTCCAACGAGCGGAACGCCCGGGGTGACCGCAACAACCGCTCCGGCCGTGGCGATCGGAATGATCGGAACAGCCGTAATGACCGCAGCGACCGGAACAATGACCGCAACGAGCGGAGCGCCGATCGCCAGCAGGACACTAAGTCTGACAACGATCAGCAGTCCGGCAGTCGGGGCGCCAACCGGAACAATGACCGGAATGAGCGGAACAATGACCGCGACGAGGACAGCCGCCGCAACCGCCGCAACCGCAACCGCAACGACCGCAACCGCAACCGCCGCGGTCGCAGCGGCCCCGAGGTCGACGACACCGAGATGACCGAGGACGACGTGCTGCTGCCCGTCGCCGGCATCCTGGATGTCCTGGACAACTACGCCTTCGTGCGGACCTCCGGCTACCTGCCCGGCCCGAACGACGTGTACGTCTCGTTGTCCATGGTCAAGAAGTACGGCCTGCGCAAGGGCGACGCCGTTGTGGGTGCCATCCGCGCCCCGCGTGACGGCGAGAGCCAGAACAGCAACAGCAGCAGCGGCGGCGGCAACCGGCAGAAGTTCAACGCCCTGGTGCGTCTGACCTCCGTCAACGGTCAGCAGGCCGAGGACAGCCCCAAGCGCACCAAGTTCAACGACCTGGTGCCCCTGTACCCGCAGGAGCGGCTGCGCCTCGAGACCGACTCCAAGTTGGTCGGCCCGCGCGTGATCGACCTGGTCTCGCCGATCGGCAAGGGACAGCGCGGCCTCATCGTCTCCCCGCCGAAGGCTGGTAAGACGATGATCCTGCAGTCCATCGCGAATGCCGTCACCACCAACAACCCCGAGGTGCACCTCATGATGGTGCTGGTGGACGAGCGTCCGGAAGAGGTCACCGACATGCAGCGCTCGGTCAAGGGTGAGGTCATCGCCTCGACCTTCGACCGTCCGGCGGATGACCACACGACCGTGGCCGAACTCGCCATCGAACGTGCCAAGCGCCTCGTGGAAATGGGCCGGGACGTGGTGGTCCTGCTGGACTCCATGACCCGCCTGGGACGTGCCTACAACCTGGCAGCACCGGCCTCCGGCCGCATCCTGTCCGGTGGCGTGGACTCCTCGGCGCTGTACCCGCCGAAGCGGTTCTTCGGTGCCGCCCGCAACATCGAGAACGGTGGCTCCCTGACCATCCTCGCCACCGCCCTGGTGGAGACCGGTTCCAAGATGGACGAGGTCATCTTCGAAGAGTTCAAGGGCACCGGCAACATGGAACTGCGGCTGTCCCGCCAGCTGGCGGACAAGCGCATCTTCCCGGCCGTCGATGTCAACGCCTCCGGCACCCGCCGTGAGGAGAACCTGTTGACCTCCGACGAGATCAAGATCATGTGGAAGCTGCGCCGGGTTCTGTCCGGTCTGGACACGCAGCAGGCGCTGGAGATCCTGACGAACAAGATCAGGGAGACCCAGTCGAACGCCGAGTTCCTCATGCTGGTCTCCAAGACCACGTTGGGTTCAAAGGGCGAGAAGTAGCGACCCACCCTGGCCCCCGTCCTCCGTCCTCGTCAGTATCCCGGTACCCACTGGGCACTGAACGGCGGAAGGGCGGGGGCTGAGTCGTTCGCCCCGCCACGGGAACCGCCTCTGACTGAAGGAAGACACCCATGTTCGAATCCGTGCAGGACCTGCTGGACGAGCACCACGAGCTCACCGAGAGACTCGCGGATCCCGCCGTGCACCAGGACCAGGCCCTGTCCCGGAAGCTGGGCCGTCGCTTCGCCGAGCTCGGTGCCATCGTCGCGGCACACCGGGCATGGACCCAGGCCGAGGCCGACCTGGCCGATGCCCGCGAGCTCGCCGTAGACGACGAGGAGTTCGCCGCCGAGGTGCCGGACCTCGAGGCCACGGCGGAGCAGGCGACGGAGAAGCTGCGCCGGTTGCTCATTCCCCGGGACCCGGCCGATGCGCGGGACGCCATCTTGGAGATCAAGGGCGGCGAGGGCGGCGAGGAGGCGGCACTCTTCGCCGCAGACCTGCTGCGGATGTACGTGCGCTTCGCCGAGACCAAGGGGTGGAAGACCGAGATCCTCTCCACCACGGAGTCCGACCTCGGTGGCTACAAGGATGTCCAAGTGGCCATTAAGGGCAACTCGACCGACCCGTCCCAGGGCGTCTTCGCGCACCTGAAGTTCGAGGGCGGCGTGCACCGCGTGCAGCGCGTCCCCGTCACCGAGTCCCAGGGCCGCATCCACACCTCGGCGGCCGGCGTGCTGGTGTTCCCCGAGGTCGACGCGCCGGAGGAGGTCGCCATCTCCGGCAATGACCTGAAGATTGACGTGTTCCGGTCCTCCGGTCCCGGCGGCCAGTCCGTCAACACCACCGACTCCGCCGTGCGCATCACCCACCTGCCCACCGGGATCGTGGTCTCGATGCAGAACGAGAAGTCGCAGATCCAGAATCGCGAGGCCGGCATGCGCGTGCTCCGCTCCCGGCTGCTGGCCCATCGGCAGGAAAAGCTCGACGCGGAGAACGCCGCCACCCGGCATTCCCAGGTCCGGACGATGGACCGGTCTGAGCGCATCCGCACCTACAATTACCCCGAGAACCGGGTGGCGGACCACCGCACCGGATACAAGGCCTACAACCTCGACGCCGTCCTGGACGGTGACCTCGGACCCGTTCTGCAGTCCTGCATCGAGATGGATGAGGCGCACCGATTGGAGGCGTTGGGACAGCATGGCTGACACTGTGACCGACCTTCAGACTGACCCTGTGACTGACCGGCAGACAGATACCGTGACGTTGGAGTCCCTGCTGCGGTCCTCGACCGAGCTGCTGACCGCCGCCGGCGTGGACTCACCTCGCGCGGACGCCGAGCTGCTGGCCGCCCACGTCCTGGGCGCCAGCCGTGGCGAGGTGGCCGCCTGGGCCATCGCCGGACGCCGGCTGGATCCGCTCCAGTCCGTCGATCTCCGCCGGCTGTCCATCTCCCGGGCCACCCGCACGCCGCTGCAGTACCTGACCGGCACCACGACCTTCCGGACCGTCGAGCTACAGGTTGGACACGGCGTGTTCCTGCCCCGCCCGGAGACAGAACTCGTGGCCGGAGCGGCCATCGACGCCGCGCGGGCAGCACAGAGCCGAACCGAGGTGGACCCGCTGGTGGTCGATCTGTGCACCGGATCAGGGGCCATCGCTGCGGCGGTGGCCACCGAGGTCCCCGGAGCCACGGTCCACGCGGTGGAGGCCGACCCCGAAGCCGCCTGGTGGGCGGCCGCCAACCTGGAACCGCGCGGTGTCGCGTTGCACGTCGGGGACGCCGCGACCGCACTGCCGGACCTGGACGGCCGCGCCGACGTCGTGGTGTCCAATCCTCCGTACGTGCCGGACGGCCGCATCCCGGCCCAGGCCGAGGCGCGGCGCGATCCGGGGCTGGCCCTCTACGGCGGGGGAGCGGACGGCATGCGCGTGCCCACCGTCGTGGCCGCCACGGCCGCCCGGCTGCTGCGTCCGGGCGGGACCCTGGTGATGGAACATGACGACACCCAGGGTGAGCTGGTGGCTGCCCTGCTGCGGCGCGACGGGCTGTTCAATGGCATTCGGACGCAGGAGGACCTCAACGGGCGGCCGCGTTATACGATCGCAGCGCGCACGGATGGGACAATGGCACGGTGAGCCTGCTGATCGACTGCACCACGGAATCCGGACTGGACGAGGCCATCGAGGCCGCCCGGACGGCACTGGCCAACCGCGAATGCGTGGTCCTGCCGACGGACACCGTCTACGGGATCGGCGCCGACGCCTTCTCCCCGCAGGCCGTGGCGGTGCTCCTGGCCGCCAAGGGCCGGGGCCGGGCCATGCCGCCACCGGTGCTGATCGGGAGCACCCGGGTGATGGACGGCCTGGCCGTCGATGTCCCACAGGGTGCCCGGGACCTGGCCGAGGAGTTCTGGCCCGGTGCCCTCACCCTGATCCTCCAGGCGCAGCCCTCGCTGACCTGGGACCTGGGGGAGACCCGGGGGACCGTCGCTCTGCGCGTGCCTGACGACCAGGTCGCGCGCGAGCTGCTCCAGGAGTTCGGTCCGCTGGCCGTCTCCAGCGCCAATCGCACGTCCCTCCCGGCGGCGACGACGGCCGGGGCCGCGCGCGAGATGCTCGGTGACACGGTGTCCGTCTATCTCGACGACGGCGAACGCACCGTCGCCGAACCGTCCACCATCATCGACTGCACCGTTACGCCGTTCCGCGTGGTGCGTCACGGAGCCCTGTCCTACGGCGAGTTGGCCGCGGTGGTTCCGGACCTGGTGGAATGAAGGTCTACCTGCTGCTGCTGGGGCTCTCCGCCGTCATCAGCTTCGTGTTGACGCCGGCGGTGCGCAGGCTCGCCCTGGCCGGAGGCGTCTACACCCCACAACGCCAGCGGGACGTGCACCGGGAGCCGGTGCCCAAGCTCGGCGGGGTGGCCATGATCGCCGGCGTGCTGGTGGCGCTGGGGATCGGCGCCATGATCCCGTTCCTTGACGGCATCTTCTCCGACCCCGATCCAATCCGCGGGCTGCTGTTCGCCCTCGCCGTGGTCCTGGCGATGGGTGTGGCGGACGATCTGTGGGACCTGCACTGGACGCTCAAACTCGCCGCCCAGGTGACGGCGGCTGCACTGGTGGCCTTCCACGGGATCCGGGTCGAGGCCATGCCGGTGGGGTGGATCCCGGTGGGCAACGAACCGATCCAGATCGGCCTGACGATCTTCATCCTCGTGCTGACCATGAATGCCATCAATTTCGTGGACGGCCTCGACGGGCTGGCCGCCGGGATGGCCGTCATCGGAGGCTCGGCCTTCTTCATCTACACCTACCTGCTGACCCGGACCATCAACGAGTTCGACTACTCGAACCTGGCCACCCTGCTCATGGCCGTCCTCGTCGGGTCCTGCCTCGGCTTCCTTCCGCACAACTTCAACCCGGCGAAGATCTTCATGGGCGAGGTTGGCGCCATGCTCATCGGTCTGCTCCTGGCCACCGCCGCCGTGGCCGTGACAGCCGACGTGGCGGCGATGGAGGGGTTCCGCTTCCGCAACGTCCCGGCCTACATGCCGATCCTGCTGCCGATCGCCGTCATGGCCCTGCCGCTGCTGGACCTGGCCCTGGCCGTGGTGCGCCGGACGGTCCGCGGGTCCAGCCCCTTTTCGGCCGACCGCGGACACCTGCACCACAAACTCGTGGACGGCGGGTGGACGCATCGCCAGGCCGTGCTGCTGCTCTACCTGTGGACCTTCCTGATCGCCTACGGGGTGGTCTCACTGAACTTCTTCGACTGGCTGATAATCCTGCCGGTCGTTGGCGTCCTGCTGCTGGGCGCCGGATACCTGACCCTGCACCCCTGGGTGCGCCGTTCGAGGGAATCATCGAGGGAGTCTCGCCCATGAAGACGTCCGTGAAGCGCGTCAACACCCGCGGCTGGTGGGGGATCCTCATTGCCTGCCTCATCGGCTCCGTCGCCGCACTGGCCGTGGCCGTGGCCGTCGCGTGGCTGGTGGTCGGGGGAGCGGCCGGCGGAGCCGCCGCTGCGTCGCTGGGACTGGCCGGCGCCGCCGTCGTGGTCCTCTCCGGTCTCACGCTGCTCGTGACGGCCTGGTCCTGGGATCGCTGGCGGGAGCAGGCGGTCTTCATCGCCCTGTTCGGCTTCGTCCTGAAGATCATCCTGATGGCGGTGTTGCTGACCGTGGTGCCCACGCCGGCCTGGCTGGACACCATGGCCGCCGGCCTCGGCGCGCTCGTGGCGATCGTGGTCTGGCAGGGGACCGAGGTCCTCGTCTTCGCCCGGACCCGGCAGCAGATCTACGACGACTGACCTCATCGGTGTCTCGATGGATGGCCCAGAGTCGGTGAACGGATTCCGCATCACGGTCTGGTCACGGGCGGATGTCGGCCCGATGACGGTGTGACTTCGACACAACGTAGAAATAAATCGTCGCGAGGCGCGAAAACCGCGCCGAATTGGGCTTTTTGGTCATCAGCACCATGCCCGGTTTGATAGGCTCATCAACGATCAATAACGACGGTCGGGGCTGCGTTGTGCCGCCCGCTTGACCGCGGGGTGGGAACGCGCCGTACGCGTTCCGTTGACCGACACTGCAGAGAGGATCAGCGTGCTACCGATCGTGCTCGCCAGCTCCACCGATGAGGGTGGATTCGCTCCTCCCACGATCGACCAGACCCACCTGCCGGACATCCTGCCCTGGATGGCCGAGTATGGCACCGGTTTCGGCAAGCAGATGCTGATGATCATCCTCTCGGTGATCCTCATCTCCGCCTTCTTCATGCTCGCCATGCGCAAGCCGGGGCTCGTCCCGGGCAAGGTGCAGTGGCTCGCTGAATCCGGCTACGCCTTCGTGCGCAACGGCATGGGCCGGGACATCATCGGTGAGAAGGAGTTCAAGCCCTTCGTCCCGTTGCTGTTCGGCCTGTTCTTCTTCGTGATCGTGAACAACCTGTTCGGTGCCGTTCCTTTCCTGCAACTGCCGAGCTTCTCGCATGCCGGTTCGGCCTATGCACTGGCACTGATCGTGTACATCATCTGGATCGGCCTGGGTATCAAGCGCAACGGCCTCAAGTACTTCAAGCTGGCCGTGGTCCCCAGCGGTGTTCCCGGCTGGATCCTGCCGCTGCTCGTGCCGCTGGAGATCATCTCCACCTTCCTCGTTCGGCCGCTGACCCACTCCCTGCGTCTGATGGCCACCATGCTTTCCGGCCACATGATCATCATGCTGGCCGGCGCCGGTGCCCAGTACCTGATCATGGAGACGGGCAACGTCGCCCTCCAGGCCACCGGAGTCCTCGTGGTCCTCGGCTCCGTGGCCATGTACTTCCTGGAACTGCTGATCATGTACCTGCAGGCGTTCGTCTTCACCCTGCTCACCGCGATCTACATCCAAGGGGCGCTGGCCGCCAACGACCACTGACTTTCCGGGCCCGCCGTCATTGGCTGAAGGTGGGCACGGTTCGGCGGAGTGATCCGCCATCGCAGCACGTCCCGATACCGGCAACCGCCGGACCCGCATCGGGAACCCTCCGCACAACCTGCCGTCAGGCATCTTGAAAGGAACACCATGGAAATCACCGGCAACCTCAACTTGGTCGGCTACGGCCTGGCCTCCATCGGCTCCGCCATCGGCGTGGGCCTGATCTTCGCCGCCTACATCAACGGCGTCGCCCGTCAGCCGGAAGCCCAGCGCATCCTGCAGCCGATCGCCCTGCTGGGCTTCGCCCTCGCCGAGGCCCTGGCCATCCTGGGCCTGGTCTTCGCTTTCGTCCTCTGATTCCTGCCCTTCCCGGCCGGCTCGCCGGCCATCCACAGAGCAGGAAACTTCACCAAAGGATGGTTGAAACATGATCAGGTCTGAAGCGATTCTCGCTGCAGCCGAGGGCGCCAACCCCCTCGTTCCCAACTGGTGGGAGGTGCTCGTTACCGCCGTTGGCTTTGCCGTGTTGATGTTCCTCGTGGTGAAGTACATCGCCCCGGCTCTGGAGAACTCCTACCAGAACCGCGTCGACGCCATCGAGGGTGGTCTCGAGAAGGCCGAGAAGGCCCAGGCCGAGGCCAACGCCCTCAAGGCTGACTACGAGCAGCAGCAGCAGGAGGGCTACGCCGAGGCCAACCGCGTCCGCGAGGAGGCCCGTACCGAAGGCGCCCAAATCCTGGCCGAGGCCAGGGAAAAGGCGTCCGCCGAGTCCGCTCGTCTGGTCGAGCAGGCCCAGGTCCAGATCGCCGCTGAGCGACTGCAGGCCGAGACCTCGCTCCGCACCGACGTCGGCGCCCTGGCCACCACCCTGGCCAGCCGCATCGTCGGCGAATCCCTGGAGGACGACGCCCGCTCGCAGCGCGTGGTGGACCGGTTCCTCGAGGACCTCGAGCGGAACTCGACCGCCCGCACCGCGTCCGGCACGGCAGGTGTGGTTGAGTAATGGCAGGTGCATCGAGCGATTCGCTGGCCACCGCCCGGCAGGAACTGGACACCGTCCTGGTCTCCGGCGGCACCCAGCTGGCTTCCGAGCTTTTCACCGCCCTGGCGGCGGTGGACTCCAGCGCCCCATTGCGCCGCGCTCTGACCGACCCCTCGTGGTCGGTGGAGCGTCGCACCGGAGTCGTCGGCTCACTGTTCGGGTCCAAGGTGTCCGAGGATGCCCTGCGGGTCCTCAAAACCCTGGCCGGACTCAAGTGGTCCCGCACCCGGGACTACGGAGACTCACTCGAGCAGCTGGCCACCACCTCCGTGGCGGCCTCAGCCGAGCGCGACGGGCTGGACGGACTCGGACGGCTGTCCGACGAACTGTTGTCCTTCAACCGTGCGGTCCAGGAATCCCACGATCTCCAGCGTGCACTGACGGATCCGCAGGCTCCTGCCTCGGCCAAGGGAAACCTGGCTGAGCGGCTCCTGGGCAACGGTTCTGCCGAGGCCAAGCTCCTGGTCCGCCAGGCTGTGGAAGCACCGCGGGGCCACAAGCCCGTGGACCTCATCCGCGGTTTCGTGGACACCGTGGCGGAGCGCCAGAGGCTGTGGATCGCCGAAGTCACCGTGGCTCGCGCCCTGGCCCCGGCTCAGCAGGAGCGGCTTGCCGCTGCATTGAAGCGCCTCTTTGGCCGCGACCTGAAGTTGGACGTGGCCGTCGACCCCGAGCTGGTGGGTGGCATCCGGGTCCAGGTGGGAGACGACGTCGTCGACTCCTCCCTGCAGTCCCGACTGCACGACCTCCAGCGGAAGATGGCCGGCTGAGGCCGGTCTGACGAACCCACAAGACACCTTCGGTCATCGGCATGTCGATGATCACCAACCCCAGAGAGCAGGGAACGCAGATGGCCGACTTGACCATCAACGCTGACGATGTTCGCAATGCCCTGAATGAGTTCGCGGCATCCTACGAACCGGCCGGCACCGAACGTGTGGAGGTCGGCCACGTCGTCTCCGCCGCAGACGGCATTGCCCGTGTGGAGGGTCTGCCCTCCGTCATGGCCAACGAGCTGCTGCGCTTTGAGGACGGAACCCTGGGTCTGGCCCAGAACCTCGACACCCGTGAGATCGGCGTCGTCGTGCTCGGCGACTTCCAGGGCGTCGAAGAGGGCCAGGAAGTCCAGCGCACCGGTGAGGTCCTCTCCGTGCCGGTGGGGGACGCCTTCCTCGGCCGCGTGGTGGACCCGCTGGGTGCACCCCTGGACGACATGGGCCCGATCGAGGCCGAGGCCCGCCGCGCCATGGAGCTTCAGGCGCCGGGCGTCACGCAGCGCAAGTCCGTCGACGAACCGCTGCAGACCGGCATGAAGTCCATCGATGCCATGATCCCGATCGGACGCGGCCAGCGTCAGCTGATCATCGGTGACCGCCAGACCGGCAAGACCGCCATCGGCATCGACACCATCCTGAACCAGAAGGACAACTGGGAGTCCGGTGATCCGTCGAAGCAGGTGCGCTGCATCTACGTCGCCGTCGGCCAGAAGGCTTCGACGATCGCCTCCGTGCGCCAGACGCTCGAGGAGCACGGCGCCCTGGAGTACACCACCATCGTGGCGTCCCCGGCCTCCGACCCGGCCGGCTTCAAGTACCTGGCGCCCTACGCCGGTTCGGCCATCGGCCAGCACTGGATGTACGGCGGCAAGCACGTCCTCATCATCTTCGATGACCTCTCCAAGCAGGCCGAGGCCTACCGTGCGGTCTCGCTGCTGCTGCGCCGCCCGCCGGGCCGCGAGGCCTACCCGGGCGACGTGTTCTACCTGCACTCCCGCCTGCTGGAGAGGTGTGCCAAGCTGTCCGACGAACTGGGCGGCGGTTCCATGACCGGCCTGCCGATCGTGGAGACCAAGGCCAACGACGTCTCGGCCTACATCCCGACCAACGTCATCTCCATCACCGACGGACAGATCTTCCTGCAGTCGGATCTCTTCAACGCCAACCAGCGTCCGGCTGTCGACGTGGGCATCTCGGTGTCCCGCGTGGGTGGTGCGGCCCAGGTCAAGGCCATGAAGAAAGTCTCGGGCACGTTGAAGCTGGACCTGGCCCAGTACCGCGACCAGCAGGCCTTCGCCATGTTCGCCTCGGACCTGGATCCGGCGACCCGCCGTCAGCTGGCCCGCGGTGAGCGTCTGACCGAGCTGCTGAAGCAGCCGCAGTACTCCCCGTACCCGGTCGAGGAGCAGGTCGTGTCCATCTGGACCGGCTCCAACGGACACCTGGACGAGGTCCCGGTGGAGGATGTGCTGCGTTTCGAGCGTGACTTCCTGGACCACCTGCGTCGCAAGGAGGTCGTGCTCGGCCCGATCCGCGAGACCGGCAAGCTGGAGGACTCCACCCTCGAGGCGCTCAAGACCGAGGTCGAGGCGTTCAAGAAGGGCTTCTTCGGGGAGGGCGACAACAAGCTCGTCGCCGCCGGCCACGAGGAGCACGAGCCGCTGGCGGCCGATCAGGTCACCCAGGAAAAGATCGTCAAGCAGAAGCGCTGACCCGTTGTGCCGAGGGCAGTCCCGTCCGGTCCTTCCACCAGGAATGACCGGACGGGCGCCGGAGGCGGACGCGTAAGGAAAGGACCACCATGGGAGCCCAGATCCGGGTCTACCGCCAGAAGATCGCCTCGACCCAGTCGATGCAGAAGATCTTCAAGGCGATGGAGCTGATCGCCACGTCCCGCATCGGCAAGGCACGTGAACGCGTGTCCGCGTCGCTGCCGTACGCCAACGCGATCACCCGCGCCGTGTCCGCCGTGTCATCGCAGCAGGACATCGAACATGTGCTGACGTCCGAGGTCGAGAACCCGAAGCGCGCTGCCGTGCTGGTCCTCTCCTCGGACCGTGGCATGGCCGGCGCCTACTCGGCGAACATCCTGCGCCATGCGGAGGAACTGCTCGAGTCGCTGCATGCCGAGGGCAAGGAGACGGACATCTACCTCGTTGGCCGCAAGGCCCAGGGGTACTTCGACTTCCGCAATCGCGAGTACCAGGAAGTCTGGACCGGCAACACCGATGCGCCGGAGTTCCTGCGAGCCCGTGAGATCGGAGAGCGCCTCGTCGACTCGTTCCTGGAGGACACGGAAGCCGGTGGCGTGGACGAGATCCACGTCGTCTACACCGCCTTTCACTCGCTGGTCACCCAGGTGCCGACCGTCGTCCGTCTGCTGCCCCTCGAGGTGGTGGAGGAAGAGGTCAGCGACTCCACGGAGTTGTACCCGCTCTACGAGTACGAGCCGGCTCCGGAGGACGTCCTGGACGCCCTGCTGCCGAAGTACATCGAGTCCCGGATCTTCTCGGCCATGCTCCAGGCCTCCGCATCCGAGCTGGCCAACCGCCAGCGCGCGATGAAGTCGGCCGGGGACAACGCCAAGGATCTGGTCACTGAGTACACCCTGAAGATGAACAACGCCCGCCAGGCCGAGATCACGCAGGAACTGACCGAGCTGATCGCCGGTGCGGACGCGCTCAGCGCGTCCTGACCGGGCACCGGCTCTTCACCTGACGAGCCACCTGACTGCCAACTGACCGTCAACTGACTGTCAACCTCCAGCCACACCAAAGAAGTGAGAGAGATGACTGCCACCACGAACGAACAGGGCACCGGTACCGCCACCGGTGGCGCCACTGGCCGCATCGCCCGCGTGATCGGGCCGGTGATCGACGCTGAGTTCCCGGCCGATGCCATGCCGGGCCTGTACAACGCTCTGACCGCCGAGCTCACCGTCAACGGCGAGACCCGCACCATCACCTTCGAGACCGCGCAGCACCTGGGTGACAACCTGGTCCGCGCCATCTCCCTGCAGGCCACCGACGGCCTGGTCCGCGGTTCGTCCGTGCTCGATTCAGGTGCCCCGATCTCCGTGCCCGTGGGTGAGGTCGTCAAGGGACACATCTTCAACGTCCTCGGCGAGTCCCTCGACGTGCCGACCTCGCAGCTTGAGGTCACCGAGCGCTGGCCCATCCACCGTCCGGCTCCGAACTTCGCCTCCCTCGAGGGCTCCACGGAGATGCTCGAGACCGGCATCAAGGTCATCGACCTGCTGACCCCGTACATCAAGGGCGGCAAGATCGGCCTGTTCGGCGGCGCCGGCGTGGGCAAGACCGTGCTCATCCAGGAGATGATCACGCGTGTGGCCCGCAACTTCGGCGGCACCTCGGTGTTCGCCGGTGTCGGTGAGCGCACCCGTGAGGGCAACGACCTCTGGGTCGAGATGGAAGAGGCCAACGTCCTCAAGGACACCGCCCTGGTGTTCGGCCAGATGGATGAGCCGCCGGGAACGCGTCTGCGCGTCGCCCTCTCGGCCCTGACGATGGCGGAGTACTTCCGTGACGAGATGAACCAGGACGTGTTGTTGTTCATCGACAACATCTTCCGGTTCTCCCAGGCCGGTTCCGAGGTCTCCACGCTGCTGGGCCGCATGCCCTCGGCCGTGGGCTACCAGCCGAACCTCGCCGATGAGATGGGCGTGCTGCAGGAGCGGATCACCTCCACCCGCGGTCACTCCATCACCTCGATGCAGGCCGTCTACGTGCCCGCGGACGACTACACCGACCCGGCGCCGGCGAACGTGTTCGCACACCTGGACGCCACCACGAACCTGACGCGTACCCTGGCCTCCCGTGGCCTGTACCCGGCCGTGGACCCGCTGGCATCGACCTCCCGCATCCTCGACCCGCAGTACGTGGGCCAGGATCACTACGATGCCGCCACCCGCGTCAAGCAGATCCTCCAGAAGAACAAGGAACTGCAGGACATCATCGCGATCCTCGGTGTGGACGAGCTCTCCGAAGAGGACAAGATCGTCGTCTCGCGTGCCCGCCGCATCGAACAGTTCCTGTCCCAGAACACCTACACCGCCAAGCAGTTCACCGGTGTCGAGGGTTCGACCGTGCCGATCAAGGACACCGTCGAGGGCTTCACCGCCATCGCCAACGGCGACCTTGACCACATCTCCGAGCAGGCGTTCTACAACGTCGGCGGGCTGGATGACGTCGAGCGCAACTGGGCCAAGATCCAGTCGGAGAACTGATCCGCATGGCTGAGCACGAACTCGAAGTGGAGATCGTCGCCGAGGACCGCTTCGTGTGGTCCGGGCCGGCGCAGTCGGTCAGCGCCCGGACCGCAGAAGGCGAGATCGGCATCCTGCCGGGTCACACCCCGATGCTGGCCGTGCTGGGCGATGGCGACGTCGTGGTCCAGCAGACCAACGGGCAGACCCTCACGGCACATGCCGAGGGCGGGTTCTTCTCCGTGGACAACGACCGCGTCGTGATCGTGGCCGGGGCAGCGTCCCTCGACGGCGACTCCGCCGAGCAGGGCGCAGCCTGAGGTGACGCCCGGGTGGTCCGCGCTGATCGCAGCGGTGCTGGCTGCCCTGGTGGCGGCCGTCCTGGTCGTCGCCTTCATGGTCTACTGGCGCTGGCGCACCCTGGTGCGCACCCCCGGGACCTTCACTGCCCGCATTCGCGGGGCAGGTGAGGGCACCGGGGGTGCCCTCGTCATCGGGCGGTACGACGAATCCGGTCTTGACCTCATGACGGTGGCCTCGGTGGATCCGCGGCCCCGCTGGTCAGCGGCCCGGCACCTGTTGCGGCTGCACCGCGAAGGGGCGGTCCGACAGGACGGCTCGGTGGTGGTGCGCGTGGACGGCGGACCGGCCCCGGTCGACCTGGTCATCCAGGCGGACGCCTGCGCCGGCCTCTCGGCCTGGATCGAATCCGGTCCGGCCGTGGGCTTCGGCACCTGGCGGGAGCTCCCGCCGCGGGGCTACCGGCGCAGGGCCCACTAGGACACCTCACGATCTGAACGTCAACAGGCCCCCGGCATCGCCGGGGGCCTGTTGCTTTAAGGTGCCTCAGGCGCGCTATCAGGGCCCGGAGCACCCGGAGGGACGACGACGGCCGGCGGGCCGGGCGCTATCGTCCCGTTCTCGGCGTCCCAGTCCCACTCGACCCACCCCGAAGCGCGGCGTGCGGACGGCAGGGTGAGGGCCGGCGTCGTGCTCACGGCGGGGACCGCGAGTTCCGGTGGAACGCCCCACGCGAGCAGGTTCCGCAGCGCATCGTCCAGAGCCACTGCGCCGGAGGCCAGGGTTGAGTGACCCGCCAGTCGGGGTGCGCGGGTACTTCCATTGAGGGTGTTTCCGGTGGTCTCGATGGCGACCGCGCCCAGCGTGTAGGAGCCCGGGGGCGCGTCGGTGGCCGCGGAGGCGTCTGAGACCACACAGACGGCCCCCGGGGCGTGGCGCAGGACGTCCAGGATGACACCGCGGTCCACATGGAGGCCGTCAGCCACCAACTCGATTCGGAGGTCTCCCCGGGCAGCAGCGCGCAGGGCCGTCGGAACCGGTCCCGGGGCGCGGTGGTGGAATCCGGGCATGGCGTTGAAGAGGTGGGTCACGGCGGGGCACCGGTCCCGGCCCAGCGTCTGCATCCCGGTCCACCGCAGCAGTGCCGTGGCGAACTCGGCCTCCGTGGCATCGGTGTGCCCGGGGGAGGGCAGGATGCCCGCGGCGAACAGGGTGCGCTCCACCCACTCTGCACCTTTGAGTTCGGGGGCATAGGTCATGGATACGATCGCTTGGTTGTCCGGGCCGCCGTGGTCGGGGTGTCCGGCCCGCACCAGGGACTCCAGCAGCCGGCGTGACCGGTCAGAGCCTGGCTCCAGGACATCGTCGGCGGATTGGGCCCCGCAGCGGTGGCGGGACAGGAACGGCCCCTCCAGGTGGAGGCCGGCCAGGGTGCCCTCCCAGACCAGCGGGGCGAGTCTCCGGACGGCGGCCAGCAGGTCAGGGGCGGGCAGAGTCGGGAGGGAGGCCACGACGCGGGTCACGCCCCGCCGGGACAGCTCTCGAAGTGCGTCACGGACGTGGTGCACGGGCGCCGTGGCGAAGTCCACGCCGGCCAGTCCATGGCAGTGCTGGTCGACGAGCCCGGGCGTGATGAGTCGTCCCGTCCGCGGTCCGGAGGCGGGGCGGGGTGGGACAGCCGCGTCAGACGCCGGATCAGAAGAGCCGGGACTCGGCATCGTCCACGCCGCGCATGGCGTCGTAGTCCAGGGTCAGGCAGCGGATGCCCCGGTCCTCGGCCAGGGTGCGGGCCTGGGGCTTGATCTGTTGTGCGGCGTAGACGCCCCGGACCGGGGCCAACAGCGGATCGCGGTTCATCAGCTCGAGGTAGCGGGTGAGCTGCTCCACGCCGTCGATGTCCCCGCGGCGCTTGAGCTCCACGGCCACCGAGCCGCCGGTGGCATCCCGCGCGAGGATGTCCACGGGGCCGATGGCGGTCATGTACTCACGGCGCACCAGCGTGTGGCCGTCGCCGAGCAGGTCGATCTGCTCGGCCAACAGCCGTTGCAGGTCAGACTCGACGCCGTCCTTGACCAGTCCCGGATCCACGCCGAGCTCGTGGGAGGAGTCATGCAGGATCTCGAAGAGGTGCACGATCAGCCGGTCGTCCGACTTCGTGGCCTGCACCGTCCAGACCTGGACCACACCCTCGGCGGCCAGCTCCTCGGTGGGTTCGGTCGTGCGCAGGGTCGCCGGCGGGCTCATCCAGTTCAGCGGCTTGTAGGAGCCGCCGTCCGAATGCACCAGCACGGAGCCGTCGGCCTTGACCAAGAGCAGGCGGGTCGCCTGGGGCAGGTGGGCGCGCAAACGCCCTTCGTAGTTGACGGAACACCGGGCTATTACCAAACGCACACAGGGGAGTCTAGCGGTCCGGGGGACGGGGCCGTGAAAGGACGGGCTGTGGAAAGATGGTGACGTGCCACGCTCGAACCGCCCACGCCGCCCCGGGCCCTCCCGGCGCCAGGCGCCGGCACCCGGTCGGCAGGACCGGTTGGATGACCTGCTGGGCCTGGATCCCGGGTACCGGCAGGAACAGGGGCACGACGGCGGCTGGCACGTCCGCCAGATCGCCGCCTGGCGCGCGGTGAAGGACTACACCTGCCCCGGTTGCGGCCGGACGATTCCGCCCGGGATGGCGCACCTGGTGACCTGGCGCAGCGATTCGATCTTCGGTGACGAGGCGGCCGGCGCAGACCGGCGTCATTGGCACCAGCCCTGCTGGTCCAATCGCCGGCAGGACGGGCTCTACTGACGGACTGTCTGCTGACGGACTCCCTACTGACAGGCTGCCTAGATCCGGTCCTGCCGCGGGATCAGCACTTCCTTGACCACCAGCATGATGGCCGCCGCGAGTGGGATGGCCATCAGTGCGCCCAGCACCCCGAGGAGGGCGGCCCCGGCGATAACGGCGATCACGGCGACGGAACCCGGCACGGCCACGGCCTTGCTCATCACGCGCGGGGAGACGAAGTAGGCCTCGACCTGGAGGTAGATGAAGTAGATGGCGGCGAAGATCAGGGCCTGCTGCCATCCGCCGGTCAAGGCCACGAGGGTCAGGATGATCCCGCCGGTCATGGCGCCCACGAGGGGGATGAAGGCCATTAGTCCGGCGAAGAAGGCCAGGAGCGCACCGAAGGGCATCCCGGCGATGGAGATGGCGATGAAGGCGACCAGACCGTTGAGGCCCGCCACGACCGACTGACCGATGACGTAGTGACCCACGGATGAGGTGATCTCCTCACCGAGGTACTCCACCCGAGGGCGCCGGGTGCTCGGGGCCAACCGGTAGGCCCAGAACTTCATGGCCGGCAGGGTGGCGAGGAAGTACAGGGTCAGCACCAGCACGATCAGCACGGAGAACCCGGTGTTGACGATGGCGGTGCCCACCCCGAAGAGTCCGCCGAAGACGGCCGTGACGTTGGACGAGTCACCGATGAACTTCTCCAGCTCCGTCACGGCGATGTCCCGGATGCCGAACTGGCTGTCCAGGTCGTAGAAGAACTGCGATTCCAGGAAGTCAGAGACCATGGCCGGCAGGTCGTTGACGAAGGCTGTGGTCTGCTCGACCACCGTGGGGATGAGCAGGGAGAAGAAGAGCGTCAGGATCGCAGCGAGCAGCAGCACCGCCGCAGCGACGCCCACCCCTCGGGGAGCACCCCAGGATTCGATGCGCCGGACCACGGGGTCCAGTCCGAGGGAGATGAACAGGGCCGCGCCGATCCACACGAGCAATTGGGTGTTGGCGGAGATGATCCCGTACAGCAGGAAGGCCAGACCCACGCCGAACGTGAACAGGAAGCCGGTCTGGACCGGATGGGCCCACTGGACCAGGCGCACGCGGTGGGACGGGTCGGCGGCGTCGGCGGCACGGACTGCGGACCCCGTATTCGCCTCGATCTCTGCGGCGGAAGGTGACGTGGCCGCCGGGCGGAGCTCGAATCGGGGACGGGGCCGTGCACCGGGAAGCCGGCGCGCGGCCCACCACCGTCGGAGGAGGCTGGGGCGCGGCGCGGCGGCCGCGACGTCAGCGGCTGGCTCTGCGGGGGTACGGGAGGCTGTCCCGGCCGTGCTGTCAGAAGCGGCCTCGGGGACGGAATCGGAAGCCGCGTGGGGGGAGTCGTGGTCCTGCACAAGCCACAGGTTACGTCACCGGCAAGAGTCGCGGGACGACCTGCGTCGTTATCATTTGGTGACCTTCTCGGTATACTGGGGTGTTGAGGTGCGGCAGGGTTCTGCCCTTGCACCACGAGCACCCATGGCACCGCCACACACCACAGCCACAGACGACACCCCCGAACCACAGACAGGTAGACCGCGTGCGAGTTGTTTCCGGAGTAGTAGCCCTGATATTGGGCCTTGCCGCCATTTTCGGCGCCGTCGGCCTGCAGACGATCTGGGCCCCTCCGGCGACGCTGACGGCCGCGACGGACCAGTCCTCCGTCGATGCCGCGCCGGATGCCCCCCTGACCGTCATCACCGGTGGCATCAACGAGGTCGCAGAGGACCCGGTGGACTACACGCTCACCGGTGACGGCGACTACACGGTCATGCTCGGCCAGACCCGGGACATCGAGGCGTGGATCGGCGACGCCGCCCACAACACCGTCACCGGCGTCGAGACCGAGGTCGCGGACGGACAGGACCCGAGGCTCGTGGTGGAGCACACCGAGGGAGAGGCCACAGTTCCCGACCCCGCCGGTTCCGATCTGTGGGTGGACACCCAGGAGGCCAGCGGCACGATCGACCAGCGGTGGTCCGTGCCGTCCGAGGGGGACTGGTCCCTGTTGGTCGCCGCTGACGGCACCGAACCCGCACCGGCCGAGATGACGGTGAGCTGGACCAACACCCTCGGCGACAGCCCGTGGATCGTCCCGCTGGCCATCATCGGTGGCCTGCTGGTCCTCGCCGGACTCGGCCTGCTGGTGTGGGCGCTCCTGATCCGTCGCCGTTCGGCTCCGGGCAACACGGGAAACCACCACCACCATCACAACGACAACAACGACGACGGCGGCGCCGGCCGAACCAGCGCCGGCTCCCCGGACGTGCGAGGCAGCTCGGCCTCGACCATTCCGAACACCTCGACCACGCCGCCCACCGACGGCACCGGTCAGGTCTCCCGCACGCAGACTTCCCGCACGCAGGCTGCCCGCCCTCATGCGTCCCGTGCCCGGCTCGCCGGCCTCCTGGCCGGAAGCCTGGCGCTGGCGGGTGTCCTGGGTGTGGGCCCGGCGACCGCACAGGGCACCCAGAGTGCTCCAGCCAGCGACGCGCCCCAGGCCTCAGACGAGGCGTCGGCTGACGAGAACGGCCAGTACCCGATCCTGACCGACAGCCAGTTGGAGCGCATCCTCGGCCAGATCGAGTCGGTCGTGGCCGAAGGTGATGCGGAGCAGGATCCCGAGGTCCTCAAGCCCCGCGTGGCCGACCCCCAACTGTCCATGCGGGGCGCCAACTACGCCAATGTCCAGGTCTCGGACGACGTGCGGGCGGCAGAGCCGGTGGCGGCCGCACCCATCCGATCCGTGCTGGCTCCCGCCGATCCTGCGTTCCCCCGCACGGTCACCGTGGTGACCCAGGGTGAGGACAACGCCACCCCGCAACTGCTGATGCTGCGGCAGGATTCCGCGCGGGCGCAGTACCGGCTGGTGACCGCCGCATCCATGATCCCGGCGGCCAGGCTGCCGGCCAGCGACCTGTCCAACACCGAGGTCGAGATGGTGGCGGAGGATGACGGCAGTGGTCTGGTCATGTCGCCCGCCACCGCCGTGGACGGGCTGGCTCGGTACCTGAATGTGCCGGACCACTCCTTCGGTGACCAGTTCACGAACAACAGCATGGTGGACGGCATCCACGACTACCAGGCCAGCATTGAGGAGGAGGCGCCGGATGCCCGCCTGTCCCTCCTCCGTGAGTCCATTCCGGGGACGACGACCACGATGCGCCTGGCCGACGGCTCCGCCCTGGTGATCGGTCTCCTGGACGCCAGGATGACCATCGCCCCGCGCGAGGAGGGTGCCACGGTGATGGTGGACGAGGTGGCAGCCGCCCTGGCCGGCGAAGACAGCACTGAAAGCGACTCGCCGGTGGAGATGACGTACCGTGAGGTGGTGGCCCTGCGCATCCCGGCCGAGGGAGCCACCGGAGACGAGGCCAAGGTCTCCATGGTGGCCCTGACGGACGAGTTGCAGTCCGTCACCTACGAGTGACGGACGGCCGGACCACACAGTGTGGGCCGGATCGTCGTCGACCCAGCCCGCGCTCAAGTTCCTGATCTAGCTCTCGATCCATTCAAGGAGTGCCCGGAATGTCCCAGCAGCCCCCAGCCATGCCGACCCACCTGCGAGGGGCCCTCGACCTGTCCGCGCTCAAGCGGCCGGCGGGCCAACCCGGACCGCAAAGCCAGCCCGGACAAGCCGGACAGCCGGCACAGCCCGGACAAGCCGGCCAGCAGTCAGCCCAGGGCGGGCCAGCGGGAAGTTGGGTCCTGGACAATGCCAGCCAGGGTGACCTGCAGCAGCTGATCCAGCTTTCCTCCCGTGTGCCGGTCCTTGTCCACCTGGCAGCACCCTCGAACCCCGCGAGCCAGCAGATCGATGATCTCGTGGCCCCGGCCGTGGACGCGCGGGGCGGTCAGCTGATTCTGGCCAGAGTGGATGCCGAGGCCGACCCGCAGGTCCTACAGGTCTTCGGGCTGGCCGCCGGGCCGGCCGTCGTCGCCGTCCTGGCCGGTCAGCCGATCCCGGTCCTGAACCAGGCGGTTCCCGCCGACCAGCTCGAGCAGCTCCTGGACGAGCTGCTCGCCGCCGCAGCCCAGAACGGCGTCTCCGGCACCGTGCCTCCTCTGGCCCCGGCCCGCGAGTACGGCCAGGGTGCCGTCGGGGCAGCCGGGCACGACGTTCCGGCCGCCCCGGCGCTGCCACCGTTGCATCAAGAGGCCCAGGACGCGCTCGAGGCCGGCCAGTACGAGGCTGCCGAGGGCGCCTACCGCAGGGCCCTGGCCGAGAATCCTGCCGATGCCGAGGCCAAGGTGGGGCTGTCCCGCGCCGGCCTGTTCGCGCGGACCGCGGCCATGGACTCGAACGCCGTGCGGGAACGCGGCGCCACCGAGCCGGACGAGGCCCAGGCCCAGATCGATGTGGCTGATCTCGACGTGCTCGGCGGCCACGTGGAGGACGCCTTCAACCGACTGGTCCGCTTCATCGCCGGCCACCCGGGACAGGAGCGGAACACCGTCCGCGAGCACCTCGTGGACCTCTACACCGTGGTGGGTGACCAGGACCCGCGTACGTCCGCGTCCCGCAAGGCGCTGGCCATGGCGCTGTTCTAGACACTCGCCACACTGGTCCATCTCCTGACTTAAGTCATCGCCGTCCTGGCCATGGCGCTCTCGTGGTCTGGGCCCCGCCCTTGCTAGCGTCAGGGGCATGAGCAATCCTGAGAGCTCCCTGTCCGCGCCGTTCCCGCCACAACAGCCCGGTGCCGTGCCGGATCCGGACACGGCGCTGGCCATCCGTGGCCTGGCCAAGCGCTTCGGGGAGAAGATCGCCGTCAACGGCATCTCCCTGGACGTGCCCGCGGGCTCGTTCTACGGACTGGTCGGACCGAACGGTGCCGGCAAGACCACCGCCATGTCCATGGCGACGGGACTGCTGCGCCCGGACCACGGACAGGTCTGGATCCACGGCACCGATGTCTGGTCCGAGCCCCTGACCGCCAAACGGCGCATGGGCGTGCTCGCTGACGGCGTGCGCCTCTTCGACCGGCTCACCGGGGAACAGCTCGTCACCTACTCGGGTCTCCTGCGCGGGCTGGACCGGGACACGGTGGCCGAGCGCACCGCCGATCTCCTGAGGGTCATGGACCTCACGGGGGATGCCGGCAAGCTCGTGGTGGACTACTCGGCCGGCATGACCAAGAAGGTCGCGCTGGCCTCGGCCATGATCCATGCCCCGAAGGTCCTGGTCCTGGATGAGCCCTTCGAGGCCGTGGATCCGGTCTCCGCCGCCAATATCCGCGACATCCTGGCGCAGTTCGTGCAGTCGGGCGGAACGGTGATCGTCTCCAGCCACGTCATGGACCTCGTCCAGCGGATGTGTGACCACGTGGCCATCATCGCCCAGGGCAATCTGCTGGCGGCCGGGACCGTGGACGAGGTCCGGGACGGACAGAGCCTCGAGGACCGCTTCGTGGATCTCGTGGGCGGCCGTTCGACCGGAGAGGGCTTGTCATGGTTGCGCACCTGATCCGCATGAAGCTGGCCATCACGGTCAACGGGTGGAAGAAGAGCACCGGCCAGCTGGTGCTGGCCATCCTGCTCATGGCGTATCTCGCCTTCGTCCTGGTGATGTTGGGCGTCGGGGCCTCGTTCATGCCCGAGCTCGAGACGGATGCCCGGGGCGCGATCCTCACGTTGGTGGGGGCGGTCGCCGTGCTCGCCTGGATCATCGTCCCCGTGTTCTTCACCGGTGTGGACCTGACCCTGGACCCGGCGAACTTCGCGACCTTCGGGGTCCCGTCCCGTCAGCTGGTCCTGGGGCTGGCCATGGCCGGACTCGCCACGATCCCCGGTGCGGCCACCCTCATCGGCTTCCTGCTGTCAACGCTTGCGTGGCGGGATCAGGCCGGCGCGATGTTGTTGGCGGTGCCGACCACCATCCTCGGGGCCGTTTTCTGCATCTGCATCTCCTACGCGGTGACCGGGCTGCTGGCCGGGATCACCGGACAGCGGCGGATCCGCGAGATCATGTCCATCGTTGCCTTCATTCCCCTGATGCTGGCTGGTGTGATCCTCACCGGCATCGTCGAATCCGTGGAGGCTGCCCTGGAGCAGCTGCCCGGCCTGGCAGCCATCATCGCCTGGACCCCGCTCGGCTCCTTCACCGGCGCCCCCTGGGCGCTGGCCGAAGGGCGCCCACTCGAGGCCCTGGTCCAGGCGGTGCTGTGCCTGGTGTGGGTGGCCGCGGCCCTGTGGCTCTGGCAGCTGGCCGTGAACCGCAGCTATGCGCAAGTGCGCGGATCTGGTCCCGCCAGCTCGAAGACCAAGACCGGACTGGGCCTGCTGGGTGTGTTCCCGGGGACGCCGGCCGGAGCCATCGCCGCCCGCTCGCTGATCTACTGGCTCAAGGACCCCCGCTACTCGGCCTCCCTCGTGGTGCTGCCGCTGCTGCTGGTGCTCTTCTGGTTCCTCGGCTACCAGTCCGGTGAGTACGTCATGATCCTGTTGATGGGTCCCATCACCGGCTTCATGCTCGGATACTCCGTCTCCGCGGACATCAGCTACGACGGGTCGGCCTTCGCCCAGCACGTGACCGCCGGTGTCTCCGGCCGGGATGACCGCGTCGGCCGGATCGGCTCCCTGCTGGCGTGGGGGACCCCCGTGACGCTGCTGTTCACCGTCGCCACCGTGTGGATGGCCGGCCAATGGTGGCTGCTGCCCGGGCTGATCGGCATCGGAGTCGGCGCCCTGTTGACCGGGGCTGGTGTCTCCGCCCTGGTCTCAGCCCGGTTCATCTACCCTGTACCGCCACCCGGCGCCAGCCCGTTCGCCACGCCTGAAGGCGGTGGCATGCGCATGATGCTCATCTCCCTCGGAGCCATGGTCGTGGTCGGTGCGCTCTGCCTGCCGGGCCTGATCCTCTACGTCGTGGCCTTGGCCACCGGCACCACGCTGCTGATGTGGATCACCCTCGTGGTGGGCCTGGGACTGGGGGTGTTCCTGCTGTGGCTGGGCATCCGGCTCGGCGCGAAGTGGTTCGACCGCTCCCAGGCAGAGACCTACCAGTCAGTGCTGGCCGCCACCGGCTGAGCGTCCCCGTCCTTGATCCTGCCGCCGGACTTGCCCGCGGACTTGCCTCCACCCCGGTGCCGGGGCGGTAGACTGGCGGACATGAGTTTGCCTGCCGATCCTGACCCCCATCAGCCTGGCGCCCCGGGGGCTCCCGGCGGCCCTAGCAGCGGCGGAGCCGCGGTCCTCGACCGCCAGGAGCAGCTGCAGGATGCCGAGCCGGGCGACCACGAACGCTTCTCCCACTATGTCCGCAAGGAGAAGATCATGGAGTCCGCCGTCACCGGCGATCCCGTGGTGGCCCTGTGCGGCAAGGTGTGGACCCCGGGCCGGGACCCGGAGCGGTTCCCGGTCTGCCCGGAGTGCAAGGAGATCTACGACGGCCTGAAGGCCCCCAGGGACGGCAACTCCGGCGGCAACTCCGGCGGGGATTCCGGGAAGGGCGGATCCGGTGGGGGACGGCGCGGCTGGTTCGGCGGCCGCGGCTGAGCCGCGGTCTACCTCTGACCTGACCGCTTGACTGTCCCGCTGTGAACTCCGTTGCCTTTCGCACCCTTTGAAGCCGTTTGAGACCGTGCATTGACACCGCGTTTGACATCGTTTTACACCGTTTGACACCCGACTATCCTTGACCGCGCTCACATGACGGACCGCGCCTCACCCGGCCGGCCGGCGTCGTGCCGATGATTTCCTGATCACGCGGTCCCGGACCGTTCCACGCATGACGATGTGCATGCCCACGCCCGCAAGGAGGCCTCCGAAGATCCGTGTCTGATCCTGTGACTGATGCCGCGCCCGGCGCCCTGTTCCATATCGGCGATGACCTGCCCCCGGCACTGCCGGAGCGGGCTGCCTGGGGTACCGCCCAGAAGCTGCGTCAATGGCAGCAGGAGGCCCTGGAGCTGTACTTCTCCAAGCAGCCGCAGGACTTCATGGCGGTCGCCACCCCCGGCGCCGGCAAGACCACGTTCGCCCTGCGCGTGGCCAAGATGCTGCTGGAGGCCGGGACCGTCACCCGCATCGCCGTCGTCGCGCCGACGGAGCACCTCAAGCGCCAGTGGGCGGATTCGGCGGCCCGCATCGGCGTCGCGATCGATCCCAACTTCAAGAACTCGGACGGACGGCACGGGGACGAGTACATCGGCGTCGCGCTGACGTACGCCCAGGTCGCATCGAAACCCGTCCTGCACCGCAACCGCACCGAGAACGCACGAACCCTGGTGATCCTGGATGAGATCCACCACGGCGGCGACGCCCTGAGCTGGGGTGACGGCATCCGCGAGGCGTTCGAGCCCGCCACCCGGCGGCTGTCCTTGACCGGTACCCCGTTCCGCTCCGACACGGCGACCATCCCGTTCGTCGAGTACGTGGAGTACGACGACGGCATCCGCCGCTCGAAGTCCGACTACACCTACGGCTATGGTCCGGCCCTGCGCGACCACGTGGTGCGTCCGGTGATCTTCATGGCGTACTCCGGCCAGATGCGCTGGAAGACCAGCACGGGCGACATCATGGAGGCTCAGCTCGGCGAGGCTGCCACCAAGGACATCACGGCCCAGGCCTGGCGGACGGCGCTCAACCCGGAGGGGGAGTGGGTCCCCTCGGTCCTGGCGGCCGCGGATCGTCGCCTCACCGAGGTGCGGCGCAATGTGCCCGACGCCGGCGCGCTCGTCATCGCGACCGACCATGAGGATGCGCGGGCGTACGCCGCGCAGCTCCAGCGGATCACCGGCGAGGAGGTCACCGTGGTGCTCTCGGACGACAAAGGGGCCTCGGACAAGATCGAGGAGTTCTCGGCCGGGACCCAGCGGTGGATGGTCGCGGTGCGCATGGTGTCCGAGGGCGTCGACGTGCCGCGGCTCTGCGTGGGTGTGTACGCCACGTCCACATCCACGCCGCTGTTCTTCGCCCAGGCCGTCGGCCGCTTCGTGCGTTCCCGCAAACGCGGGGAGACCGCCAGTGTCTTCCTGCCGTCGGTGCCGCAGCTGATGCTGCTGGCCAACGAGATGGAGGCCGAGCGGGACCACGCCCTGGACCGGCCCGAGTCCGCGGCCGGGGTGGACGGGCTTGAGGATCTGTCCCTGTCTCCGGAAGAGGACCTGCTGGCCGCGGCCAACCGGCAGGAGAGGGCCTCGGACTCCCTGACGAAGTCCGAGTTCAAGGCCTTGGAATCCCAGGCGTCCTTTGACAAGGTCCTGTTCGACGGCTCCGAATTCGGCACCGGAGGGGCGATCGGTTCGGAGGACGAGCTGGACTTCCTCGGCATCCCGGGTCTCCTGGACGCCGAGCAGGTGGGAGAGCTGTTGCGTCAGCGCCAGGCCGATCAGCTCAAGCGCCGGCCCCAGACCAGCGGGAACGCAGCGTCGGGCCAGGGGCACCACGGTGCCGGCCCGGGGGCCGAACAGGTGGTGGACCACCGTCGTCTCAAGCAGATGAGGTCGGAGCTGTCCAAGAACGTCTCGGCGTGGTCTGCGCGGTCCGGGACCCCGCACGGGATGATCCACAACCGCCTCCGCGAGATCAGCGGCGGCCCGGCCGTGCCCCAGGCAACGGCGGAGCAACTGGAGACCCGGCTGAAGACCCTTCAGGGCTGGTTCGTCGGACGGAAGTGATCTGGGCGTGAGGACGCAGCGCTAGTCGGCGGTGCCGCCCCACATCTGCAGCACGGCGCCGTTCTCCTCCATGAGTTCCAGGGCCTCATCGGACCGCTCCGGATCCACGCCCACCACGAGGTCGGTGAACACGGAGGTGTCATAGCCGGCGTCGATGGCGTCCAGCACGGTGGCGCGGACGCAGTGGTCGGTGGCGATGCCGATCACGGTGACGGAGTTGATGCCCTCGGCCCGCAACCAGTCGTCCAGGCCCGGGGCGTCCTCCTCGACGGCTGTGGCGGCTGCGGCAGTGGCACCGAAGGGGCCGGACGTGCCCTCGGGGGCACCGGAGCGCACCATGTCCGGAACGCCGAGCTGCCCGTCGAAGCCGGAGTACGAGGCGTCGAAGCGGCCCTTGAGGAACTGGGCGTCGATGAACTCGGTGTCCAGCTCCGGATGCAGTTCGGCGCCGCTGGTTCCGGCGACGCAGTGCACGGGCCAGGTCTCGGAGTAGTCCGGCTCGGTGCCCTCGTCGGCGAAGTGGGGACCCGGATCCACATGCCAGTCGCGGGTGGCGACTACCGCGGCGTAGTCCTGGGCGTGCTCGTCCAGGAAAGCCGTGATCCGGCCGGCCACCCGGGCGCCGCCGTCGATGCCGAGGCTGCCGCCCTCACAGAAGTCGTTTTGCACATCCACGATGACCAAGGCGCGCATGGTGAAGTTCTTTCCTGTTCTGACGCGGGGGTGAAGCGGTGGTGGGGGAGGCCCTCAGGCCTCGTTGAACACGGTCGGGATAACCGGTTCGCCGGGCTGCAGTCTACGCACAGCGGCGGGCAATTCCGCACGGGAGGCCCGGTGCCGGTCTGCGGCCCGGGTGACGGCGGCCGGTCCGGTCCAGCCGGGCTGGAGCTCGCCATCGCGGACGAAGGCATGCTGCAGCGGGCGGTCGTCGGCCTGCGCCTCGGCCCGCTGGTTGACCCCGAGCAGCTCGGCGGTGGCGCGCCCCGACGCGTTGAGCCGGCGGACCGCGTGCTTGCGGCCGCCCAATGACCCCTTGCCGGAGGAGGCCTTGGCCACATCGATCCAGTCGCCATTGCCATCCTGACGGCTGACCAACTTGTAGACCATGGACGCCGTGGGGGCGCCCGAGCCGGTGACCAACCGAGTGCCCACGCCGTAGGAGTTCACCGGCGCTGACTGCAGGTGGGCGATGGCGTACTCGTCCAGGTCCGAGGTGACCATGATGCCGGTCTCGTGGTTGCCGAGCTCGTTGAGCAGGGAGCGCACCCAATGCGCCTGCTCCACCAGATCACCGGAGTCCAGACGCACGTTGCGCAGCTCCCGTCCGGCCACCTCGACGGCGGTGCGGACGCCGGACTCCACGTCGAAGGTGTCCACGAGCAGGGTGGTGTCCTTGCCCAGCGAGGCCACTTGGGCTTCGAAAGCCTCGCGTTCGGAATCGTGCAACAGGGTGAAGGAGTGGGCAGCGGTGCCGACCGTCTTCAGGCCATAGCGGATTCCGGCCGCGAGGTTGGAGGTGGAGGCGAAGCCAGCGATGACGGCGGCCCGGGCCGCGGCGACGGCGGACTCCTCGTTGATCCGCCGCGAGCCCATCTCGATGCAGGGGCGGCCGTTGGCGGCGGAGGTCATGCGCGAGGCAGCCGAGGCCACCGCGGAGTCGTAGTTGAGCACGGACAGCAGGTAGGTCTCGAGGATGCAGGCCTCGGCGAAGGTCGACTCGACCTGGAGGAGCGGTGAATAGGGGAAGTACGCCTCGCCCTCGGCGTAGCCGTAGATGTTGCCGGAGAACCGGAAATCGGCCAGCCACTGCAGGGTGGCGTCATTGACCACCCGGTGGTCGGAGAGGAAATCGAGTTCCTCGGTGCCGAAGCGAAAAGTGGCCAGCCCCTCGAGCAGGCGCCCGGTCCCCGCCACCACGCCGTAGCGGCGGCCCTCGGCCAGGCGGCGGGAGAAGACCTCGAACAGGCTGCGGCGGTGAGCTGCCCCTGACTGGAGGGCAGCCTCCAGCATGGTCAGTTCATAGTGGTCCGTGAACAGGGACGTCGGGAGCAGCCAACCGGCAGGGCCGGTGGAATTCTGGTCGGTCACGACTGACACCCTACAACTCTTGACTCGGCTTGGACGCCGGGGGCTGGACGCCGAGCGCTGGAGGTTGGACGCCGAGCGCTGGGCGCCGTCCGCCGTAGAATGGTTGCCATGTTCTTGACCCTCAGTTCTCCTGGCAGTTCCCCAGGCACCCGGGATGGCGCTCCCAGCGGTTCTCACCAGGACCGCCCCCGTGACCTTCCGGGCGGACAGCCCGGGACCGGAACAGATGTCTTGGAGCGGGAGGAGACCTCGGCCGGGACCGCTGAGCGCACCGCCGCTGACCGGCCCTGGCAGGTGGTCGTGTGGAATGACCCCGTCAACCTCATGAGCTACGTCTCCTACGTGTTCCGGTCCTACTTCGGCTTCAGCCGTGCTAAGGCTGACACCCTCATGCTCCAGGTCCACCAGGAGGGCAAGGCGATCGTCTCCTCCGGAGGCCGGGAGGAATCCGAACGGCACGTCCAGGCCATGCACGGTTACGGACTGTGGGCCACCCTCCAGCACGAGCAGGGGGAGGGAGCCTGATGGCCCGCGCCTTCAAGAGCACGCCGAAAGGGTTCGTCGCCGACCTGGAGAAGGCCGAGCGGCGCTTGCTGCGGACCCTGTTCAAGGACGTGATCCAGCTGCTGGACGTGGGGCAGGAGGCGCCCACCGAGTCCGCTTCCACATCCGCTTCAATATCCTCGTCCGATCCGTTCTGGGACATCGTCGCGGAATTGGGACCTCTGGGAGCGGACGATGCCGGTGGTGGCGAGGTGGCCGGCGTCGGGAATCCGGTGGGTGCCGGCGAGAGCACTCCGGTGCGGGAGGCACCTCAGGACGAGGCCCTCGCGCGGCTGCTGCCGCCCGGGGTGCACGGAGACACCCCTGCCGAGCAGGCAGCCGCCGGCGAGTTCCGGGCCCTGACGGAGGATGGCGTCCGCCGGGCCAAGACAGCCGATCTCCAACGGGCGGTGGCGGCCCTACAGGTCAACCCCGTGGTGCTGGACGAAGAGCACGCCATCGCCTTCAGCCGTGCCCTCAACGACGTGCGCCTGGTGCTCTCGGCCCGGCTGGGCATCGACACGGACGAGGACGCCGAACGGGTGCACGCGGTGGACGACTGGTCCGCCGCCAAGGACGTGGAGTCCTACATGGCGTTGTTGTACAACTTCACCACGTGGCTGCTCGAGACGTTGATGCTGGCCCTGTCCACCCGGCTTCCCGACTGAATCGTGCTTGACTGCAGACTGGATCTACATCTGTTGGATCAACATCTGCTGGCATGACACCTGCTGACCGAAGGACCGACCCGACCATGACCAACACGCCCGTGCCGACGGCCCCCATCGGCGTCTTCGACTCCGGGGTCGGCGGGTTGACGGTCGCCCGCGCCATCATCGACCAGCTGCCCGGCGAACAGATCGCGTACGTGGGGGATACGGCCAACGGCCCCTACGGGCCGAGGACCATCGCCCAGGTGCGCGCCTTCGCGCTCGGCATCATGGACGAGTTGGTCGACGCCGGCGTGAAGGTCCTGGTCATCGCCTGCAATTCCGCTTCGGCCGCCGTGCTGCGCGATGCCCGGGAACGGTACACCGCCCGGTACGGGATTCCGGTGGTGGAAGTCATCCAGCCGGCCGTGCGCCGTGCGGTCGCCGCCACCCGCAACGGGAGGATCGGGGTCATCGGGACCGAGGCCACGGTGAGCTCGCGCGCCTACGAGGACACCTTCGCCGCCGCGCCACAGCTGGAGATCACCTCCGTGGCCTGCCCGCGGTTCGTCGAGTTCGTGGAGGCCGGCGTCACCACCGGGCCGGAGCTGCTGGCCACCGCAGAGCGGTACCTGGCCCCACTCCGGGAGGCGGGCGTGGACACCCTGGTGCTGGGGTGCACCCACTATCCGCTGCTGACGGGCGTGATCTCGCTGGTGATGGGGGAGTCCGTCACGCTGGTCTCCTCTGCGGAGGAGACGGCCAAGGACGTGTACCGGGCGCTGGTCCGGCACGGTCTGGAGAGCCCGGCGGACGGTGCGGCGGGCGGTTCAGCCGGAAAACCGGGACACCGGTTCATGGCGACCGGAGATCCACAGTACTTCGAGACGCTGGCCCGTCGTTTCCTCGGGCCCGAGGTCGGCGGCGTGCAGCAGGTCGACCACATCTCCGAGCGCTATCCGACCGGAGTGCTGGCCCGGATCACCCCGGAGATGCTCTCGGCGGCCCAGGGCGCAACCGGACAGGGCGCAACCAGGCAGAGCGCAAACGGACACGGCACAAACGGACAGTACAGTGGTCCCAACGCAGGATCCCCCTTGCCGGCTTCGAGCGCGTCCAGCTCGGGTCACCGGGGGATCGCCACGGACGAAAGGCCGGACGCAGGGTGAAGCTCACGATCATCGGGGCCTCAGGATCGTTTCCCGGTCCGGGCTCGCCGGCCTCGTGTTACCTCGTGACGGCTGAAGGGCCGGACCCGGATGGCGCCCCCGGCAGCCAGAAGACCTGGCGGATCCTGATGGACCTCGGCAACGGCGCTCTGGGCACGTTGCAGCGTTACATGGCCTTGGACGACATCGACGCGGTGCTGCTCACCCACCTGCACCCGGACCACTGCATGGACCTCTGCGGACTGCACGTGGCCATCCGGTGGAACCCGTACGGCTGGAAGGGCATCCACGTCCCCGTGTACGGCCCCGAAGCCACCGCGGACCGCATGGCGACGGCATACGGACTCGATCCGGACCCGGGCATGCACCCCGATTTCGACTTCCACCACTGGCAGGCGAATGTCCCCGTGACCGTCGGACCCTTCACCATCACGCCGGTTCCGGTGCGCCACCCCATCGATGAGGCGTACGCGCTGCGCCTGGAGATCACCGAACCTGGCCCCGACGGGGAGCCGGTGCACCGGGTGCTGACCTACTCCGGGGACACGGACACCTGCGACGGTCTGGTCGAGGCCGCCCGCGACGCTGATCTGTTCCTCTGCGAGGCCGCCTTCCAGGAGGGCCGTGACGACGGCATCGACGGCGTCCACCTCACCGGCCGGCGTGCCGGGCAGATGGCCACCGACGCCGGCGCCCGCCGATTGCTGCTGACCCACCTGCCCGTGTGGACCGATCCGCTGGCCGCCTCCATCGAGGCGCGGGAGACCTATGCGGGCGACCTCGCCGTCGCGGTCTCCGGGGTCACCTACCGGGTCTAGACCGCTGCGGGGTGTCCGGCGTGTCCAGTATGTCCGGCAATACCGCGGTGTCCGCCGTGCCCGAAGCACCCGAAGAGCCCAAGCCCTGATTAACGCGTCCGGGCCCTCGGTAGGATGGCGGTCATGACCTCAACGACTTCCGGAGCTTCCGCCCTGCCCGAAAACAGCACCGCCGGCGCCTCGTCCACGGCGACCCGCCAGGACGGGCGCGCCGTCAACGAACTGCGTCCCATCAGCATCACCCGTGGCTGGTCCCGCCAGGCCGAGGGCTCCGCACTGATCGAGTTCGGCAACACCCGTGTGCTGTGCACCGCCTCCTTCACCCAGGGCGTCCCGCGCTGGCTCAAGGGCGAGGGCACCGGCTGGGTCACCGCGGAGTATGCGATGCTGCCGCGCGCCACGAACACCCGCTCCCAGCGCGAGTCCGTGAAGGGCAAGATCGGCGGCCGCACCCATGAGATCTCTCGCCTCATCGGCCGCTCGCTGCGCGCCATCATCGATCTCAAGGCCCTGGGCGAGAACACCATCGTGCTGGACTGTGACGTCCTGGAGGCGGACGGCGGCACCCGCACCGCCTCGGTCACCGGCGCCTACGTGGCGCTCGCTGAGGCGATCGCCTGGGCGAAGGGACAGGGCGTCATCTCGGCGTCCGCCCAGCCGCTGAAGGACTCCGTCGCCGCCGTGTCCGTCGGCATCATCGACGGTGTCCCCATGCTGGATCTGCCCTACGTGGAGGACGTCCGCGCCGAGACGGACATGAATGTGGTGGTCACCGGATCGGGCGATTTCGTGGAGGTTCAGGGCACCGCCGAAGGGGCCCCGTTCAACCGTTCCGAGCTCGACTCCCTGCTCGATCTGGCCGTGGCCGGGTCCGCCGAGCTGGCCACCATCCAGCGCGAGACCCTGGCCGGCGAGCGGTGAGCGGCCGAGCAAAGTCCGCGTCCGAGCCCCGGCTGGTGCTGGCCACCCGCAACCAGGGCAAACTGCGCGAACTGCGTGAACTGCTCCGTGGACAGGTGCCCGGACTGGACGTCGACACCCAGGTCGTCGACGCTGCGTCCCTGGACGCCCCAGACGTGGTGGAGGACGGTGTCACCTTCGAGGAGAATTCCCTCAAGAAGGCCCATGCCGTCGCCCGGCACACCGGGCTGGTGGCTGTGGCCGACGACTCCGGCCTGTCCGTGGAGGTCCTCGGGGGCGCTCCCGGGATCTTCTCCGCACGGTGGGCCGGACGCCACGGGGATGATGCCGCCAACCTGCAGCTGCTCCTGGACCAGATGGCGGACGTGAAGCCCGAGCACCGTAACGCCGCGTTCATCTGTGCTGCCGCGGTGGCAACTCCGGCCGGCGAGGAGCATGTCGAACTCGGTTTCCTGGCCGGTACCCTCCTGACGGCGCAGCGGGGCGCGGGTGGATTCGGCTATGACCCGATCCTGCAGCCGCACGGCATGCACGTCTCCGTGGCTGAGCTGGATCCTGAGGTGAAGAACTCGATCAGCCATCGTGGCACGGCCTTCCGGCAGCTGCTCCCCGAACTGGTGCGGTTGCTGGCCGGGTCACATGATGGTGCGTCCGGCGGAGGGCGCTGATGGCGCTCGACTTCACGGCGCTGGACTTTGAGACGGCCAACGGCTTCCGCGGTTCGCCGTGTTCCGTGGGCCTCGTGCGGGTCCGCGACGGTCAGCCGGTGGAACGCGCGTATTGGTTGATGAGGCCGCCGGCAGGCTTCGACAGGTTCGATGCCCGGAACGTGGGAATCCACGGCATCACGGCAGCGCAGGTGGCCGGCGCGCCGCGATTCGCCGAGGTGTTCGGGGACATGGCGGACTTCATCGGCTCCGATCCTCTTGTGGCCCACAACGCGGGCTTCGACCTCGGAGTCATCGAATCAGCTCTCGAGGTCTCCGGCCGAGACATCCCGCGCTTCGACTATGCCTGCTCCCTGGTGATGGCGCGGCGCACCTATGAGCTGCCGTCCTACGCGCTACCCGTGGCCGCCGTGGAGGCGGGGCATCCACTCGAGAACCACCATGATGCCCTCGCCGATGCTGAGGCCTGTGCCTGGATCATGATCGATGTGCTCGAGCGGCGGACGGCGGCTCGGCAGCCGGCTGGACGGCAGGCGGCCGGACAGCAGACGGTTGACGGACTGCTGGTGGAGCGGCAGACCCTTTCACCGGCTCCTGCTGTCGCCGCGCGAATCGAGGACGGTGGAGAGTCCCGGTCATGGGGTACCACGGGCCCGAATCGAGCTACCCAGTCGTCCGCGGGCCTGCTGGAAGCGGGGCTGGCCGAGATCCTGGCCCTTGACGGGGTGCGGTTGCGACAGCTGGAGGCTCGCAGGGCCGGAACCAAGCCGGAGTCCCGTGCCACCCGGCAAGCCCGCGGGCTCGGGCCCGTCTTCGACTCCACGGTGGTACTGCCGCACGCCGAACGGATGCCTGACTTGATGCACTGGCCGGATGAGGGGATCAATCCTGAGCCTGCCGCCGACGCAGATCCGGCTCATCCGCTGTATGGACACACCGTGGTGTTCACGGGCAACCTGGGCATGCCCCGGCAGGAGGCCAAGAACCGGGCCGCCGCGTGGGGCGCGCGGACAGGCAGCCGGGTCAACGCGCAGACCACCATATTGGTCGTCGGAGACGGCTTCCGCGCTGAGGACCTCGGCGCGGCAACGCGCGGCGGGGCGATCGGGCACCGCAAAACGCGGGACGCGCTGGCTCGCCGTCAGCAGGGACAACACGTGGAGCTCGTCTCCGAACCGGAGTTCCTGCAGATGCTGGACGGCAACTGGCCCGACGCCGCGGTATAGGAGATTCTGTCAGCCACGTTGCCACGGAGTCCCGCAGCCAAGCATCTCGTAACCACGGTGTCCAGGAGCCTCGTAGCCTCGTAGCCTCGTAGCCACGTAGCTACGCAGTTGCCAAGCACCAGGCGAGCGCCCTGACTCATCGCGTCGGTCCGACCCACCTAGGCCCGCCAGTACCGGTTGCGCTGGGGCGTCCTGAACGGATCCAGATAGGGTGCGGGGACGAACCAGGGGACGCCGTCGTCTTCGACGCTGATGTGCCACGAACCGCTGTGGACCGCGTGATGATGCCGACTGCAGAGCAGCACCCCGTTGTCCACGCTCGTCGCTCCGCCGTGGGTCCACCACTGGATGTGGTGAACCTCGCACCACGGTGCAGGCATCGTGCAGCCGGGGGACGCGCATCCGCCGTCGCGTGCTGTGATGGCCCGGCGGAGCCGAGGTGGAAAGAGCCGTTGTGTACGTCCCACGTCCAGGACCTGCCCAGCGCCGCCCATGACCACGGGCAGGATGTCAGCGTCACAAGCGAGGGTGCGGATGGTGCTGGGACTGATTGGACCGGTAAAGGCCGCCTCAGATTTGAAGGTTCCTACGTCCAGAGCGCCGACGGGAATGACATCAGCCTCGCCGGTTTTGCCGGATTTTCCGGGGTCGGCGGGTTCGCTGGGCTCATTCGGTTGGCCGGGTTTGGTGGGTTCGTCTGGTGGCTTCGACGCTTCTGGTGGTTCGGGTGGGCTCGGTGGGCGTGGATAGCCTGTAGACATGGACGCCGTCGAGGTTTCGCCCGGGGATGCCTGGCTGCGAACGACCTGACCGGCGAGTGTCTCGTAATCGATGGTCACCATGACCAGAGGACGGTTCCCGCCGGACGACGGCAGGCCGTTGCCCTCGACCAATGCCAATGCCCCCATGAGGGCGGAAGTCAGGCCGTCCAATTGGCGCTGGTGGCGGGAGCGGCGGTCGACGGACACGACGCCGGCATCTGGCCAGAGGTTTGCTCCATCCGGGAGATCCGGGACGGGCGCCTCAGCGGCCGACGTCATGCTGTCGGTGGCCTCGCCACCACCCTGGACGCCTTCGTTCTGCGCGCCACCGCCCTGGATGCCTTCACTCTGTGCGCGGGGGTTGGTCGCGGCTCCGGCGATGGTGCTGAGGACCTCGTGCTGGAGGTCGTCCGCAGCGATCTTCCACAGATGGAGGCCCCGTCGCTTGCCTCGGTAGGAAAGCCCTTGCTGGACAGACGGGACGGCGTCGGAAGGTTCTGCCCCATCCGGGTTGAGCGCGTGTTGGGCCCACTGACGCCAGCGGGCGCAGGCGTGACGCATCAACTCCGGGTCCAGGACGGTGGCCTGGGCCGTCAGGGTCTCCTCGCCCCGGGATAGCCAATCCGCGGTCAAGGAGGGGTCCGCGTTCGTCGCCTCGGCATCCTTTTTCGTCTGGTCCAGGGCCGTGGAGATCAGGTCGAGAGTGCACGGGTCGAGATGCCCCTGCAGGAAGGCCTCAGCCAGGATGGGGTAGGTGGCACTGCGCTGGTGGCCGGTGATCTCTGGGACCGGCGGCTGGACCTGCTGGGCACGATGGATGCGCTTGCGTGCCTCCGGCCGGGGGATCCGCAGGGTCTTCACCATCCAGTCCGGGGCATCCCGAAACGGCTTGGCCCCTCCAGGGATGCCGAGCATCGGTTCGCGGAGGGATCCCTCATCCATGGCATGGGCAGCATGACCGGCCAACGACGTATGTACAGCAGTCAGAAGACGTCCCAGATCTTCGACCCTGCGGTGGATGACGGGTAGCGAACCGGATGCAAAGGTCTCAGGTGCCGCCACGAAGTCAGGGCCATGGGGCGACTCTCCCGGGACGATCGGTGTGAGGGATGTCAGCCCGGACCAGTCCAGGTCAGGAGGTGGCGGGACCACGCGTTCGAAGGCATCGACCGTGGTGGGACCGGACAGTCGTTCGGCAAGTAACTCCAGGGCGTGGCGAGCGACATCAAGGACTTCCGGAGTGGCCCACTCGGCCAACTCGTCCAGTCCACGCGAGGGCTCCATCTCCTCCGCTGTCATGCCCGCGCCCTCCTTCCGCACTGTCGCCGCCCTTGCGCAGCCTTGGTGGCCCTGTTGACCCGGGTGGCCCTGTTGACCCGGGCGGCCCTGTCGGCCTGTCCGACGTGAACGCGACCTTCGGGGCTCCGGCCCTTCGTTCTAGTACATATATTCGATCATGGGCAACGGACGAGATAAGCACCGTCCACCGGAATGTGGAGGGCTGAGAGAGAGACTCATGGTGTGGAGTACTGCGTCGAAAGAAGCGGACGCAGCGGACACAGCGGACACAGCGGACGCAGCGGGTGGTGAGGACGCTGAGAACAGTGGACTCAGGACTCCGGACCCAGAACTCCGGAAGGGACTCAGGATTCCGAAGCGGGCCCGGGCGAGACCGGGGCTGAACTGATGGCCAGTCCCTTCTCCGCGGCGGCCGTGCGGATCGCGTTGATGACGAGTTCGAGTGACGGCCGGCGTGTGGGGGAGGTCCGGTAGGCGATGGAGACCGTCCTCATCACCGGTTCCTCCAGGGCGATGATGTCCACTCCGTCCGGGACCAGCTCCAACGCGAGATCGGACACCAGTGTCACCCCGAGCCCGCCGGCGGCCATGGCCAGCGCGGTGGGCTGTTCGGCGACGGTGTGGACGATCCTCGGGTCGAAGCCCTTCTGGTGGCAGGCGATGCGGACCGCATGGCCGAAGTGGTCGCTCTCCCGGGCCAGAATCCACGGATAGTCGGCCAGCTGCGCCAGCCGCACCGTCCCGGAGGGGATCATCCCGGTGGGCACGGCGGCGTGGAGCCGCTCCACGGCGATGATCGTCCGGGTCAGGTTGGGGTCCCAGGTCACCGGGGTCACTGAGTAGTCGATGACGAAGGAGAAATCCAAGGTGCCGTCCTTGACCGCTCCCGCCGTCTGTTCGGGATCCAACTCCACGGTGCGGACCTCGATACCGGGGTATCGCACCGCCAGACTGGACAGGGCCTGCGGCACGAGGCTGGAGGCCACGGATGCCCAGACACCCGCGGTGAGGCGTGCCGTCACCCCGTTCTGAGCCTGCTCCAGGGCCTTGGTCGCCCGATCCACCGAGCCGAGGATCTGTTCCGCATGCTCGGCAAGGACGAGTCCCAGATCGGTGAGCAGCAGCCGGCGGCCGTGCCGCTCCACGAGCCGGGCGCCGACGTCGCGCTCCAGCTGGGCCAACTGCTGGGAGACGCCCGAAGGACTGTAGTGCAGGGCGGCCGCCACGGCGGTCACGGTGCCGCGCAGGTGCAACTCCCGCAGCATCCTCAGCCGACGCAACGACAACTCCATGGGCGTCAGCATAGGGGTGGGCCTCCATCGCGGGGGAGACCTTGTAGTCCCGGTTCACGGCATCGTGCAGGAACCGGCGATAGACGCCAAGGGAAACCCCCTCCACGCTGGGAGTACGAGCCGGAGCCGAGCCGGCGGGAACCGAACATTCACCGAAGCACGCACCGGAGCACACGCCGGAGGGCGAATCGCTGCGGGACCAACCGTGAACTCGATGGAGGTGGCGGGCATGACCCTGATCCAGAACCCTGATGGCAACCGAACGCACGACGGCACCAGTGGACCGGCGCGCAGCGCCCGGCCAGAAACCCTGCCCGGCACCAGGCCAGAGACTCAGACCGGGAATCCGGCAGGGGAGCCGTTCATACGTATAGACCCCTTCGACCGTCCTCCGGAGCAGGAGATCGCGTGGACCGATCCGGTCACCGGCTCCCGGGGATGGCTCGTGGTGCACACCCTGGTCGGGGGCATGGCCACCGGGGGCACCCGCATGCGAGCCGGCTGCACCCGGGACGAAGTCGCCGACTTGGCACGCTGCATGGCCACAAAGACTGCGGCATTCGGCCTGCCCGTCGGCGGGGCCAAGGCGGGCATCGACTGCGATCCGCGAGACCCGGACGCGATGGGAGTCCTGGAGCGCTTCTTCGCCCACATGCGGCCGTGGCTCGAGAACTCCTGGGTCACTGCCGAAGACCTCGGCGTCTCCCAGTCGGACCTCGACGCCGTCTTCACCCGGCTGGGGTTGGACCAGTCCTTCCACGCCGCCATCCGGCGCTCGCCGGACCCGGCCGCCACCCTGGACCGCGTCCGGGCAGGACTCGACACCGTGGACCAGGACGGCCTGCCACTGGGGGATGTGATCGGTGGCTACGGGGTGGCCCAGGCCTGCCTGGGGACGGCGGCCGCCTTCGGATGGGAACCCACACGGACCACGGTGGCCATCCAGGGCATCGGCACCATGGGCGGCGGGGCCGCGTGGTACCTGCACGAGGCGGGCGTCCCCGTGACCGCGATCGCCGACGCCGCCGGGACCCTGTTCTGCCCCCGCGGCCTGGACATCCCGGCCCTGCTGGCCGCCCGCGACCACTACGGCGAGATCGACCGAGCTACGGTACCGTCCGGCGTCGAGCTCCTGCCGCGCGAGGCGGTGCTCGCGGCGCCCGCGGACATCCTCGTCCCGGCGGCGGTCTCCTACGCGCTGGGGGTCGGGTCCGTAGCGGACGTCGCGGCCCGGGCGGTGGTCGAGGCCGCGAACTCACCCACGACGCCGGACGCGGAAGAACGCTTGGCCGTACGCGGGATCCCGGTGATCCCGGACTTCGTGGCCAATGCTGGGGCGGCGGCCTGGGCCTGGTGGTTGCTGCAGGGGCAAGTGGGCACGGACCCCGAAGACTCGTTCCGCCGCCTGCGGGAGGAGATGCAGGGCAAGGTGGCCTACATGCTCGCGGAATGGAGCGGCGCCAGGGTGAGCCCCCGGCGCAGTGCCTGGGGATTCGCCAGCGCCAACCTGGAGGCGCTCGCTGGTCGCGAGATCACCATTCCCTAGCCGCGTCGAGCGCCGCCCGGTTGTCGGGGAGTGCCGCGGTGCCCGTTGTCGCATCGGGCACCACCACATCGGGCACCACCACATCAGGCACCGCCGGCACCACTACACCCGGCTGAATAACACGCCCAGCCGGTCCGAGACCACCGACGAGCCGGCTAACCGGAGACCGTGCCAGATCGTGACCTGGTTGGCCGTGAGAACGGGCTTGCCCAGCCGGTCCTCGATTGCGGTCAGCACGTCCAGCGTGTGCATAGCCGTGTCCGGGATGAGCAGGGCCTCGGCGGCCGGGTGGTCGTTCTGCAGGGCCAGATCCGTCACCCGGGCGCCGTCCAGGGAACCCACCTCCGCCGCGGTGTCGATCCCGGCACTGCCCCGGGCCACCACCTCGATCCCCGAGGCCGCCAGGAAGTCGGTGAAGAGCACGGCCACCTCCTCCGGATAACTGGCCGCCACAGCAACGCGCTTCACGCCGAGCGCGGTCACGGCGGCCACGAACGACTGCGACGTGCTCGCCGCCGGCACCCCGGCCACCTCGGCCAACTGGTTAGCCTGCTGGCGAACGCCCTCGTGGCCGTAGACGAAGCTGCCGGACGTGCAGGCCCACATCACAGCGTCCACCGCGTCCACTGCGTCCCCCGGGCGCACCGGACCCACCGAGTCCGCTGCCACGGCCGTGAGCAGCCGTGAGACCCCCTCAGCGAGCTTCTCCGGGCTGCCCAGATCGAGGAGTTCGGGCACCGCGTGGAGGTCCGTGCCGTAGACGTGCACCACCGGCAGGCGCACGCCGAGCCGGCTCGCCGCCGTCGGGTATTCGTCCTCGGCAGCGTGGTCCGGGTAGATGATGCCGATGGTGGTCATGTGGGGGATTCCTCTCGGAAGACGTCGGCCAGCCAGCGGCCCGGGCCGACCATCGGCAGGCCCATGCGGCCCAGGCAGGCCCAGACGGTCAGTTGGTTCGCGGTCAGGACGGGCTTGCCGAGCCGGCGTTCCAGCGGTTCGATGATGTCGTAGGTGGGCAGGTTGGTGCAGGAGACGAAGACGGCCTCGGAGTCGGGGGTGTCGGCCGCGAGGATGAGCTCGGCCACGGTGCGGTAGTTGACCCGCCAGATCCCGCCGCCCAGGCCGAGGTAGTGGCATTGCGGCACGGTCACCCCCAGTTCGCCGAGGAAGGCGACCAGGCGGTCCGTCAGGTCGGCGTCATAAGGGGTGATCACCGAGACGCGCCGCAGTCCCAGCGCCCGCACGGCCTCCGCCAGGGCACCGGAGGTGGTGACGGCGTCGGGAGCTCCGGCCTCCAGGATGGACCGGCGGAGTTCGGACTCGTACCCGAGCCCGTGGATGAAGCTGCCGGAGGTGCACAGGTAGGCCACGACCTCCGGATCCACGCCGAGCACATCCCGGGTGGCTGACTGCACGTGCCGCTTCTCGGAGACGAGTTCGGCCATCTCCAGGCTGACGGGGACTGGCTCGAAGGGCGTCCGGGCGAGGTGCAGGCTGACGTCCAAGGGTGTCCACCGCCAGAGCTCCCGCTCCAGGGCCAGGTCGAAGGGGGCGATCACGCCGATGCCGCGCTGGGTCACGGGACCGTCGAAATCGATGTCTGACAGGTCCACTGCCGCTCCTCGCCCTCTGTCACGTCGATCTGCCGAGTTGATGATGGGCTGAATCATAGGGGCGCCACCGTCCTCGCGACCATGGGCCGGTCACGACGTGTGGGCCCTTCCATCCGCGCAGATCAAACCCCCATAATGCGGGGACGAGGGCCGCGAACCTGACCGTCCGCGAAGCCGTCCGCACGATGTCACCTAGCACCACGTCACCTAGCACCACGTCACCAAACCGGGAGCTGCAGATGGACCCCACCCAGATGACCGCCGTCGAGCTCGTGGCCGCATATGGCAGCCGGTCACTCTCGCCCGTCGAGGCCACCACCGCGATCCTGGACCGCATCGGGACGGCGGACGGGGATCTCGGGGCCTACTGCCTCGTGGATGGTGACCGCGCCCTGGACCAGGCCCGCGCGTCCGAGGCCCGGTGGCACCGTGACCATCCCCAGGGGCTCCTGGACGGCGTGCCGGTCTCCATCAAGGACATCTTCCTCACGGACGGCTGGCCCACCCTGCGGGGTTCCCGGTCCATCGACCCGGACCAGCCGTGGACGGTGGACTCGCCCGTCGCGGCCCGGCTCCGCTCGGACGGCATGGTCTTCCTGGGCAAGACCACGACGCCGGAGCTCGCCTGGAAGGCGGTCACGGACAGCCCGCTGACGGGCATCACCCGCAACCCCGCCGACCCGCGGTTGACGGCCGGCGGCTCCTCCGGTGGTTCTGCCGCCGCGGTGGCCGCTGGCATGGGGCCGTGCTCCGTGGGGACCGACGGCGGCGGCAGCGTCCGCATCCCGGCCTCCTTCTGCGGCATCGTGGGCTTCAAGCCCACCCACGGGCGGATCCCGCTGTACCCGGCCAGCCCGTTCGGTCCGCTGGCCCATGCCGGGCCGATGACGCGCACGGTGGAGGACACGGCCCTGATGATGGACATCCTGGCGCTGCCGGATCCCCGGGATCCCACTTCGCTGGCGCCGCCGCAACGGACCTTCCGCGGGGAATTCAACCGTGAGGTGGACGGACTGCACGTGGCCTACTCGCGTGACCTCGGCTACGCGAAGGTGGACCGGGAGGTCGCGGGCGTCGTGGACGCGGTGGTGAGGCGGATCGACGAGGCGGGTCTGCCCGTCACCGAGGCCGATCCCGGCTTCACCGATCCGATCGAGGCCTTCGAGGTGCTGTGGGCCAGTGGGGCGGCCACCCTGCTGGACACGATGGCCGCGGCCTCGCCCGGCACCCGGGAGAAGGTCGACCCGGGTCTGGGCCGGGTGTGGGACCGGGGGGAACAGATCAGCGCGGTCGAGTACCTCCGGGCCCGGGATGTCGCTGCGCAGGCGGGTATCACCATGGGCTCCTTCCACGAGGAGCACAACGTGCTGCTCACCCCTGCCGTGGGGATCCCGGCGTTCGAGGCAGGGCACGAGGTCCCGCCCGGCAGCGGCCTGGAGCGTTGGCCGCAGTGGGCTACGTTCAGCTTCCCGTTCAACCTCACCCAGCAGCCGGCCATCAGCATCCCCGTGGGCGTCACCGCCGCCGGGCTGCCCGTGGGGCTGCAGATCGTGGGTCCACGGCACTCCGATGACCTCGTCCTGGCCGTCGCACGGTTCGTGGAGTGGCTGCTGGACCAGTAGCCCCTACTCGCGCTCGAACACCAGCCGCTCGCCGGCGAATCCGTTCCGCCACAGGTCGTTGCAGGCCGCGGCCATGGCCTCGAGCCCAGTTGCGCCCGCTGAGTTGTCCGGGCCGGACACAACCGTGCCGAACACGTTGCCCGGGACCCATCCGACGTCACCATTGAGGAGTAGGTTGTTCCGGTCGTAGAACAGGGCCAGGTCCGTGGCGCCCTGGGCCTCGTGGGCGGTGGTGCCGGGCGCATAGCCGTAGGCGGGGTTGCCGATCTCCCACGGCTCGAAGTCGAACAGGCACACATCCCCGGGGATCGGCGTGACCGTGGGGTTCTCCCGTCGAGGTGCCGCCGTGATGCGGGGCAGCAGGGCATACACCTCGTTGCGGGCGAACTTGGCGTGATAGGCGTCCCCGGCCAGCGGGAGGGCCTCCCAGACGGCCGCACACGTGGCGGGGGCCAGGTCGTCGAGCAACCGGACGCGGCAGGAGACCTGGCGGGTGGCGAGCGTGAGGATGAGGTGGCGTGGCATCGGGTCCCCTGGTTCTGCGTTCTGCCTAGATCTCCGCGAGGACTTCGGACCAGATGGCCAGGCCCTCGTCGATCTCCTCCGCGGTGACCACGAGCGGCGGGATCATCCGGACCACGTTCATGTAGGCGCCACAGGTCAGCATCAGCAGGCCCTTGTCCGCCGCCACGGTCAGGGCGGCCTTGGCCCGGCCCGGATCGGGGACGCCGTCAGCGGTGGTGAACTCGCTGCCCACCATCAGTCCGAGCCCGCGGACGTCCCCGATCCCGCCGGCACCGGGGGAGCCGGCCGCGGCAGCCGACCGGGCGCCGTCGAGCAATTGGGTGCCGCGTTCGGCGGCGTGGCCCACGAGCCCCTCGTCCTCGATCACCTGCAAGGTCGCGACGGCGGCCGCACAGGACACGGCGTTGGCACCGTAGGTGCCCCCCTGGGAGCCCGGCCAGGCCCGGGCCATCACCTCTTCGGTGGCGGCGATCCCGGACAGAGGGAAGCCGGAGGCGATGCCCTTCGCGAAGGTGATGATGTCCGGGGAGACGTCGAAGTGCTGGTGACCGAAGTACCGTCCGGTGCGGCCGAACCCGGTCTGGATCTCGTCCATGACCAGCAGGATGCCGTGCTGGTCCGCCCGCTCGCGCAGGCCGGCGAAGAAGGCGGTGTTCCCAGGGATGTAGCCACCTTCGCCGAGGACCGGCTCCACGATGAACGCCGCCGTCTCCTGCGGGGACGTCACGGTGGCGAAGAGGTAGTCCAGCTCCCTCAGGGCGAAGGCCGTTGTCTCCTCTTCACTCCAGCCGTAGCGGTAGGCGGTGGGGAACGGGGCGATGTGCACCCCGGACATCAGGGGACTGAAGCCGGCGGAGAACCGGGTGCCGGAGGTGGTCATGGTCGAGGCGGCCACCGTGCGGCCGTGGAAGCCGCCGTGGAAAACGATGACGTTCGGCCGTGCGGTCGCCTGCCGGACCAGGCGCAGCGCCGCCTCCACGGCCTCGCTGCCGGAATTCGCGAAGAACAGTGAGTCCAGGTGGTCCGGCAGCACCTCGGACAGCTTCTCCGTGAGCTCGATGAGGGGCCGGTGCATGACGGTTGTGTACTGGCCGTGGATGAGGGAGGCCACCTGCTCCTGGGCGGCTGCCACCACGCGCGGATGGCAGTGGCCCGTGCTGACCACCCCGATGCCGGCGGTGAAGTCGAGGAACCGCCGCCCGTCCTGGTCGTAGAGGCAACTTCCGCGGGCATGGTCCACGATCACGGGACTGGCCTGCTTGAGGTGGGGTGACAACGCCGTCATAGATGAGCCTCCGGTCGAGGAGTGGGTGCTGGGTCGGTGGCTGCGGTTGGGTGTTGACAGTACTTCTACGATGGGCTGACCGGCAAGGATCCACGACGCGGAGGCAGCACATGCGCCAGTCAACCCCCTCTTCAGCCACCGAGGCAGCAGCCATCGCCTCCGTCCCGACCGGCGTGTTCGCCGGCGGTCGGTGGCGGACCACCGCCCGGACCATGCCCGTGGAGGACCCGTCCACGGGAGCGGTCCTGACCGAGGTGGCCGATGCCAGCCCGGAGGAGGCCGCGGCCGCCTTGGATGCCGCGGCCACAGCCCAGGCCGACTGGGCGGCGACCCCGCCACGGCAGCGCAGCGAGATCCTGAGCCGGGCCCACCGGCTCATGGTCGAGGAGACCGACCGGCTGGCGTTGATCATGACCCTGGAGATGGGTAAGCCTTTGGCCGAGGCCCGCGGTGAAGTGGCCTACGCGGCCGAGTTCTTCCGTTGGTTCGCCGAGGAGGCGGTGCGGATCGACGGGGGCTACATGACCGCCCCCGCCGGCGACTCCCGCTTCCTGGTGGCCCGCGAGCCCGTGGGGCCCTGCATCCTCATCACACCGTGGAACTTCCCCCTGGCCATGGGGACCCGCAAGATCGGCCCGGCCCTGGCCGCCGGATGCACCTGCGTCATCAAGCCTGCCTCCCACACGCCGCTGTCCATCCTGGCCCTGGCCGAGATCCTCGTCCGCGCGGGGGTCCCGGACGGGGTGGTCAACGTGGTCACCACGAAGCGCAGCAACGACGTGATGACCCCTCTGATCCTCGACCCGCGGTCCCGCAAGCTCTCCTTCACCGGCTCCACCGAGGTGGGCAAGGGACTGCTCGAGCTCGCCGCGAAGACCGTCATGCGCACCTCGATGGAATTGGGTGGCAACGCCCCGTTCCTGGTCTTCGAGGACGCCGACCTGGACGCCGCAGTGGAGGGGGCGATGCAGGCCAAGATGCGCAACATCGGCCAGGCCTGCACCGCCGCCAACCGCATCCTGGTCCAGCGCTCGGTGGCCGCGGACTTCGCCGATCGGCTCACCCGGCGCATGGCCGAGCTACCGCTGGGGCGCGGCGTGGAGGACGGTGTGGTCGTGGGGCCGCTCATCAACGCCGGGGCCGTGGACAAGGTCGCCGAACTCGTGCGCGACGCCGTCGGGCGCGGGGCCGAGGTGCGGCTGGGCGGCCAGGCCGTGGACCGGCCGGGCCACTACTATCCGGCGACGGTGCTCACCGGGGTGCCGGCGGACGCCGAGATGTGCAGCGCCGAGATCTTCGGGCCCGTGGCCGCGCTCTCCGAGTTCGACACCGAGGAGGAGGCCGTGGCGATCGCCAACGACACCCCCTACGGGCTGGTCTCGTACCTCTACACCACCGACCTGGCGCGCGGCTTCCGCGTCAGCCACGCACTGGAGACGGGGATGGTCGGCCTCAACCGCGGGGTGGTCTCCAACCCGGCGGCGCCCTTCGGCGGTGTCAAGGAGTCCGGGGTGGGCCGCGAGGGCGGGTTCAGCGGCATCGACGAGTTCCTGGAGACGAAGTACATCAGCGTCGGACTCTGAGGTCGGTCTAGAAAGGTCGGCCTCGGATCGCGCCTCGGCTCAGCTGGTCGCGGCGATCCAGCGTTCGGCGGCCTCGGCCACGATCTCCCGCTCGCCGATCCATGCCGGAACGGCGGCGTCGGGAAAGATGTTCATCCCATAGCGGGCCCCGAGGAGCTGACCGGCCAGGGAGGCGGTCGAATCGGAATCGCCGCCGTGGTTGACGGCCAGGTGCAGGGCAGCGCGGAAATGCAGCGCCGCGCGGAAATCGACGGGCGCCAGCGCCTCGACGTCCGGGTCCACCGCCGCATCGCCACCGTCGAGTGCCGCAGCCTGTGCGGGATCCACAGCACCGCCAGTCACCAGCACGGCGTAGACCGCGATGGCCAAGGCCTCCTCGGCCACCCAGCCCTCGCCCAGTGCGGCGGGGACAGCACCGCCCCCGGCGGATTCGTCAGGCCCGTCAGATCCGCCAGGCCCGCGAGACCCGGCCAGAGCGACGGCCGCACGGACCGCCGCGGCCGTGCCGCCGTCGTCGGGCACGGTGTCCAGCCACTCCAGCGCGGCGGTGACGGACGCGTCAACCGCGTGCCCGGCCATGAGCCGGGAGATCATCAGGCCGAAGGCGGCGGCCGAGGTCCATGCTGCCGGGTGGCCGTGGGTCAGGACGGCGCCCCGGCGGGCGAGGGAGACGACCATGGTGTCCTCGAGGCCGGGGACCATGCCGTAGGGGGCCGAACGCATGACGGTCCCGCAGCCCTTCGACTCTGGGTTCTGCGGTTGGTGGGGCAGGCCCATGTCACGCGAGGACAGGCCGGACAGGCAGGCATTGCCGGGGGCTCGGCGCACGTGCATCTCCGGGTGTTCCTCGAGCCAGCGCGTGGGCGGCTCGGGGGCTCCCTCAGGGAGGGTGCCGGTCTGGGTGCGGTACCAGCGCAGGCAGGAGAGCCACACGCAGGCGGCGGGATCGGCCATGGAGCCCTCGTTGGCCCACTCGATCCAGTCCAGCAGACCGTCAAGGACGAAGAGCGTCATCTGTGTGTCGTCGCTGATGGGGATCGTCCCGCCCGCGCGGATGGCGGGCACTTGGAGGGGGTGCGTCAGCCCGCCGCCACCGTGCTCGGCGCGGATCTGCGGCAGCGAGGAGAACTCGACGGTGTAGCCCAGGGCGTCCCCGGCGGCACCGCCGGTCAGCAGGCCCAGCACCCGTGAGGGGTAGGTGGGGGAGGATGGCGCGGCGGATTCGCTCATGATCTCCATCGTAGGCACTGCCGGCGGCATGGCAGGACCACATCACCACATCGCAGGACCACATCGGCAGGACCACGGCTGTGGAGAAGTGCCAAACGCGTCCTGTGTGACGGATAGCGTGGTGTCCATGTTGATCCTGCACACCTCTGACTGGCATCTGGGCCGGTCGTTCCACGGAACCGGCCTGCTCCAGGCACAGCGTGAGGTCCTTGACCAGATGGCTGCCACGGTCCGGGAACGGGGCGTGGACCTGGTTGTGGTGTCCGGTGACGTGTATGACCGTGCCCTGCCCGCCGCTGATGCCGTGGAGGTCCTCGATCGGGCCCTCGCGGAGCTGGTGAGCGCCGGGGCGGCCGTGGTGCTGACCAGCGGGAACCACGATTCCGCCATCCGGCTGGGCTTCGGCGGCCACCTCATGGGCGCCTCCGGGGTGCACTTCCGGACCCGGATGGACCAGGTCACCGCGCCGGTGGTGCTGGAGGATCCCGACGGCGGCCTGGTCGCCGTCTACGGTGTGCCCTACCTCGAACCCCGGCACGCCGGCCAGGTGTGGGAGGTGGACCCGAACCACACGGCGGTGACGGCCGAAGCGGTGCGAAGGATCCGGGAGGACGCCGAGGCGCGGTTCGGCGGCCAGGACCAGGAGGCCGCCGTGATCGCCATGGCGCATCTCTTCGCCGCCGGTGGTGCCGGGTCGGACAGTGAGCGGGACATCGGCGCGGATGTCCTCCAAGGCCAGCCACCCGAGAACCAAGAAACCGAGAACCAGGCGCCCGAGAACCAAGAAACCGAGAACCAAGAAACCGAGAACCAAGAAACCGAGAACCAGGCGCCCGAGAACCAAGAAACCGAGAACCAAGAAACCGAGAACCAAGAAACCGAGAACCAGGCGCCCGAGGACCAAGAGACCGAGAACCAGGAGGGACGGGCGGACTGTCCGTCGGAGGAGCTGCTCGTGGGCACCCTCGGACAGGTACCGGTCTCGGTCTTCGAAGGCATCGACTACGTGGCGCTGGGCCACCTGCATGGCCGCCAGCGGATGGCGGAGACCGTGCGGTACTCGGGATCACCGCTGCCGTACTCCTTCTCCGAGGCCAACCACACCAAGGGCGGACTGCTCGTGAGGACGGCAGGAGGCACGGTGACGGGCGTCGAGACCGTGGACTGGTCCGCCGGGAGGAAGCTGGCCGTCCTGCGTGGACGGATCGAGGACCTGATGGACAACCCGGACCACGCGTGGGCGGAGGACCGCTGGTGCCAGATCACCGTCACGGACCCGTTGCGCCCCCCGCAGGCCTACCGCCGGCTCAAGGAGCGCTTCGACGGGCTGTTGAACTTCGTTCTCGATCCCGAGGTTGGCGCCGCAGCGGTGAAGTCGACCTACGCCGCCCGGCTGGCCGCCGCGACCACGGACCTCGAGGTATGCACCGGATTCGTGGAGCACGTGCGGCAGCGCCCAGCGTCAGCGTCCGAGACAGCACTGTTGACGACGGCGTTGGCGGAGAGCAGGACCGAGCTCGGGGACGAAGGAAGTGCCGCATGAGGATCCACCGACTCGAGCTGCAGGCCTTCGGCCCCTTCGCCGGACGGGAGAACGTCGACTTCTCCGAACTCAACGAGGCGGGCCTGTTCCTGCTCGACGGCCCCACCGGTGCCGGTAAGTCCACCGTGCTGGCCGGGATCTGCTTCGCGCTCTACGGAACGGTCCCCGGTGGCCGGAGCGCCGAGGGACTGGCGAGTACCCAGTCCCCGATCGGGACGCGGCCCGAGGTCCTGCTGGACTTCACCATTGGCGCCCGGAACTTCGAGGTCCTGCGGTGGCCGAAGTACCGGCGTCCGGCCAAGCGGCAACGCCAGGGAGAGGCCGGCATCACCCTGACCGAGGAGAAGGCCGGTGCGGTGCTCCGTGAATTCCGGGACGGTGAGTGGGTCGAGGTCTCCGTGCGGGCGGACGAGATCGGCCAGCTACTGCGCCAGGAGTTGTACCTGGACGCCGAGCAGTTCATGCGCGTCGTGCTGCTGCCCCAGGGGGAATTCGCCGCCTTCCTGAAGGCCGGATCCCAGGACAAGGAAACGCTGCTCCGTAAGCTTTTCGGCACGGGCCGGTACGACGGGGTCGCGACGTCCCTGGCCGCACGGCAACAGGCTCTGGAACAAGCTGCGCGGCGGGACCGGGATCTCGTGGCCACGGCCCGCCAGGATCTCCTGTTCTCGTTGCAGGACGGACTGGGAGAGGGCTGGTGGGACTCCGAAACCGAGCCGGAGGGGTGGCCGGACGCCGAGCTCGTGTCCCAGTCGACCGCTGCCGTGGCCGCTGCCCTCGAAGCCTCCCGGGCCGCACGCCACGATGCCGTGGTGGAGGCGTCCCGCGCTCAACGAGCCGTGGACTCGGTGAGCCGGACCCGGCAGGACCTGCAGGCCGCACAGGCCTGGGCGGACCGGACCAGCCGCCACGAGGAACAACGGAACCCCACGGTTTCCGCCCGGTCCGCCGTCGAACAGCACCGGGCGGCAGTGCCCGTGAACCGCAGGGCCACGGAGGCCCGAGCGGCCGAGGACGCCCACCGGGAGCATCGTGCGGCTCTGGACCGTGCCCTGGAACGGGCGTGGGCCGATGAACAGTGTCTGGCATGGGACCGAGCCCTGGACCGAGCCCTGGACCGGGCCTGGGACCGGGACGGGGGTGAGGCATCGACCGGCCTGGCCTCCAGCTTCGACGACCTGCGCCAACGGGCCGAACGGGACCTCAACCAGCTGGCCGACCGCGAGCGGGACGCCGCAGCCCTGACCCGGTCCGAGGCAGAGCGCGCACGGCTGGTCGACTCCATCGAGGTCTCGACCCGCACGGCCACTGCGGCCGAGGCCGAACGGGACGAGCTGGTGGCAGCGCAGCGAAGCCTGCACCAGCGCCTCGAGGACCTGGCCAGTCCGGCCGCGGGCCTGGGCCCCGCTCGGTTGCTGCTCGAACAGGCCACCGCCCGGAAGGAAGCAGCACTGGCCCATGAGCGGGACCACCACGCCAGGGCGGCCGCCGAGGACTCCCTGCGGACTGCCACCGACCGGGCCCAGGCGGCCGTGGATGCCTGGCAGGACGTCGTCGAACGTCGGCTGGCCGGGGCCGCCTCACTGCTGGCGGCTGCCTTGCAGGACGGCGAGGCGTGCCAGGTCTGCGGGTCAGTGGACCACCCGTCACCGGCGGCACCGGGCGACGCCGAGATCTCCGCCGAAGCCCAGGACCGGGCGCGTCAGGACATGGACGGGCTCACAGCGGCTCGACGGCGCGCTGAGGCCGCCGTGGACGAGGCGCGACGCACGGCGGAATCCAGCCGACTGGCCTCGGCGGGCCTGTCACCGCAGGACGCCGAGGTGGCCTTGAGCCAGGCCCAGGATGCGGTGTCTGCCGCACAACAAGCCGCCCGGGACCTCGAGTTGGCCCGTACCGCTGTGCAGCAGAACGAAAAAGACCAGCTGGTCCAGGCCAAGGTGGCCGAGACGGCTCGCGGCGACCTCGCCGCGGCGCAGACCCGGCTGACGGCGGCGGACGAGGACATCGACCGCCTCCGCCGGGTGGTGGCAGAAGCCTTGGACGGCCGGACCGACCTTGCTGTGGTGCGTCGGGAACTGGAGGCTGCCAAGCAACTCGTGGACGCCGTGGTTGCGGCTGCGGCCGCCGAAGCCACCCATCGGTCACTGGCCCTCCAAGCCGCCGAACACCTCGCCGCTGAACTCGGGGCGAGTCCCTTTGCCACGGTCGAGGACGTTCGTGCCGCCGTATTACCGGCCGAGGAGGAGACTCGACTCGCGGCTTCCGTCCGGGACTGGGACCACGAGGAGGCACGCTTGGCCGAGCTGGCCGCCAGTGAGACGGTGCAACGCGGACGTGAGCTTCTCCAGGGCGGCACCAAACCGCCGTCGGAGCAGGAGGTGGCGCAGCACGAGGCTGCCCTGGACGCTGCCACGCAACATCGCGATGCCGCGGGCGAACGGGTCGGTGTGTTGGAGTCACTGCACCGGCAGACGAGCCGGCAGGCCGGCGTGCTGACCGAGGTCGCCGACCGCTCGGCCGGACAAGTGGCGGATCTCGAAGAGACGGAGGGGCTGCTCAGGCTCGTCCGCGGCGCCGGGGAGAACTCGTACAAGATGACTCTCGGCAGTTATGTGCTGGCCGGTCGCCTGGAGGAGGTGGTGGCAGCCGCCACGGAACGGCTCCTGGGCATGACCCAGGGCCGGTACGAGTTGCGCCACGACGACTCGGCCCGGGGCCGCGGCATCCGCGGGCTCGATATCACGGTGTTCGACCGGTATACCGAGGATGAGCGGGCCGCCTCGACCCTGTCTGGCGGGGAGACGTTCATGGCCTCGCTGGCCCTGGCCTTGGGACTGGCGGACACCGTGCAGGCCGAGGCCGGGGGTGTGGACATGGACACCCTGTTCGTGGACGAGGGCTTCGGATCCCTGGACACCGCCACCCTGGCCGACGTCATGGACGTACTGGACGGACTGCAGGCCGGTGGCCGTACCATCGGCATCGTCAGCCACGTCGACCGGATGAAGCAGGACATCGGCTACCGGCTCGAGGTGCAGAAGACCCAGCAGGGTTCACACCTTCAGGTCCGTGTGCCGGACCGGGTGGGGCCGGTCAGGCGAGTTTGAGCGCGGCGTTGGTGGCCTGCTCAACCTCTTCCATCAGGGTCCGGTTCTCGTTGAGCCGGTGACCGCTGGAAGGGATCATCTCCTGCAGCTTGGGCTTCCACGCCTCCATCATGGCGGGGAAGCACTTCTCCAGCAGCCCGACCATGATCGGAGCCGCCTGCGACGCGCCCGGGGAGGCACCCAGCAGGGCGCCGATCGAGCCATCGCCCGCCGTGACGACCTCGGTGCCGAACTGCAGCACGCCGCCCTTCTTCGGGTCCTTCTTCATGACCTGCACACGCTGGCCTGCAGTGATCATCTCCCAGTCGCCGCCGTTGGCGAGCGGGTAGAAGTCCTGGAGGGCGTCAACCTTCTTGGCCTGGCTCTTGGTGACCTCGGTGACGAGGTACTTGACCAGATCCACGTTGTCCTTGGCGACGTTGAGCATCGGCAACAGGTTGTGCGCCCGGACCGAGAGGGGCAGGTCCAGGTAGGAGCCGGACTTCAGGAAGTTCGAGGAGAATCCGCCGTAGGGGCCGAACAACAGCGAACGGCGTCCGTCTACGAAGCGGGTGTCCAGATGCGGAACGGACATCGGCGGGGCGCCGACTGAGGCCTGGCCGTAGACCTTGGCCATGTGCTGGTTGACGATCGACTCGTCAGTGCACTTGAGGAACTTGCCGGAGACGGGGAAGCCCCCGAAGCCCTTGCCCTCGGGGATGCCGGAGGACTGCAGTAGGTGCAGGGCGCCGCCGCCGGCCCCCAGGAAGACGAAGCGGGCTCGGGCGGTGAAGGACTCGCCGGCGGCCTTGTTCTTGACCTTGAGTTCCCATCGGCCGTCGGTGCCGCGGTCCACGGAGGTGACCTTGTGGCCGAAGCGCACGTCCACCCCGGAATTGGCCAGGTTCGTGGTCAGCTGCCGGGTCAACGAGCCGAAGTCCACGTCCGTGCCATTGGTCTGGCGGGAGGCGGCCAGCCGCTGGCCATCCTTGCGGCCGTCGATGAGCAGCGGGGCCCAATCGCGGATGGTATCCGGGTCCTCCGTGTGCTCCATGGTCTCGAACAGGGGATGGGCACTGAGGGACTCGTGGCGAGTCTTGAGGTAGTCGGCGTGATCGTTGCCCCACACGAAGCTCATGTGCGGCAGGGGATTGATGAAGGTCTTCGGTTCGCCGAGCTTGCCCTCGTTGACCAGATAGGACCAGAACTGGCGGCTGACCTGGAACTGCTCATTGATGGCCAGTGCTTTGGTCGGATCGACCGTGCCATCGGCGCCCAGCGGGGAGTAGTTCAGCTCGCAGAGGGCAGCGTGGCCGGTGCCGGCGTTGTTCCATGGGTCGGAGGACTCGAGACCGGCCTGGTTGAGGTTCTCGAACAGGCCGATCGACCAGTCCGGCTGCAGCTGCTGCAGGAAGGTCCCCAGCGTGGCGCTCATGATGCCACCCCCCACCAGGACAACGTCGTAGGTGGTTGCGGCAGACTGCTGGCTCACGATTCTCTCCCAGGGTTACGGATGGGTGACAGATAGGGGTCTGCCCTTGACTTTACTACCGGCGCGGACCGCTCTGATCCACGGGTACGATCCGGTCGAAACGCTCGTCCAAGACCGGAGAGGTCGGGTAGGAGACCAGCGTGTGTCCCGAGGCGACGGCGGAGATCGGATACACCAGGGGCAGGGCGGGTAGGTCCAGCGCCAGCGATTCCGCACTGCGCCGGTACAGGGTTGTGCGGGTCTCGGCATGCCTGCTGGACACGGCCTCGGTCAGGGTCTCGACCACGAACGGGTTCGAGTAGCCGAATTCGGTGGAGTGACTGCCGAAGAGCGGCTCGAGGAAGTGGTGTGGATCGCGGTACTCGCCGGTTCGGCCGGACAGGTGGAAGGCCCGGCCGGTGTCCGCGTTGAGCCGGTCAAGATAGCCGTCCTCCCACCGGACGGGTACCGGCTCCAGGACAAGACCGACGTTCGCCAGGTCCTCGGCGATCCGGGCATACACGGGTTCCGGGGAGGGCAAGTAGGGCCGTGACGTCTCCACGGGGTACAGGAATTCCAACGGCTCACCGCGGTATCCGGCCAATTCCAGCAACCCCCGGGCCTTCTCGGCGTCATAACCGTAGGTCGTCAACTCCGGATGGGCCACCCCCAGGGACGGCGGGACGAACTCGTCGGCCTGTGAAGACCCCGCCAGGAAATACTCCTCAGCCAGGGCCCTCCGGTCGAGGGCGTGCGCCACGGCCTGACGGACATACAGCTGGCCCAGGATCGGATGCTGGGTGTTCATCCCCAGGTACAGGACGGAGAAGGGATCCCGTTGGAGCACCTGCGCGCCTCCCTGCACGAGGGGGCGCAGGGTGGACGGGGAGACGTAATCGAAGGCATCGAGGCGCCCGCGGCGCAACTCCCGGAGCCGTTGCTGGGCTCCGGTGATCATCGACAGGGTCACCGGTCCGACGGCGGAGGGCCCGTCACGGTAGTCAGGGTCGGCTTCCAGTACCAGCAGGTGCTCGCCGGTGGCCTCGTCTGCACCGTCGGCCTTGCCGGCCCCGTCTGCACCGTCGGCCTTGCCGGCCCCGTCTGCCGGTGCTGCACCCCAGCGGAACGGGCCGGTTCCTGCCGGCCGGGCCTCCGGGAGCTTGCCGGGCTCAGTCTCCGCCAGGGCACGGTCGAACTCGACCCATGAGTCGGGCGAGCTGAGGCCGAACGGCGGGGAAGTGAGCGCGGCCGCGAGGAAGACGATCGGTTCGGACAGGACGAGGGACACCGTCCGTTCACCGACGGTCTGGCACTCGACGTAGCGGCACTGCTCGTCTCCGGCATACCCACCGAAGACGGAGGCGAAGGCCAGGCGGGGCAGTCGGTCCAGTCGGTCCTGCCCCAGGAGTCCGGGCAATCGGGCCCACCGCTCGAAGTTGGCCGCGACGACCTCGGCGGTCAACGCGGTGCCGTCGTGGAATTCGACATCCGGGGCGAGGGAGAAGGTGTAGCGCAGACCGTCGTCGGTGACGGTCCAGTCACTGGCCAGGTAGGGGATCGGGGCACCTGTGTTGTGATCGACTCCGAGGAGCGTCTCCAGGACCTGGCGCGTGCTGCGATGGGACTCGGCGTCCACGGTGAGGGACGGGTCCAGCGATTGGGGCCGGGCCGGAACGCCGATGGTCACGGGCACCGTGGCAGGAGCGGGGGGCGCCGATGGCGGCGGAGTGGAGCCTTCCGGAGCGGATTCGCTGCGGATCTGGGCCGCGCACCCGGTCATCGGCAAGACGAACGCCGCCGCCAGGGACGTGATGACGGTGCGGCGCGAGATCTCCACGCGTCCGGGCCTCCCTGAAACTGAGGTGAAAGGGTCTGGTACTTCTGGTGCGGGCGGGGGGACTTGAACCCCCACGTCCGAAGACACTGGAACCTAAATCCAGCGCGTCTGCCAATTCCGCCACGCCCGCAGGTCCCCGCTGACGGGAACAACGGCCCATCATACCCGCTGGGGCGGACGCGGATCCGTCGTGGGCCCGAGGTAGCGAGGACAGGAAAGGTCGGCGGCGCCGATGCCTCCCTGACACGCCCCGGGGCGGTCCTGAGGTGACTCAGGCGAGCTGGAGATCCCGGCGGAGCTTGGCCACGTGTCCCGTCGCCCGGACGTTGTACTGGGCCAGTTCCACAGCGCCGTCGGTGCCGACCACCACGGTGGAGCGGATCAGGCCCTCGTAGGTCCGTCCGTAGTTCTTCTTCTCGCCCCAGGCACCGTAGGCCGCGGCCACGGCGTGGTCCTCGTCCGAGAGCAGCGGGAAGGCCAGCGCCTCGGCCTCGGCGAATTTCGTCAGCTTGGCAGGCCCGTCGGGGGAGATTCCCACCACGGCGAAGCCCTCTGCCGTGAATGCCGCGAGGTTGTCGCGGAAATCGCAGGCCTGGGTGGTGCAGCCGGGCGTGGCAGCAGCCGGGTAGAAATACACGATGACGCGCTGGCCGGCGTAGTCGGCGAGGGCGACGGTATTGCCCTCCTGGTCGGTCAAGCTGAAGGCGGGAGCCGTGTCACCCGGGGCGAGTCGCTGCTGATCAGTCATGCGCACCACTGTAGGGCTTCCCCCGATGTGCGACGTTTCCGCAGCGAGCAGGCGGTACGCCGTCGGTACAGGATTTTCTCACCCGGACGTCGGTGCTCAGGACGTCGCTGGCGCCGAGGTGGCCGACGAAGCTGCTGTGAGGAAGTCCTCATCCGAACATGCGGGGAGGGCTTCCAGCCAGGCGGTGCTGGGGTCCACCTCTGCCAGGCGGCGTGCATCCACCTGCTCGGGGTCGCCGGCCGCGCTCAGCACGGCGATGACCTCGGTCAGCACGGTGTCGGCCGTGATGTCCAAGCCGCCGTTGAAGTCGTCCGGGTCCAGGTCCACACACCAGCGGGCTGCCTCGACCTCGTCCAGGGCCTTCGGAGCGGCCGGAGCCTCAGGGGTGGGCGCTGGGTCAGTGGGCGCTGCCGATGGCGGCTCGGGTGACGGGGTTGCTGATGGCTTCGGTGGCTGCGTCGGAGCGGGTGTCGGGGTGGTCGGCGATGGTGTGGACGAGGGCTCCGGCGGAGATGGTGTCGGTGCTGGCGTCGGTTCCGCTGTTGGTTTGGGCGTGGATGTTGGAGGAGTCGTGAGAGTGGGGGCAGGCGTCGAGGGCTTGGCGGTGACGCTCGGCTGCGGAGCCGTCGGCTTGGAGGTCGGGGCGGGCTTGGACGGGTTCGGTTTCGGTTGCGCTGTGGCCGACGGGGGCGCGGGCCGTGAGGCCGAGCCATCGGTGGACCGTTCGGGTGCCTTCGCCGGCGGGGCATCTGGCCGAGGCGCCCTGGACCCGTTCCTGCCGCTTTCCTGCGTGCTCGGCTTCTGCCCTTCCTGCTTCTGCGGGTCGGAACGCTCGGCTTCAGAGGTGGAGTCCTTCGAGCCGGACGCGATGCTGGTCGGCGGGGCCGTCGTCGGATTGCCGTGGGAGGCGTTGCGGATGCGTTTCAGGTCCTCCGGGGTGAGGGCGGCCGGCTGGCCCGCCACGGCCGGCAGCACGAGGGAGGGATCCAGATATCGGCCGTCCAGGGTGATGCCGAAGTGGACGTGGCAACCGGTGGAGTTGCCGGTCGTCCCGGCCAGGGCTATCACGTCACCCCGGGTCACTCGGTCGCCGGCGGAGACCAGGAGCACCGAGTTGTGGTGATAGGCGGTGGCCAGGCCGTCTCCGTGGTCGAGGTCGATCCGCAGTCCGGACGTACCCCGGTCCGCGGCGAAGCGCACGGTGCCATCCGCAGAGGCCCGGACCGGAGTGCCACAAGCCACCGGGTAGTCCTGACCGATGTGGAACTGCATGGCTGGACCGATGTTGGTCGGGTTGACGCGCCAGCCGAAGGCGGAGCTGAGCGAGATGGGCCCGGACACGGGATGGTCCATCACCACGTTGATGCCGGGGATCGCGCCTCGATGAGCCGAAGCCGGAACGTGGCCGGAGGCGGCGTCAGCGGACCCGGTCCGTTCCTGCAGCGTCTGCTGTTGTGAGGCCGAGAGGACGACGAAGGATCCGGGATAGGCGCTCTGGGCGGTGGCAAAGGAACCGTTCACCACCGGGGCGAGGTCCCCGGGGGATCCGCCGTCGGAAGGGCCTGCCGTGGCGGGGGCAAGCGAACCGGGAAGGAGGAAGGTGGATCCTCGTTGCGCTTCTTGGCCGTGGGTGGAGTCCGTCGCGGCCGCCGATGCGGTGGAGGGAAGCTCTGTCCCCCGTGACGGAAGAGCCATCGACGTGCCCACTCCTCCGGAGACCGCGAGCAGAACCAGTGCCGTTGTTGCAGCACCAGCAGGTGCCCATCCATGCTTCACGATCCGGTTTACCTCGATCTTCCCTCATCGCAGCGACTGTCGATAGCCGATAGCGTGGCACGCTTTGGGCACGGGAGGTAGACCTGAAGGTGAACGGACAGTGCTCCGGGCGTGTCGATTCTCACAACGATGCCGGCGGCGCCTTCGTGGGAGCGCTCGTGCCGGTGACGGAGAGACCAGATTTCAGACGGAATTGCAGAAGGGCCCCGGTCCTGTGACCGGGGCCCTTCTGGTGGGGTGCACCCCCCGGGACTCGAACCCGGAACCCATTGATTAAGAGTCAATTGCTCTGCCAGTTGAGCTAGAGGTGCCTGTTGTTTTGGACCGGTAAACGGTCCGTGCAACGAGGAAAAACTTTAGCAGAGAACCGTGGTGGACGCGAAATTGGCAGAGGCGTGGCCTTCGCCACTACGGGCGGTGGTCTCCGGACGCGGCCGGCTCAGGGGTCTCGTCGGTCTCATAGCCGGTCTCATCGCCGGCCTCCCCACTGCCGACGGTCTCACCGGTCTCGGCGTAGTAGGACTCCAGGGTGTCCATGAAATGGGACATGAACTGGTGGAAGTCCTCGGCGTCCTCGTCCTGCTCCAGAACCAGGGTGCCGTCGTCGCCCTCCTCAGAACCGGGCCTGAGAGCCGTGAGGTGGGCACGGAGGTTCTCGGGCAGTGGCACCCGGGGCGCCCCGGAGACCTCAAACCAGGTCCGGAAGCCGGTCACGGTCTCGACCTGGTAGCCGGTACCCGTGTCCGCCAGGGTGGCCACGTTGCCCAGGGCCACCGTCGCGATGGACGTATCGGCCGGCACCTCGGGCAAAGCGTCCAGGTCAACGGGGCACAGCAGCAACTCGAGGGGCTGCCGGCGGTAGCCGATCGTCCAGGGATTGCCGGCACCGGACGGTTGCGCATAGACGAGATTGAAGTCGCCGTGGTTGAACACGCGGGTGTCGAAGACCCCGCGGAGCAGGTGTTTCAGGTCTTCGCCGTCCATGGGATCAGTCTACGGACAGCTACGGATCAGAGAGCAAGCATGCGGGTGGGGCGCCGCGTGCGGTGTCACGTGGGGACCGACCGCGGCGGGCGGTCCTAGGATGTTGCCCATGACCACCCCCACCGCAGACACCACCCTTCCTGGCGGTCCGGAGGGCGGAGGCAACTCCGGCGCCTCCACCCCGGACATCAAGCCACGCTCCCGCGCTGTCACCGACGGAATGGAGCGCGCCCCCGCACGCGGCATGCTCCGTGCGGTCGGCATGGGCGACGAGGACTTCGCCAAGCCCCAGATCGGCATCGCCAGCTCCTGGAATGAGATCACCCCGTGCAACCTCTCCCTGGACCGCCTCGCACAGGCGTCCAAGGAGGGTGTCCACGCCGGTGGCGGCTACCCGCTCGAGTTCGGAACCATCTCCGTGTCCGACGGCATCTCCATGGGCCACGATGGCATGCACTACTCGCTCGTGTCCCGTGAGGTCATCGCCGACTCCGTGGAGACCGTGATGCAGGCCGAGGCCCTGGACGGCTCCGTGCTGCTGGCCGGCTGTGACAAGTCGCTGCCGGGCATGCTGATGGCCGCCGCCCGTCTGGACGTGGCCAGCGTGTTCATCTATGCCGGGTCCACCATGCCGGGGTACGCCACCCTGGAGGACGGCACGGAGAAGCAGGTCACCCTGATCGACGCCTTCGAGGCCGTGGGCGCGTGCGCCCGCGGGCTGATGAGCGAGAAGGACCTGGACACCATCGAGCGGGCCATCTGCCCGGGCGAGGGTGCCTGTGGCGGCATGTACACGGCCAACACCATGGCCTGCATCGGCGAGGCACTCGGCATGTCCCTGCCCGGCTCCGCCGCCCCGCCCTCGGCCGACCGACGCCGCGACGCCTTCTCCCGCAAGTCCGGCGAGGCCGTCGTCAACCTGCTGCGCCTGGGCATCACCTCGCGGGACATCATGACCATGAAGGCCTTCGAGAACGCCATCGCCGTGACCATGGCCTTCGGCGGTTCCTCCAACGCGGTGCTGCACCTGCTCGCGATCGCCCGTGAGGCCGGCGTCGACCTCACCCTCGACGACTTCAACCGCATCGGTGACAAGGTTCCGCACCTGGGTGATCTCAAGCCCTTCGGCCAGTACGTCATGACGGACGTGGACAAGGTCGGCGGCGTTCCCGTGGTCATGAAGGCACTGCTGGACGCCGGACTCATCCATGGCGACGCGCTGACCGTCACGGGCAAGACCGTGGCCGAGAACCTGGCGGACCTCACGCCCCCGGACCTGGACGGCAAGGTCCTGCGTGCCCTGGACAACCCGCTGCACCACAACGGTGGGCTCGCCGTCCTCAAGGGGTCCCTGGCTCCCGAGGGCGCCGTGGTGAAATCTGCTGGTTTCGACGCCGACGTCTTCGAGGGCAATGCCCGCGTCTTCGAGCGCGAACGCCAGGCCATGGACGCTCTCGAGGCGAACGAGCTGCAGGCGGGCGACGTCGTCGTCATCCGCTACGAGGGCCCCAAGGGTGGCCCGGGCATGCGCGAGATGCTGGCCATCACCGGGGCCATCAAGGGCGCCGGCCTGGGCAAGGACGTCCTGTTGCTGACGGATGGCCGCTTCTCCGGCGGTACCACCGGCCTGTGCATCGGCCACGTGGCCCCGGAGGCGTCCGACGCCGGCCCCATCGCCTTCGTGCGCGACGGCGACCGGATCCGCGTGGACATCGCCGCCCGCACCCTGGACCTCCTCGTTCCGGAGGACGAGCTGGAGGCTCGCAAGGACGGCTGGGAGCCGATCCCGCCGAAGTTCACCACCGGGGTGCTCGGCAAGTACGCCAAGCTCGTGCACTCCGCCGCCGAGGGCGCCTACCTCGGCTGATTGTCCAAGGACCGGACACCCGTCTCATGATGTGAGACGGGTGTCCGGTAGATTGACACGGTAAGCACCCACTCGGGGATACTGGTCGCATGTCCAACACACGACTAGTCGTCGTTATCCAGCGCCTGGCCTGAACCACGGTTCGGTACGGCGGGTTCGCCCGCTGCCAGGCGCGAAACCCCGAGTAGGCCAACCGGCCGCCGTCGGGGTTTTTTTGTTGGGGAAGCGGAACGAGGCCGGCCATCACATCGGCTTCACTGGTTTCTCCGCCAGCAGGCGGACGACCCGGGGGACACCCGGGCCGGGCACCCAAGAGGCTTTGAGTAGCCATCGGACTAGCAGTGACGAAGAAGGCACAGCAATGAGCAACGGATCTCGCATCACCCCGTCGGTGATGCCATCCCATACGGCCCGTGACAAGCGGGACAGGAACGAGTCGCCGGCCGACAGTCTGGTCCCCGGCCTCAACAGAGTCGTCGAGCCGGTGCAGATGACCGGATCACAGGCGATCGTGCGGGCGCTGGAGGAACTGGGCGTGACGGACGTCTTCGGGCTCCCGGGCGGAGCGATCCTGCCGACCTACGACCCGTTGATGGACTCCACCACCATCCGCCACATCCTGGTGCGCCACGAGCAGGGCGCGGGCCACGCGGCACAGGGCTACTACCTGGCGTCGGGCCGGCCCGGCGTGGCGATCGCCACGTCGGGTCCCGGTGCCACCAACCTCGTGACGGCCATTGCGGACGCCCACATGGACTCCCAGGCCTGCGTGTTCATCACGGGTCAGGTCGCCTCGACGGCCATCGGCTCCGATGCCTTCCAGGAGGCTGACATCGTCGGCATCACCATGCCGATCACCAAGCACTCCCGGCTGATCACGAAGGCCGCCGACATCCCCCAGGCCATGGCCGAGGCCTTCTACATCGCCACCACCGGCCGTCCCGGCCCCGTCCTGGTGGACGTGGCCAAGGACGCCCAGCAGGCGATGATGGAGTTCTCCTGGCCCCCGAAGATCGACCTGCCGGGCTACCGGCCGGTGCTCCGCGGTCACTCCAAGCAGGTGCGGGAGGCGGCCCGGCTCATCCAGCTGGCCGAGCGTCCGGTCCTGTACGTGGGTGGCGGCGTCTCCCGCGGCCATGCCAGCGTCGAACTGGCCGAGCTCGCCGAACTGACCGGCGCGCCGGTCGTGACCACCCTGACGGCGCGTGGCGTCTTCCCGGACTCCCATGGGCAGCACCTCGGCATGCCGGGCATGCATGGCTCCGTGGCAGCCGTCTCCGCCCTGCAGATGTCCGACCTGCTGATCACACTCGGGGCCCGCTTCGACGACCGCGTCACGGGCCAACTGGACTCCTTCGCGCCGAAGGCCAAGGTCATCCACGCCGATATCGACCCGGCCGAGATCTCCAAGAACCGCACGGCGGACGTGCCGATCGTGGGTTCGGTCAAGGAGATCATCCCCGAGCTCACCGATGCCGTGCGGGACACCCATGCCGAGGCCGGGAAGCCGGACCTGGCCGAGTGGTGGACCGTGCTGAACCGACTCCGCGAGACCTACCCGATGGGCTACACGCCCACCGAGGACGGACTGATGAGCCCGCAGAAGGTCATCGAGCGCCTCTCCGCGCACTCCGGGTCCGAGGCCGTGTACGTGGCCGGGGTGGGTCAGCACCAGATGTGGGCCAGCCAGTTCGTGAAGTACGAGCGCCCCCACCAGTGGTTGAACTCCGCCGGCCTCGGGACCATGGGCTTCGCGGTCCCCGCAGCCATGGGTGCCCAGGTCGGCAATCCGGACCGCGTGGTCTGGGCCATCGACGGAGACGGCTGCTTCCAGATGACCAACCAGGAGCTGGCCACCTGCCTGATCAACAAGATCCCGATCAAGGTGGCGATCATCAACAACTCCTCGTTGGGCATGGTCCGGCAGTGGCAGACCCTGTTCTACGAGTCCCGCTACTCGAACACGGATCTGAACACCGGGCACGACACCATCCGGGTGCCCGACTTCGTGAAGCTGGCCGAGGCGTACGGCTGCGTCGGCCTGCGGTGCGAGAACGAGGAGGACCTGGACGCCACGATCGAACAGGCCCTGGCGATCAACGACCGCCCGGTGGTCGTCGACTTCGTGGTCTCCCGAGACTCCATGGTGTGGCCGATGGTTCCCTCCGGCGTGGGCAACAGCGAGATCCAAGTGGCCAAGGATATGACCCCGGACTGGGACGAGGAGGACTGACCCATGGCACGACACACGCTGTCCGTATTGGTGGAGGACGTGCCGGGCGTGCTGACGCGCGTCGCCAGCCTCTTCGCCCGCCGGGCCTTCAACATCCACTCCCTGGCCGTGGGCACCTCGGAACTCGAGGGGCTGTCCCGCATCACCGTGGTGGTGGACGCCGAGGGCGACCTGCTGGAACAGGTGACCAAGCAGCTGAACAAGCTCATCAACGTCATCAAGGTCGTCGAGCTCTCGTCCGGTGGCTCCGTCCAGCGCGACCACCTGCTGGTCAAGGTTCGCTCCGATGCCGCGTCCCGGTCCCAGGTGGTCCAGGCCGTCGAGCTCTTCCGCGCCTCCGTGGTGGACGTCTCCACGGACTCGGTGACCATCGAGGCGACCGGCGCGGCCGACAAGCTGTCCGCCCTGCTCGAGGTCTTGGAGCCCTTCGGGATCCGTGAGCTCGTACGCTCCGGCACCATCGCCGTCGGGCGCGGGGGCAAGTCGATGACCGACCGCGCTCTCCCCAAGAGCTGAACTCAGAACCAATCCCAACCATCTCATCCAACAGACATCCACAACGAGGAGATTTCCTGTGACGACCACCAAGTACTACGAAGACGACGCCGACCTGTCGATCATCCAGGGCCGCACCGTCGCCGTCATCGGCTACGGCTCCCAGGGCCACGCGCACTCCCTGAGCCTGCGCGATTCCGGTGTCGACGTCCGCATCGGCCTGGCCGAAGGCTCGAAGTCCCGTGCCAAGGCCGAGGCCGAGGGCCTGCGCGTCGTCTCCGTGGCCGAGGCCGCTGCTGAAGCGGACCTCATCATGATCCTGACCCCGGACCAGGTCCAGGGCGCGGTCTACAACGAGCACATCGCCCCGAACCTGCAGGACGGCGACGCCCTGTTCTTCGCGCACGGCTTCAACATCCGCTTCGGCTACATCCAGCCCCCGGCCGGCGTGGACGTCGCCCTGGTCGCCCCGAAGGGCCCGGGCCACGTGGTCCGCCGCGAATTCGAGGCCGGCCGCGGCGTGCCGGCACTGGTCGCCGTGGAGCAGGACGCCACCGGCAACGCCAAGAACCTCGCCCTGGCCTACGCCAAGGGCATCGGCGGCACCCGCGCCGGCGTCATCGAGACCACCTTCACCGAGGAGACCGAGTCCGACCTCTTCGGCGAGCAGGCTGTGCTCTGCGGCGGCGCCTCCCAGCTGGTCCAGTACGGGTTCGAGACCCTGACCGAGGCCGGCTACCAGCCGGAGATCGCCTACTTCGAGGTCCTGCACGAGCTCAAGCTCATCGTGGACCTGATGGTCGAGGGCGGCATCGCCAAGCAGCGCTGGTCCGTCTCGGACACCGCCGAGTACGGCGACTACGTCTCCGGCCCGCGCGTGATCGACCCGTCCGTCAAGGAGAACATGAAGGCCGTGCTGGCCGACATCCAGGACGGCACCTTCGCGAAGCGCTTCATGGACGACCAGGCCGCCGGTGGCCCCGAGTTCAAGAAGCTGCGCGCCGCCGGCGAGGCCCACCCGATCGAGAAGACCGGCCGCGAGCTGCGCCAGATGTTCTCCTGGCTGAAGGACTCGGACGACGACTACACCGAGGGCACCGCGGCCCGCTGATCGAGCCCGCACCACTGACCGCTTTCAGTCGACTTCGCGTGGGTCTTAGAGCCCGGAACCCACGCGAAGTCGACTGAAAGCGTTGGCGAGGGGCCGTCGTCGTCCCTCAGGCCGGCCACCGGGCCGCTCTGCGGACCGCCGACCATCCCTGCCTACCCCTAGAATCGAAACGGCCGACCCGAGCCAGCGCGGTCGGCATCCCTGACTACCCGAAGGTGATTGACCCGTGTCTGAGACCAAGCCCGTTGTCCTCATTGCTGAAGAACTCTCCCCGGCCACGGTGGACGCGCTCGGTCCGGACTTCGAGATCAGGACCACGGACGGTGCGGATCGGGCTCAGTTGCTGGCGGCCCTGCCGGAGGCCAACGCGGTGCTGGTCCGCTCGGCCACCAAGATGGACGCCGAGGCCATCGCGGCCGCTCCGAACCTGAAGGTCATCGCCCGGGCCGGAGTCGGGCTGGACAACGTGGACACGAAGTCCGCCACCCAGGCCGGCGTCATGGTCGTCAACGCCCCGACCTCCAACATCCTCTCGGCCGCAGAACTGACCTGTGGCCACATTCTCGGGGTGGCCCGCAACATCGCCCCGGCCAACCGTGCGCTCAAGGGCGGCGAATGGAAGCGGTCCAAGTACTCGGGGGTCGAGCTCTACGAGAAGAAGCTCGGCATCATCGGCCTGGGCCGCATCGGCTCGCTGGTGGCCGAGCGCATGCGCTCCTTCGGCATGGAGATCCTGGCCTACGACCCGTACGTCACCTCCGCCCGCGCCCAGCAGATCGGTGCCCGGCTGCTGTCCCTCGACGAGCTGCTGGCCGAATCGGACTTCATCACCATCCACATGCCGCGGACCCCGGAGACACTCGGCATGATCTCGGACGAGCAGTTCCGAATCATGAAGGACACCTCCTTCGTGGTGAACGTCGCCCGCGGCGGCCTGATTGACGAGGACGCCCTGCACCGTGCCCTCGAGGCGGACATCATCGGTGGGGCGGCCATCGACGTCTTCTCCTCCGAGCCCGCCGTGGACCTGCCGTTCTTCGCCCATGACAACGCCGTGGTCACCCCGCACCTGGGCGCCTCCACCGAGGAGGCCCAGGAGAAGGCCGGCGTGTCCGTGGCCAAGTCCGTTCGCCTGGCGCTGGCCGGCGAGCTTGTCCCGGACGCCGTCAACGTGGCCGGCGGCGTCATCCACGAGGATGTCCGTCCCGGGATCCCGCTGGCCGAGAAGCTCGGCCGCATCCTCACGGCACTGTCCACGGGGGACTCGCTCACCGTGGTGGAGCTCGAGGTCGCCGGTGAGATCGCGGACAAGGACGTGAAGTCCCTGCAACTGGCCGCCCTCAAGGGCGTCTTCACGGACGTCGTCTCGGACCAGGTCTCCTACGTCAACGCTCCGGTCCTGGCCGAGCAGCGCGGCGTCGAATCCCGGCTGACCACCACCGCCGAATCCCCGGCCTACCGGAACACCGTCACCGTCAAGGGCGCCACCTCCAACGGCACCCAGATCTCCGTGGCCGGCACCCTGACCGGGCCGAAGCAGGTGCAGAAGGTCGTCGGCATCGATGGCTACGAGCTCGAGGTCCCCATGGCGGAGCACCTGCTCGTGTTCCGCTACACCGACCGTCCGGGCGTCATCGGCACCATCGGCCAGGTCCTCGGCGACGCCGGCGTGAACATCGCCGGCATGGACGTGTCCCGCCAGGAGGAGGGCGGGGAGGCACTGGCCCTGCTGACCCTGGACGCCACCCTGCCCTCCGGCGTGGCCGAAGAGCTCGGCAACGCCATCGGCGCCTCGAAGGTGGCCGGCATCGACCTGGAGGACTGACCCTCCCAGCGTGTCCTTCATCACGCTCTCATCCGCGAATGCTTGACTTCTGCCATGCAGAAGACAGAGGCCCCAGGGCATCCAGAGGCCCCCGAGGTACCAGGGCACCCAAAGGCCCACGGGGAGTCCGAGGCTCGTTCTGCCGCGCGCGGCGGAGGCACGCGCCCGTGGTGGCAGCCCACCCTGTGGTTCCTGCTCGCCGCCGGACTGGCGTTGGTCATCCTCTCCGCGGTGGTGCCCCTGGTCCTGGGGGCCGGACCCGTGGACCGGACCTCCCCGGTGCGGGTGTTCTTCGACGTGGCCGGGGAGCGCAACCTGCCGACCTGGTGGAACGCGGGCCTGCTGTTGATGGCCGGTGCCCTCAGCGTCGCCGTCGGACTGCTGCGCCGCCCCGCGCGTCTGGACGGCCGCGGTGGTTGGGCCGCCTGGAGCGGGTTGGGAGCGCTGCTGGCCATGATGTCCCTTGACGAGTTCGCCGGCATCCACGAGCGGATGGACGGGCTGTGGCGGCGGCTCGTGGGGGACAACCCGCTGCCGGCCTTCGAGTGGCTGATGCTGGGCGTGCCGGTGGCCGGCGCCGTCGTCGTGTTCCTGTGGCTGTGCGCCCGCGTGCTGCCGGCCCCGTCCATGGCGCTGTACGTGCTGGGCATCGTGGTGTTCTTCCTCGGGGCGCTCGGTGCCGAGGCCGTGGTGGTGGGGGTCGGGGTGCCGCTGGACTCGTGGGCCTACGTGGCGAGCTATCACGTGGAGGAACTGCTGGAGTTCACCGGCTCCGCCCTCCTGGTGGTCGCACCAATGGCCGCCGTCCGGTTGACTTCCGGTGGGCAGACCAACCGGCAGACCAACCGGCAGACCAACCGGGATACCAACCGGGATACCAACGGGGATGCCAGCGGGTCGGTCAGCGAAACCGCCAGCGGACCCGCCAGCGGGCTGCAACTGACGTGGCACGCCGGCCGCCGGCGGGGCATTGAGCCGGCCCGGCCGGCGTCGGCGATGCGATAGATTCGACGGGTGACTTCTCCGGATGCCGAGCCCCAGAACCAGACCCCCGAGCGGGAGCCGTACTACCTGACGACCGCCATCTCTTACCCGAACGGCGAGCCCCACATCGGGCATGCCTACGAGTTCGTCGGCACGGACGTGATGGCCCGGTTCCAGCGGCTGGATGGCAAGGACGTGTACTTCCTGACCGGCACGGACGAGCACGGCCAGAAGATGCAGCAGACTGCGCAGGCCGAGGGCATCACGGCCCTGGAGCTCGCCACCCGGAACTCGGCGGCGTTCAAGGCGGTCGACGACGAGGTGCTGGACATCTCCTACGACCGGTTCATCCGCACCACGGATGCCGACCACACCCCGGCGGTCCAGGAGATCTGGCGTCGCATGGAGGCCGCCGGGGACATCTACCTGGACCAGTACTCCGGCTGGTACTCCGTCCGGGACGAGCGCTTCTTCGGCGAGGACGAGACCGAGGTCCGCCCGGACGGGAAGCGCTATGCCACCGAGACCGGCACCGAGGTGACGTGGACGGAGGAGGAGAGTTACTTCTTCCGGCTGTCCCAGTACCAGGACCGGCTGCTCGAGCTGTACCGCACCCGGCCTGACTTCGCCGCGCCGCAGTCCCGGTTCAACGAGGTCATCCGCTTCGTCGAGTCCGGCCTGGAGGACCTGTCCATCTCCCGGACCTCCTTCGACTGGGGGATCGAAGTCCCGGCCCCCGCCGAGGGCTCCGGGAACCGGCCCACGCAGGACCACGTCATGTACGTCTGGGTGGACGCCCTGACCAACTACCTCACCGGTGCCGGCTTCCCGGCTGAGGACTCGGAGCAGTTCCGCTTCTGGCCCGCCGACCTGCACGTGATCGGCAAGGACATCTCGCGGTTCCACTGCATCTTCTGGCCGGCCTTCCTGATGAGTGCCGGGCTCGAGCTGCCCCGGCGGGTCATGATCCACGGTTTCCTCAACAACAACGGCGAGAAGATGTCCAAGTCGCTGGGCAACGTCGTCGGCCCCGCGGAGTGGGTCGAGCACTACGGCCTGGACGCCGTGCGCTACTTCCTGCTGCGCGAGTTCCCCTTCGGTGCCGATGGCTCGTACAGCCACGAGGCCGTCGTCGGGCGGAAGAACGCGGACCTGGCCAACAACCTGGGCAACCTCGCCCAGCGGTCCCTGTCCATGGTGGCCAAGAACCTGGACGGTGCGGTGCCCCAGCCGGGGGAGTACACCGCGGCGGACCGTGCCCTGCTGGACGCGGCCGCCGGCCTGTTGGACACGGCACGCGCGGACTATGGCGTGCAGGACTACCACCACGCTCTCGAGGTCACGTGGGCGCTGCTGGGCGATGCGAACGCCTACTTCGCCGAGCAGCAGCCCTGGGTTCTGCGCAAGACCGACCCCGCCCGGATGGCCACGGTGCTCTACGTGACCCTGGAGACCGTGCGCCGTGTGGCACTGCTCGTACAACCGGTCATGCCGGGGTCCGCGGGAAAGCTGCTGGACCTGCTGGGCATCGCCCCCAGCGGCGACGCCGGCCGCACCGGTGCCTCGGGCGCCGGCCCGCGCTCCTTCGCGGCCTGGGACGAGGCCCTAGTGCCGGGCAGCTCCCTGCCCGCGCCCCAGCCGGTCTTCCCGCGGCACGAGGAGCCGGACGCCGGCTGAGGCCATGTCCACCATGTGGACTGCCCGACCACATGGTGGACGCTCGTCACGGTGTCGGCCTAGCCTGTCGCCATGGACACCACCGCCTCCGCCACCGTTCCGTCTGCCGCCACGTCCGGTGCGGCCGCCGCCCTGGATCTCGCCGTCATCGGCGGCGACGGGATTGGCCCGGAAGTCACCGCCGAGGCCCTCAAGGTCATGCGCGCCGCTACGGCTGCCGCCGGCGACGCCGAGATCAGGGCCACCGAGTACACCCTCGGGGCCGCCCATTGGCTCGCGACGGGGGAGACCCTCACCGACGAGGCGCTGGAGCAGTTGCGCGGACATGACGCCATCCTGTTCGGCGCCGTCGGTGCCGCCCCCAACGACACCCGGATCCCCTCTGGGCTGATCGAACGCGAGCTGCTGCTCAAGCTCCGGTTCTCGCTCGACCACGGCGTGAACCTGCGCCCCTCCCGCCTCTACCCTGGCGTCCCGAGCCCGCTGGCCCACCCCGGGGACATCGACTTCGTGGTGGTCCGTGAGGGCACCGAAGGCCCCTACGTGGGCAACGGGGGAGCCATCCGGACCGGCACGGCACAGGAGATCGCGACCGAGGTCTCCATCAACACCGCCTTCGGTGTGGAGCGCGTGGTCCGGCATGCCTTCGCCCTGGCCGCCACCCGGGAACGCCGGCACGTCACCCTGGTGCACAAGCACAACGTCCTGGTCCACGCCGGACACCTGTGGCGGCGCACCGTGGAGGCCGTGGCGACCGAGCACCCGGATGTCACCCACGACTACATGCACGTCGATGCCGCCACCATCTTCATGACCACGGACCCGGCCCGCTTCGACGTCATCGTGACGGACAACCTGTTCGGAGACATCCTCACGGATCTCGCCGCGGCTGTCACCGGGGGCATCGGCCTGGCCGCCTCCGGCAACGTCAACATCTCCGGCACCGCGCCGTCCATGTTCGAGCCGGTCCACGGTTCCGCCCCGGACATCGCCGGCCAGCAGAAGGCCGACCCGACGGCGGCCATCCTCTCCGGTGCCCTGCTACTCGAGCACGCTGGCCGCCCCGAGGCCGCCCGCCGCATCAACGAGGCCGTGTACGCGGACATCGCGGCGCGTGGTGGGGCAGGCGGCGGGGCAGACAGCGGGGCCGTGCGGAGCACCGCCGAGATCGGCGACGCCATCGCGCGCTCCGTCTGAGGCGGTACCGGCGCCTGTCAGTACCCGGCCGCCTGTCACCACCCAGCCGCCGGCCGTCACCACCCCGGGAGCCGGCGGGTTCTATGATGGATGCACCCGATGAGAAAGAAGTTGCCGTGACCATGGAATTCGCCCGCCATCCCCATCCCTCGCCGATCGCCGAGGAGCGGCGCCGGGAGATCCTGGTCAACCCCGGCTTCGGGCAGCACTTCACCGACCACATGGTCTCCATCGACTGGACCAGGGCGTCCGGGGAGGCCGCAGCGGTGTCCTCGGCACCCCACAGCGGGGGAGAGTGGCATGATGCTCGCCTCGAACCGTTCGGCCCGCTGACCCTCTCTCCGGCGGCCGCCGTGTTCCACTATGCGCAGGAGATCTTCGAGGGTCTCAAGGCCTACCGGCATGACGACGGCAGCGTGTGGACCTTCCGCCCGCAGGCCAACGCCGCACGGCTCAACCGGTCCGCCCGCCGCCTGGCGCTGCCGGAGCTGCCGGAGGAGGTCTTCCTGGAAGCGCTGCGTGTGCTGGTCTCCACGGACCAGTCCTGGGTCCCCGATGGTGACGGCCAATCGCTCTACCTTCGCCCCTTCATGATCGCCACCGAGGAGTTCCTCGGCGTGCGGCCGGCCAACGAGGTCGGTTTCAAGGTCATCGCGTCCCCGGCCGGCAACTACTTCGGCGGCGAGCTCAAGCCCGTGTCCATCTGGGTGTCGCGTGAGCTGGCCCGTGCCGGCCATGGCGGAACGGGTGCCGCCAAGTTCGGGGGCAACTACGCCGCGTCGCTGGCGGCCCAGCTCGAGGCTTCGGCCCACGGCTGCGACCAGGTCCTGTTCTTGGATCCGGTCCGGGACAACGCTGTCGAGGAACTCGGCGGCATGAACGTCTTCTTCGTCTTCGCGGACGGCAGTCTGGTGACCCCCGAGCTGACCGGCACCATCCTGGAGGGCGTGACGCGCTCCTCCGTGCTCCAGTTGGGCCGGGATCGCGGCATGAACGTGTCCGAGCGCACCATCACCGTCGAGGAATGGCGCGAGGGTGTGGCCAGCGGCGAGATCACCGAGGTCTTCGCCTGCGGCACGGCTGCGGTCATCACCCCGATCGGCACCCTCGTGGACGGCGAGGACTCCTTCACGTCGCCGGCGGTCGATCCGACCACGTCGGTGGCGCTGGACATCCGCCGCGAGCTGCTGGACCTGCAGACCGGCCATGGCGATGATCGGCACGGTTGGCTGTACCGGCTGGTGTGATCCGGTGAGTGTGACCGGGCGGGCCGCGACACCGGCTGCGCTGACTTAGGCTGGTCCCATGCGCATTGCCCGATTTGTTGTAGACGCCGAACCTCAGTACGGACTCGTCGAGGGGGAGGCGGATAACCCCCAGGCCGACTCGGAGGACCTCGAGGTCGTGGTCCTTCACGGGGACCCATTCTTCCAGGGCATCCAGCCCACCGCCACACGCCACCGTCTGGCGGACGTGCGCCTTGTGGCCCCCATCATTCCCCGGTCCAAGATCGTGGGCATCGGGCGCAACTGGGCGGACCACGCCTCCGAACTCGGCAACGCCGTCCCGGATAGCCCGCAGTTCTTCCTCAAACCCAACACCTCCGTGGTGGGCCCGGGCGAGCCGGTCACCCTGCCGAGCTGGAGCGATCAGATCTCCTATGAGGCCGAGCTGGCCGTGGTCATCGGCACGATCTGCAAGGACGTCCCCGCCGAGCGCGTGGACGATGTGGTCTTCGGCTACACGGTCGGCAACGACCTCACCGCCCGGGACGCGCAGAAGTCCGATCTGCAGTGGGCCCGCGCCAAGGGCTTCGACGGCGCCTGCCCCCTCGGGCCATGGATCGAGACCGGCCTGACCAGTGCGGACACCGAGGACCTGGGCATCCGGATGGAACTCGACGGCGCCGTCGTCCAGGACGGCCGCACCTCGGACATGGTCTTCGGCGTGAAAGAGATCGTCTCCGCTGTCTCTCAGGCCTTCACCCTGCTCCCCGGTGACGTCATCCTCACCGGGACGCCGGCCGGCGTCGGGCGCGTGGAAGGCGGGCAGCGGACCGAGGCGACCGTGGAGGGCATCGGTACCCTCACCACGGTGTTCCGCCGCTGACACTGTCCCAGCACCTCCGTCGGCCCGGGGCAGGGCAACCGCAGCGGGCCCCGCAGGGGCCGCCGGACCGCCCGTGACGAGAACGCGGCGGGGGCCGCACTAGAATGGTGGCCATCATGAGCCCTGAAACCCGACCGGCCCCTGCCGATGTTCCCGCTGTCCCCGCCGAGACGCCCGTCCGCGTCCGCTTCTGTCCCTCACCCACCGGAACCCCGCACGTCGGGCTGATCCGCACGGCCCTGTTCAACTGGGGCTGGGCGCGCCACACTGGCGGCAAGATGGTGTTCCGCATTGAGGACACCGACGCCAAGCGCGATTCCGAGGAGAGCTACCAGCAGCTGCTGGAGGCCATGGACTGGCTCGGCATCGACTGGGACGAGGGCGTGGAGGTCGGTGGACCGCACGGCCCGTACCGGCAGTCACAGCGGGCCGAGCTCTACCAGGAGGTCATCACCAAGCTCCGGGACGCCGGCTACATCTACGAGGCTTTCTCCACGGCTGACGAGGTCGAGGCCCGGCACCGGGCCGCCGGCCGGGACCCGAAGCTAGGCTATGACAATTTCGACCGCGAGCTGTCTGACGAGCAGAAGCAGGCCTTCCGGGCGGAGGGCCGCCAGCCGGTGCTGCGCCTGCGCATGCCGGACACGGACATCACCTTCACGGACACCGTCCGCGGTGAGATCACCTTCCGGGCGGGCTCCGTCCCGGACTTCGTGGTGGTCCGTGCCGATGGGAACCCGCTGTACACCCTGGTGAACCCCGTGGACGACGCCCTCATGGAGATCACCCATGTGCTGCGCGGTGAGGACCTGCTCTCCTCCACCCCCCGCCAGATCGCCCTCTACCGGGCCCTCTACGCGGTGGGCGTGGCCCGGTACATGCCGGAGTTCGGTCACCTGCCCTACGTCATGGGCGAGGGCAACAAGAAGCTGTCCAAGCGTGATCCGCAGTCGAACATCTTCCTGCACCGTGAGCGCGGCTTCATCCCCGAGGGGCTCATCAACTACCTGGCCCTGCTGGGCTGGTCTCTCTCCGCGGACGAGGACATCTTCACCCGCGAGCAGTTCATCGAGGCCTTCGACATCCACCAGGTGCTGGCCAACCCCGCCCGCTTCGACGAGAAGAAGGCCACGGCGATCAACGGCACCCACATCCGGATGCTGGACGCCGCCGACTTCCGTGGCCGGCTGGTGCCCCACCTGCAGGCTGCGGGCCTGGTGGGCGAGTCCCTGACCGACCGTGAGAACAAGATCCTCGACGCCGGCGCCCCCCTCGTCCAGGAACGCGTCGCCCTGCTGGGGGAGGCCGTGGAGATGCTCGCCTTCCTCTTCCAGCCGGACGTGGACATCAGGACGGCGGACGGGGCCCTGAAGGGCATGCCCGCCGACCTGCCGGCGGCCCTGGCCGCGGCCCGCGCTGGCCTGGACGGGATCGACGCCGGCTCGTGGACCGTCGAGTCCATCGAGGCTGCCCTGCGTGCCGCGTTGATCGACGGCCTGGGACTCAAGCCGCGGCAGGCCTTCGGCCCCGTGCGGACCGCCGTGTCCGGCAAGAAGGTCTCGCCGCCGTTGTTCGAGTCCCTGGAGATCCTGGGTAAGGACTCCACCTTGTCGCGCCTGGACCGGTTTGCGGCTGAACAGGCTGATCAAGCTGAACAGGCAGAGCAGCAGGCGGCGGCAACGCCGGAAGCCTAGGGCGCCCGGCGGGCCCGTCGGCGCCAGGCGGCCAGGCCGGCGAGCACCGCCGCGAGGGCGAGGAACGGCAGGCCGAGTCGCCAGACCTCGCCCTCGACCTGGGTGGTCAGGCCGATGCAGGAGACGATCCCTGCCACGGGCAGGAACGCCGGGACACGGAAGTGGCGCCGGTCCACCGGGTCCCGCCGCAGCACGAGCACGGCGGCGTTGACCGCGGTGAACACCACGAGCAGCAAGAGCACCATGGTGCCCGCCAGGATCTCCAGCGTGCCGGTCAGCGCGAGTACCAGGGATAGGCCGGTGGTGGCGATGATGGCCACCCAGGGCGTCCGCCGTTGCGGCAGCAGCCGGGTCAGCACGGCCGGCAGCAGCCCGTCCCGGGCCATGCCGTAGGCCAGGCGCGAGGACATGATGCCGGTCAGCAGAGCACCGTTGGCCACCGCCACGAGGGCGATCACACTGAAGAGGACCGGCGGGACGAATCCGGCGGCCGTGACCACCTGGAGCAGGGGAGCAGAACTCTCGGCCAGTTCCGCCGTGGGGATGACGGCCGCGGCAGCCGCGCCGACGAGCGCGTAGACGACTCCGGCCACGACCAGGGCGCCGAAGAGCGCCCGGGGGTAGGACCGGGCCGGGTCCTTGGTCTCCTCGGCGAGGTTCACGCTCGTCTCGAAGCCCACGTAGGAGTAGAAGGCGAGGACGGTGCCGGCCAGGACGGCGGGCAGTGGACCGTGGTCGTCCGTGCCCAGCTCCGTCAGCCGGCTGAGATCCCCGTCCCCGCGGGCCACGACGATGATGCCGAGGACGACCACCAGTATCAGACCGGAGACCTCGATGATGGTGGCCACGCGGTTGGCGCCCATCGACTCTGAGATGCCCCGTGCGTTCAGCGCGGCCAGCAGCCCCAGGAAGACCACCACCACGAGTGCCGTGGGGAGCGTGACGAACTCGCTGAGGTAGTCGCCGGCGAAGCCGAGCGCCAGGGTGCCTACGGACACGATGCCGGCCGAGAGCATGCAGAACCCGACCAGGAAGCCGACGAAGGGGCCGAAGGCGCGCATGGTGTAGTGGGCGGAGCCTCCGGCGCGCGGATACTTGGTGGCCAGCTCGGCGTAGGAACCGGCCGTCAGCAGCGCCAGGACCAGGGCCACCACGAGGGGGACCCAGACGGCTCCGCCCGCAGTGGCGGCGATCTCGCCGGCCAGGACGTAGACGCCCGCGCCGAGGACATCGCCGAGGATGAAGAAGAAGAGCCCCGCGGTGGTGACCGTGCGGCGCAGGGAAACAGGCTGACCAGAGGGTGCTGTCATGGACTCACTGTAGGCATGAGAGAGTCTGCATGGCGGCCGTTTTGTCATTGGGGCGGAACGTCGGTATAGTAAACACCCGTGCCGGAGTGAGTCCGGCATGAATGGCGCAAGAGGGATTCAGGTCACTGAATCACTCCTTGACAGCCATTGGGGTATGGTGTAATCGGCAACACAACGGTTTCTGGTACCGTCATTCTAGGTTCGAGTCCTGGTACCCCAGCGGAGTTCATCGGTTCGGTTTCGGTCGATTTGGTGGAATCCCCCAGAGTGTGAAACACTACTGGGGTTGTCCAATCGGAAATGCCCCACGGCAAGACGGTTGAGCAACGGTGACGGCCCCATCGTATAGCGGCCTAGTACGCTGCCCTCTCACGGCGGTAACGCGGGTTCGAATCCCGCTGGGGTCACCAGCTGAGAAGACCCGGTCCATCAGGACCGGGTCTTTTTCTTTGCCCGCCGGAACCTGCTGTGCTCCGCCGTCCTGTTCCGGTGCCATGATGGGATGCGTGAGCACTGATCCCACCCCCGTCCCGCCACAGCGAGCGGCCCAGGCCGTGGACCTGCTGAGCCGGCTGCGCAGCGAACTGGCCGGGGTGTCCCTGCCGCTCGGGACCGATGCAGCAGCCGGGGCCGTCCGAGTACGGGACGCTGCCATCGCCCAGCTGGACGACTACGTCCTGCCGCGGTACCGCAGCCTGGACGCACCGCTGTTGGCCGTCGTCGGGGGATCAACCGGTGCCGGCAAGTCCACTCTCGTCAATGCCCTGGTGGGGCACGCCGTGACTCGTTCCGGCGCCATCCGTCCGACCACACGGCAACCGATCCTTCTTCATCACCCGGTGGACGTCGACTGGTACACCACCACCCGCGTGCTGCCGAACCTCTCCCGGACCACCGGCCACCGCGCCGTGCCGGGGACTACGGTGCCTGCCGAACGCGTGGGGGTGGATCCCGATCCCGTGGCCATCAATTCCCTGGTTCTGGTGGCCGAGCCAGCCCTGCCCGCCGGCCTGGCCCTGCTGGACGCCCCGGACATCGACTCCATCGCGGACGAGAACCGCCGGCTGGCGGGTCAGCTCCTCTCGGCCGCGGACCTGTGGATCTTCGTCACCACCGCGAACCGCTATGCGGATGCCGTCCCCTGGGAGCTGCTCCTGGACGCCGCCGCGCGGGACATCACGGTCGCCGTGGTGCTGGACCGCGTTCCGGCCGGCGTGGAGGATGAGGTGGCCACGGACCTGCGTGGGCTCCTGGAACGTCAGGGGTTGGGCTCGGCCGGGCTCTTTGTCGTCACGGAGTCCGCCCTCGACGCCCAGGGAATGCTCCCGGCGAGCGCCGTGCGGCCGCTGCGCGAATGGCTGGAGTCCATTGCCGGTGATGCCGGTTCCCGAGCGGACGTGGCCCGCCGCACCCTCAACGGGGTGGTTCGGCAACTGGCTGAGAAGACCTCGGTCCTGGCGGAGGCCGAGGACGACCAGCGCCACGCGGCGACCCGGCTGGCCGGGGACGTGGACTCCGCCTACGAGCAGGCGCTGGCGGGCGTGCTCGCCTCGACCCAGGACGGGACGCTGCTGCGCGGCGAGGTGCTCTCCCGCTGGCAGGACTTCGTCGGCACAGGAGAGTTCTTCCGGTCGTTGGAATCGGGGATCGGACGGTTGAGGGACCGGATCACCTCCTTCTTCCGAGGCCGGCCGGCCCCACCGGAGGACGTCGAGATGGCGATCGAGACGGGCTTGCACGCCGTCCTCGTGGAACAGGCCGCTGCCGCCTCGGAGGAGTCCGCCCAGCGCTGGCGACAGGACGCCGCCGGGCGCGCGCTCGTCACCGGCCTGGACCCAGCCGGGCTCCCCGCCGACTTCAGCGACCGTGCGGCCGCCGAGATCCGGGGCTGGCAGGGTGACCTGATCTCGCTGATCGAACGGGAAGGCGCCGGCAAGCGGACGATGGCCCGGATCTCCGCTCTGGGGGTGAACGGCGTGGCCGTGACCCTGATGATCGTCTCCTTCGCCGCCACCGGCGGGCTGCTGGGCATCGAGGTCGGGATCGCCGGGGGGACCGCGGTGGTGGCTCAGAAGCTGCTCGAATCGATCTTCGGCGAGGACGCTGTCCGCCGGCTGGCCCAACGCTCCCAGGAGAATCTCGTGGACCGGATCACCGGGCTGCTGCAGGCCGATGCCCGCCGGTTCACCGCCCTGCTGGACGACGTCCGAGACCAGGAGGAGACCGATCAGCTGCGTTCCCTTGCCCCTGAACTGCGCCGGCTGGCCGGACGGGAGGGCTGACCCGTGACGACGCACGACTCCAGTCCGCTGGACCTCAAACTCGCGGCCCTCGAGACTGCCGCCCGGCTGGGCGAGGGCCGGGTGACCGAGGAAGCGTTGGCCTCCGCCCGTCAGGTGGTGGAACGAGCCCGGGAGCGACGCCGGCTCTCGGCCGACCACACGGTCGTCGGCTTCTTCGGTGCCACCGGTTCCGGGAAATCCAGCCTCTTCAACGCGGTCACCGGTCACCCTCTCGCCCGGGCCGCAGCCACGCGGCCCACGACCTCTGAGCCCCTGGCCGCCGTGTGGGGTGCCGACGGGTCCGAACCGCTGCTCGACTGGCTGGAGGTCTCCCACCGTCACCAGCTGGACGGTCCCGCGGCAGGAGTTGAGCCCTCGGGACCGTGGTCCCGGCTGCTCGGCCAGCGCTGGACCAGGAAAAACGGGCGGCAGAGCGATGGGCAGCACGGACGCACGAACGGCCGGCAGAACGACCAGCCTGGGGGCCTGATCCTGTTGGACTTACCGGACTTCGACTCGATCGCCGTCCGGCACCGGGAGATCGTGACCCGGCTGGCCGGCCAGGTGGACGTGCTCGTCTGGGTCGTGGACCCGCAGAAATACGCGGATGCCGCCCTGCACCGCGAATTCCTCGAGCCGCTGGCCGCCCACCGCGGCGTCACCCTCGTGGTGCTGAACCAGACCGACCGGCTGGCCGAGGCGGATGTGGAGGCTGTGACCGCGTCCCTGAAGGGCATCCTGGCTCAGGACGGCCTCGCCCGCGTACCCGTCTATCCCGCCTCGGCCACCACCGGCGCCGGAGTCGAGCCCCTCCGGTCTGCCATCGCGGAGGTGGCCCAACGACGGAGCGCCGCCAGTGAACGGCTGCTCTCGGATGTGCGCACGGCCGCCAAGGCCCTTGGCGCCGAGGACGCGGGAGGCGTTCCGGCCGGCGTCGGGAAGGCAGATGAGGCCAGGCTCGTGGACGCGCTGACCGAGGCTGCCGGCGTCACCACCGTGGTGCGGGCCGTGCAGCGGTCCTACCGGCTCGAGGGCGGCCGCCGCACCGGATGGCCTATGGTCCGGTGGGCCACGCGCCTTCGTCAGGACCCATTGCGCCGGCTCGGGTTGCGCCGCGGGGAGGTTCCGCAGCGCGGAATGAACCGGGTGTCGGCCTCCGCGGCCGACGATCCGCGACTGCACCGGAGCTCACTGCCCGAGCGCAGCCCGGCCCAGCGGGCGCAGGCCGACGGCGCCATCCGAGCCTTCGCCGAGGTCACCGGAGCTGGGGCCCCGGACGCGTGGCGTTCCTCCATCCGCCGTGCCGCCCGCAGCCATGCGGACACACTCCCGGACGAGCTGGACCAGGCGATCACCTCCACCGACCTGGGGGCCGGAAAGGGCTCCTGGTGGTGGCACGTGGTCAATGCCCTCCAGTGGATCGCCCTGGCGGCTGCCGTGGCCGGTCTTGCCTGGCTGGGCGTCCTGGCCCTGGCAGGGTACTTCCAGTTCGAGACGCCACCCGCCCCGGACGTGGAGGGCTTCCCGATTCCCACGCTGCTCGTGTTCGGCGGACTGGCCTTCGGGCTGCTGCTGGCACTGCTGATGGCCCCCTTGGTGCGGCTGGTGGCGCGGAACCGCGCGCGCCGGGCCCGACGCCGGCTGCGCGCCGCGGTCTCGGTGGTCGCCCGGGAGCGCATCGCCGAGCCGGTGACGGCGGAGATCGAACGCTACGGTGCGTTCCGGGAGGCGCTGGCGGCGGCCAGTGGGCGCCATTGACCGCGCCAGGCACGACACCGACCCCGCGAGCCCGCCAGACCGTCGGCGGGCTGGGCGAGTCGGGGATCCTGCGGATCCTGAACCGCCGATTCGCCACCGTACCGGCAGCGGGAGACTGGCCGGAGGGGACCGTCGGCCCCGGGGATGATGCCGCCGTCGTGTCCGCCCCGGACGGCCGATTCGTCATCACGACGGACGCCATGGCACAGGACCGTGATTTCCGCCTGGACTGGCCGGCCGTTCCCCGTGGGCTGGCCAGCAGGTCTGACGGCAGGACTGAGGGTGGGCCCGATGGCGGGTCCAACGGAGGGAGGTTCGACGGACACGGCTTTGCGGGCGGCTATGCCACCGGTTGGAAGGCCGCTGCCCAGAATTTCTCCGACATCAACGCCATGGGGGGCGAGCCCTCCGGTCTGCTCCTGGCCCTGACCATGCCCCCCACCACCCCCGTGGCCTGGATCGACGGCCTCGCCGCCGGGCTCGCCGGGGCGGTGCGCCACCTCGGGGCGGCCCGTTGCCGGATCGTCGGCGGGGACTTGGGCTCGGATGACCGCATCACCGTGGCCGTCACCGCCACGGGCGACCTGGACGGCCGGCCGGCGGTGCGGCGCACCCTGCCGCCGGCAGCCCGCGCGGTCACGGCTGGCGCCGACTTGGACCTGGTCCTGTGCGGCCGGGCCGGCTGGGCCGCCGCCGGCCTGGCCGTGCTGGAGACGCCCCGCAGGGTGTTGGATGAACGGCTGCGCATTGCCGAAGGGGCGGAACAGAAGGAACAGAAGGAACAAGCGGAACAGGGGGACCAGCTGGACCACGGCGTCCGGCGACTCGCCGCGCTGGCGGCCGCCGCCCAACTCCGGCCCCGGCCCGTGCTGGGCGCAGGACGAGTGGCCGCGGAGGCCGGGGCACTGGCCATGATGGACGTCTCCGATGGCGTGCTGAAGGACGCCGGCCGCCTGGCCACGGCCAACGGCCTGCGGGCGGACCTCGATCCGGACTGGGTGCGCCGCGAGGCCTCGGTCCTCGTGCCCCTGGCGCGCGCCCTGGACCCCGCGAGCGGGCAACGGACCGCCGAATGCTGGGTGTCCGCCGGGGGAGAAGACTACGGCCTCCTCGCCGCACTGCCCACGGGGGCCACGGTGCCGCCGGGATTCCGGCGGATCGGACGCCTGGTCGCCGAGTCGGGAGCACCCGCGGCAGCGGCTAGCGTAGGCAGCGCAGGCGGGTGGGACCACTTCACGGACCGGTGACCGGCCGGCGTCGTTCCCCTCGGCTTCACACCGACTTTTCCGGGGCGAAGCGGTGTCCGAGAGCGGCGTGGGTAAAGCCGGCGGCTTGCCAGGGGGCGGGGTCCAGGACGTTGCGGGCGTCGATGAGGGTGCGGCGGTCCATGAGCCGGCCGATGTCCTCGGGGTCCATCTGGCGGAACTCGTCCCATTCGGTGAGCAGGATCATCAGGTCGGCACCGATGACGGCCTTCTGCAGGGTGTTGACGTAGCCCAGGCGGGGAAAGCGGCGGGCGGCGTTGGCGTTGCCCTTCGGGTCGTAGACGGCCACCTCGGCCCCGGCGGTGAAGAGCCGGTTGGCGACGTCCAGGGCGGGGGAGTCACGAACATCGTCCGAATGGGGCTTGAAGGTGACTCCGAGGATCGCGATCTTCGCTCCGTTGAGGACCTCGACGGCGGCCGGGGAAGGTACGGTGCCGGAACCCTCGCCCACGCCGGTGGTGCGGATCGAGCCGTTGAGGCTGTGGGAGAGGACCTGGACGGCGAGGTCGACGACGCGGTCGCGGCGGCGCAGGTTGATGTCATCCATCTCGGCCAAGAAGCGCATGGTGCGGTCCAGCCCGAGTTCGGAGACCCGCGCCTGCAGCGCCCGGATGTCCTTGGGCAGGCAACCACCGCCGAAGCCGACGCCAGCGTTGAGGAACTTCCGCCCGATCCGAGGATCATGGCCGATCGCGTCCGCCAGGGTGCCGATATCCCCGCCGGCGATCTCGGTGATCTCCGAGAAGGCGTTGATGAAGGAGATCTTCGTGGCCAAGAAGGCGTTGGCGGCGACCTTGACCAGTTCGGCGGTGGCGAAGTCCGTACTAATCCATGGGGTGCCCTCGGCCAGGGACTTCGCGTACACCTGACGCAGGATGTCCTCTGCGTGGGCCGATTCCACACCGACGACCAGGCGGTCCGGGGTCAGGGTGTCCCTGACCGCATATCCCTCGCGCAGGAACTCCGGGTTCCAGGCCAGCTCGACCGTACCCGGCAGGCTGGCGTTGGCGCGGGCATTCGCCAACAGGGTCCTGAGCCGTTCGGCGGTGCCGACCGGGACGGTGGACTTGCCCACGATCAGTGCGTCCCGGGTGATGTGCTCCGCCAGGGAGGTCACGGCGGCGTCCACGAAGCGCAGGTCCGCGGCGGATTCACCGGGTTTCTGCGGGGTACCGACGCCGATGAAGTGGACATCGGCCCAGGTGCCGACCTCCTCGTAGGAGGTGGTGAAACGCAACCGGCCGGAGTCCACGTGCTTGGTCAGCAGTTCCGGCAGGCCGGGCTCGTGGAAGGGCAGCTCCCCGCGGGTCAACGCGTCGATCTTCGCCTGGTCGATGTCCAGGCCCAGGACCTCGAAACCCAGCTCCGCCATACACGCCGCGTGCGTGGCTCCCAGATACCCCGTCCCGATCACTGAGACACGCAGCGGTGGCCCCCCGCCAGCGTCCCTTTCGGGGCGGGGGGCAGTGGAGGCTTCAGGCTCGGTACGGATGGGAGTCTGGGTCTGGGCGGAAACGATGGCTGGCTCGGTCACGTGGCCCATCGTAGGGACGGCCGCGTCCGAGATCACGGCTGGGAGGCGAACACCATGCCTCGAATGCGCGAACACTTCGCTGCTGTCCGGGTGACTGGCTGGGTGGCTAGCGTGCCTGGGTGTGCGTGGTCCGGATCAGTTCGGTGAGGTTGTGCGCGTGGCGCATCACCGTCTCCGCGTGGACCCGTCCGGGTTGGCGGGTCAAACGTTCGATGGGTCCGGAGATGGACACGGCGGCGATCACCCGTCCGCTCGGACCGCGCACCGGTGCCGAGACGGAGGCGACTCCCGGCTCGCGTTCCCCCAGTGACTGGGCCCAGCCACGGCGCCGGACGGCGGCCAGCACCGTGGGGGTGTAGACGGCCCCGTTGAGGCCCTCGACGAGCCGTTCATTGTCCTCCCACGCCAGCAGCACCTGTGCGGCAGAGCCGGCCTTCATGGACAGCCGCGTCCCGACTGGAATGGTGTCGCGGAGCCCCACCGGCCTCTCAGCACTGGCGACGCACACGCGGGCGTCGGCCTGCCGGCGGAAGAGCTGGGAACTCTCCCCGGTGGCATCCCGCAACCGGGACAGTACCGGGCCGGCGGCCGCCGTCAGCCGGTCCTCACCGGCAGCCGAGGCCAGCTCGGAGAGCCTGCTGCCCAAGACGTAGCGGCCCTGCAGGTCACGGCCGACCAGCCGGTGATGGACGAGTGCCGAGGCGAGGCGATGGAGGGTGGGCCGCGCGATGCCCGTGGCGGACACCAGCTCGGCCAGCGACGTCGGCCCGGCCTCAAGGGCATCCAGGATGGCGGCGGCCTTGTCCACCACGCCGACCCCGCTGGGCGTGTGGAGGGCCTGCGGTGTCTCGTGCTCCGACGTGTCCATACTCTGATACTAGCGTCTCAGTATGTGAGACATTCGCGGCCGTGATGGCCACCGTCGGCGCCGCGGTGCCAGAGTATGGATGTCACTGGTGGAAGGACACGAGATGGTAGCCCAGGCATCCCCTGAAAACGTCGCCGCAACAGTCGCAACGGCTTCAACAGCAGCAGCCCCGCGCACGCTGGCCGAGAAGGTCTGGCAGGATCACGTGGTGGTTCCCGGCAACGGTGCCGGCGACGCCCAGACCCCCGACCTGCTGTACATCGACCTGCACATCATGCACGAGGTCACCAGCCCGCAGGCCTTCGAGGGGCTGCGCCTGGCGGGCCGCCCCGTCCGGCGCCCCGACCTGACGATCGCCACCGAAGACCACAACACCCCCACGTTGGAGATCGACAAGCCGATCGCCGACCCGGTCTCGGCCAAGCAGATCCAGACCCTGCGGGACAACGCCCAGGAGTTCGGCATCCGGCTCCATTCCCTGGGCGACGCCGAACAGGGCATCGTCCACGTGGTGGGGCCGCAGTTGGGCCTCACCCAGCCGGGCATGACCGTGGTGTGCGGCGACTCGCACACCTCCACGCACGGCGCCTTCGGGGCCCTGGCCTTCGGCATCGGCACCTCCGAGGTCGAGCATGTGCTGGCCACCCAGTCCCTGCCGCTGAAGCCGTTCAAGACCATGGCCATCACCGTCGAGGGCACCCTCCGGGAGGGGGTGACCGCCAAGGACATCATCCTCGCGGTCATCGCGAAGATCGGCACCGGTGGCGGGCAGGGGTACGTCCTGGAGTACCGGGGTTCGGCCATCCGGGCGCTGTCCATGGACGCGCGCATGACCATCTGCAACATGTCGATCGAGGCCGGTGCCCGCGCCGGCATGGTCGCCCCGGACGAGACGACCTTCGAGTACATCAAGGGCCGTCCCCACGCCCCCCAGGGCGAGGACTGGGACGCCGCAGTCGAGTACTGGTCCAGCCTGCCCACGGACAAGGGTGCGGCCTTCGACGCCGAGGTGTTCCTGGACGCTGACGCGCTGGAGCCCTTCGTCACCTGGGGCACGAACCCGGGGCAGGGCGTGTCCCTGAGTGACACCGTTCCGATCCCGGAGCACTTCGACGATCCGAACGCCCGGGCCGCCGCCGAGCGGGCGCTGGAATACATGGACCTGACCGCCGGCATGCCGATGAAGGACATCCGGGTGGACACCGTCTTCCTGGGCTCCTGCACCAACTCCCGGCTCGAGGACCTGCGCACCGCGGCCGCGATCATCAAGGGCCGGACCAAGGACGAGAACGTGCGGATGATCGTGGTCCCCGGCTCCGCCCGGGTGCGTCTGGAGGCGGAGGCCGAGGGCCTGGACCGCGTGTTCAAGGACTTCGGTGCCGAATGGCGCTTCGCCGGCTGCTCCATGTGCCTCGGGATGAACCCGGACCAGTTGGCCCCGGGAGAGCGGTGCGCTTCCACGTCCAACCGCAACTTCGAGGGGCGCCAGGGCAAGGGTGGCCGCACCCACCTGGTCTCGCCTGTGGTCGCGGCCGCGACCGCGATCCGCGGCACGCTCTCCTCGCCGTCCGACCTGGCGGCATCCGAATCCGAACTGCAGGAGGCCTGACATGGAACCCTTCACCAGCCACACCGGGATCGGCGTTCCGCTGAAGCAGTCCAATGTGGACACGGACCAGATCATCCCGGCTGTCTACCTCAAACGGATCACCCGCACCGGTTTCGAGGACGCCCTGTTCGCCGGCTGGCGCAAGGACCCGGAGTTCATCCTAAACCGGGAGCCCTACTCGGCCGGTTCCGTCCTGGTGGCGGGCCCGGACTTCGGCACCGGTTCCTCCCGCGAGCACGCGGTGTGGGCCCTGAAGGACTTCGGGTTCAAGGTGGTCCTGTCCGCTCGCTTCGCGGACATCTTCCGCGGCAACTCCGGCAAGCAGGGCCTGCTGGCCGCCGAGGTGGACCAGCAGGATATCGAGCTGATTTGGAAGGAGCTCGAAAACCATCCGGGCACTCAGGTGACGGTGGACCTGGAGGCCCGCATCGTGACCTGCGGTTCGTTCAGCACCGGCTTCCAGGTGGACGACTACACGCGCTGGCGTCTGAGGGAGGGGCTCGATGACATCGGCCTCACCCTGCGCACGGAGCAGGAGATCACCGATTTCGAGGCGAGCCGCCCGGCCTACAAGCCCGCCACGCTTCCGGCCCGGACCACCTGATCCCGGACTGATCCGGCTTCGCCCCGTATGCTGGTGTGCGGATCTGCGCCGGGCCCGTCCCAGCCATCCGCACACCAGCGACGGCCCGTTCCGGCGGGCCACGGAGGAATGCCACTGTCTATGGGAAATCTGCTGACGATCAACGGCGGTAAGCCGCTCGAGGGACGCGTGACCGTCCGTGGCGCCAAGAACCTGGTGCCGAAGGCCATGGTGGCCTCGCTGCTGGGCAGCAAGCCGTCGGTCCTGCGCAACGTCCCGGAGATCCGGGATGTAGACATTGTCACGGGCCTGCTCTCCGTCCATGGGGTCAAGGTCTCCAAGGATCCGGAGACCGGGGACCTCTCCCTGGATCCCGCGGACACCAAGTCCGCCACCAGCTCGGAGATCGACGCCCACGCCGGCGACTCCCGCATCCCCATCCTCTTCTGTGGGCCGCTGATGCACTCGATCGGTGAGGCCTTCATTCCCGATCTGGGGGGTTGCAAGATCGGTGACCGGCCGATCGACTTCCACCTGACCGTGCTGCGCAACTTCGGCGCCGTGGTGGAGAAGCGACCCGGCGGCATCCACATCTCGGCACCGAAGGGGCTCACCGGCGCCAAGCTCGAGTTGCCGTACCCCTCCGTGGGCGCCACCGAGCAGGTGTTGTTGACCGCCGTGAAGGCCGAGGGCATCACGGAGCTCAAGGGCGCCGCCGTCGAGCCGGAGATCCACGATCTGATCCACATCCTGCAGAAGATGGGCGCCATCATCACGGTCCAGACCGACCGGACCATCCGGATCGAGGGCGTCAACGAGCTCTCCGGGTTCAACCACCAAGCCATCCCGGACCGCAACGAGTCGGCGTCATGGGCCTCGGCTGCACTCGTGACCCAGGGGGACATCTACGTCGAGGGCGCCATGCAACGCGACCTGACGGCCTTCCTGAACATCTACCGGAAGATCGGCGGCGAGTTCGAGGTCGACGATCACGGCATCCGCTTCTGGCACGGCGGGGGGAGCCTCAAACCCCTCGTCCTGGAGACCAACGTCCACCCGGGTTTCATGACGGACTGGCAGCAGCCGCTCGTGGTGGCGCTGTCCCAGGCCGAGGGCGTCTCGATCGTGCATGAGACGGTCTACGAGAACCGCTTCGGGTTCACCGACGCACTCGTGCGGATGGGCGCCTCCATCCAGTTGCACCGTGAGTGCCTGGGGTCCGTGCCGTGCCGGTTCGGTCAGCGCAACTTCCTGCACTCCGCCGTGATCTCGGGACCGACCGAGTTGCACGGGGCGGATTTCGACATCCCCGACCTGCGCGGCGGGTTCTCCCACCTCATCGCCGCCCTCGCTGCCCAGGGAACCTCGCGTGCCACGGGCATCGAGATCATCAACCGCGGCTATGAGAAGTTCATGGACAAGCTCATCGGCCTCGGGGCAGACGTCGAGCTGAGCAGCCTGGGCCGCTAGGGGACCTCTCGTGACCGAATCAACCGGACTGCGCGCCGGCTATCTCGCGGCGGCCTCCCTGGTCCGCCCCGCGCTCAACGCCATCATGTCCAAGGAATGGCAGGGTGCCCACCACATCCCGGATTCGGGATTCATCGTGTGCGCCAACCACATCTCCAACCTGGACCCGTTGGCCCTGGGCCACATGGTCTACACCCAGGGCCACCTGCCACACTTCCTGGCCAAGTCCGAGCTGTTCCAGCTGCCGGTCGTGGGCGGGATCATCACCAGGTTGCGGCAGATTCCCGTGGACCGCGCCCGCGGGGGCAACGAATCGCTCGTGGCCGCAGACCGGGTCCTGTCCGAGGGCGGCGCGATCATCATCTATCCCGAGGGGACCCTGACCTCGGACCCGGACCTGTGGCCCATGAAGGCCAAGACCGGGGCGGCGCGGTTGGCTCTCAAGGCCGGGGTGCCGGTCATCCCGGTGGCCCAGTGGGGCATCCATGAGGTGCTGCCGAGGACTGCCAAGACACCCCGGCTCCGGCCCCGTGGGACGGGACGGATCCGCATCGGCGCCCCCGTGCCCCTGGAGGACCTGCGGGAGTCCACGCTGACGCGGTCCGTGCTGGAGACCGCCAGTGAACGCATCATGACGGCCATCACCGGAGAACTCGAGGTCCTCCGTGGCGAGGACGCGCCGGAGGGACGGTGGAATCCGCGCACCGGTCAACGGGAAGCGGGCCACCGGGGCCAGGGGATCTCGTGAACGCGCGCCCCGAGAAGCTGGTGGTGGTGGGAGCCGGCAGCTGGGGGACCACCTTCGCGAAGGTCCTGGCGGACAGCGCCATCGAGCGAGGGGTGGTCGAGCCGGAGATCGTGCTCTGGGCCCGCCGTCCCGAGGTGGCCGAGGACATCACCGCCCGGAAGCGCAACACCGACTACCTCCCGGACATCGACCTGCCGGCGTGCCTGAGCGCCACCACCGACCTGGCGGAGGCCGTGGCCGGTGCCGGACTGGTGGTGCTGGCCATCCCCGCCCAGGAGGTCCGCGGGCACCTGCCGACCATTCGCGCCCACCTGGACCCGGCCGCCGTCGTGGTGTCCCTGGTCAAGGGGTTGGAACGCGGTACCGACGCCCGGATGAGCGAGCTGTGCGCTGAGGAGCTCGGCCTGCCGGACGAGCGGTTCGCCGTGGTGTCTGGGCCGAACCTGGCCCTGGAGATCGCCCGCCAGGAGCCGACGGCGACTGTGGTGGCCTCCGCGGACCCGGCCACGGCCGAGTGGATCGCGGTGCGGACCTCGGGCCCGTACTTCCGGCCCTACACCAACACGGACGTGACCGGCGTCGAGATCTGCGGCGTGGTCAAGAACGTGATCGCGCTGGCCGTGGGGATCTGCGACGGGCTGGGCTACGGGGACAACTCCAAGGCCTCCGTCATCACCCGCGGGCTGGCCGAGACCGCACGCCTGGTCGAGAGCCTCGGGGGCCAGGCCGAGACCCTCGCCGGGCTCGCCGGGCTGGGCGACCTCGTGGCCACGTGTGCCTCGCCCCTGTCCCGCAACAGGACGGCCGGCCGGCACCTCGGCCAGGGGCTCAGCGTGGAGGAGGCCACCGCGCGGCTCAAGCAGACCGCCGAGGGCATGAAGTCGGTCTCCGCGGTGGTCGACCTCGCCCGGCGACACGGCGTGGAGATGCCGATCAGCGAGGCCATGAATGCCGTGATCGCTGGCGCCCTCGATGTCGACACCCTGGCGGGGCTGCTGCTGGCCCGTGACCTCAAACCGGAAGGACGATCGTGACCACGCAACCAGACCGCAACGCACGGCTCGGGTCTGGCGCCCACGGCCGGCTCCGCGTGCTCGTGCTCTTCGGAGGCCGTTCCAGCGAGCACCCGATCAGCTGCATCACCGCCGCCGGCGTGCTGAACGCCATGGACCCGGACCGGTACGAGGCGGTGCCCGTCGGGATCACGGCGACCGGCCGGTGGCACGGCTTCGAGGCAGACCCGGCGCATTGGAACCTGCCCGGCGGGGACCTGCCGCAGGTCCCGGAGCCGGCCGATCCGCTCGCGTTGCGCTGCACCGAGAGGGGCGGCCATGACCTCGTCTCCGTGGCCAGCGGGGAATCACACGGGACCATCGATGTGGTGTTCCCGCTGCTGCACGGGCCGTTCGGTGAGGACGGGACCCTGCAGGGAGAGCTCGAGATGGCCGCCGTGCCCTATGTGGGCGCCGGCGTGCTCGCCTCGGCCGTGGGCATGGACAAGCACTTCATGAAGGTCGCCTTCCAGGCCGCCGGGCTGCAGGTCGGACCGTGGGAGACCATCACGGACCGCCAGTGGCGTGGTGAGCGGGAGGCCGTTCTCGAGAGGGTCGCCGCCCTGGCCTTCCCCGTGTTCGTCAAACCGGCCCGGGCGGGTTCCTCCTTCGGCATCACCCGGGTGGCGGGCGCCGAGGACCTGGTAGCCGCGATCGAGGAGGCCCGCCGCTTCGACCCCAAGGTCGTCGTCGAGGCCGGGATCGTCGGCCGCGAGATCGAGTGCGCGGTGCTGGACGGCCATGGAGTCCAGGCACCGCGGGCCTCCCTGCCGGGCGAGATCGTGGTCCACGACGGCTCCGGCCAGCACGAGTTCTACGATTTCCAGGCCAAGTACCAGGACGATACCGCGGCAGACCTGTCCTGCCCGGCTGACCTGCCCGAGGCGGCCATCGACACGGTGCGCCGGCTCGCCGTCGTGGCCTTCGACGCCGTGGACGCCGAGGGCCTGTCCCGCGTGGACTTCTTCTACACTCCCGCTGGCGAATTCGTCATCAACGAGATCAACACGATGCCGGGCTTCACCCCGATCAGCATGTACCCCGCCATGTGGGAGCGGTCCGGGCTGGCCTACGGCGAACTGATCGGCGAACTCCTGCAGCTGGCTCTCGAGCGCGGCACCGGGCTCCACTAGGCCCGCCGCGGCGGCCTTCTCAGGGCACCGACACCACCACTACGACGACGGCGCGTCCGTCCCCGGGATCGGCGCCTGAGTGGGGGCCGAGGTGGTGCACCCACCGGTGGCGGGGATGCGTCCCACGGCCGAGGAGAGGTCCACCATGACCGAGCTCGACGCCGCCCGGGTGTCATCGAACAGCACCTCGATCGCGGGGGAGCGGCCATAGGTGGTCAGGGTCCAGAACTCCCCGTCGTCCCGCGTGACCCAGTCGATGCCGTTGGCCGTCACGCAGTGCTCGGTGGTGGGCCCCGGGACGGGGACGCCACAGCGGAGGATGACGGCAGAGGGCTCGCCCCAGGCGGCCGTGGCCTGGCTGTCCGTCTCCCGGCGGTCGAAACCTGCGACGGCGTCCGGCAGGGACACCATGGCCTCGGCACACACCGGGTCGGTCGCCTCCGGGGCGGCCTCGACATCGGCGACGGGGGCGCTGCATCCACTGACGATCAGGCCGAGGCCCACCACGGCGACGGCCCCGACGGACCTGAACCTGCGAACCCGGGACAGCCGGAGGTAGGACAGCCGGAGGCGGGACAGCCGAGTGAGACGCGGTACGGTGGAACGCTCGGCAGGGGTGGTCGTGACAGGACTACAGGGAGGCACGCCGGGGGAAAGCATGCTGACAGCCTACGATGAGGGCCCGAGACAGTGCCTTATCATGGGACGAGCACCACAGGCGAGGGGCCATGACGGGCAGGTTCCCTGTGGCACGCGCACCGAGGGCCCCGCGGCCACGGTGACCGCGTGAGAGACCCACTGCCGCCGATACCGACCGACCCCGGAGGACCTCTGTGTCTGAACCCTCGTCTGACCTCTCCGACTCCATGGGTGACACGGGCGATGGCGGATCCGGGGGCCAGCGCGACCGCGGTCACCGCAAGAAGGGGAAGAACCGGGCCGTCTGGCTGACGCTCGGCATCGTCCTGGTCCTGGTCATCGGGGCCGGCGCCGTGGCCATCGGATACCTGGCGAACCTCGCCTCCACGTTCGACAACGACACGCAACGCTTCGAGACGACGTTCCCGGAGGCGGATTCCCGTCCCACCAAGGCACCGGCCGAAGAGGGCAAGGAAGAGCCGCTCAACATCCTGCTGCTCGGCTCCGACTCCGGCGGCGGCTCGGGCGAGACGGAGAACCTGGCCGGGGTACCCCAGTCGGGGCGGTCCGACACGATGATGTGGGTCCACATCCCGGGTGACCGGGAGGCGGTCTATGTGATGTCCGTCATGCGCGACCTCTGGGTGGAGATCCCGGGCGAGGGGACCCACAAGCTCAATGCCGCCTACTCCTTCGGTGGCGTGCCGAAGACGGTCCAGACCCTGGAGAGCCTGTTCGGCACCCGGATCGACCACGTGGCCGCCGTGGACATGGCTGGTTTCGAAGGCCTAGTGGATTCGCTCGGAGGCGTGGACATCACCGTTCCGGAGTCCTTCCAGGCGGGCAACGGCGGCCAGTCCTTCCAGGCGGGCGCCCAGCACATGGACGGGGGCACGGCATTGTCCTTCGTCCGCGAGCGTTATGCCTTCTCCGACGGCGACTATTCGCGCGTCCGAAATCAGCAGTTGTTCCTGCAGGCGGTGGCCCAGAAGGTCCTGACCGCGGAAACGCTGACAAACCCCGGCAGGATCTCGGATATGGTTGGTGGGTTGTCTCCATACCTGACGCTCGATGAATCCCTTAACTCAGGGGAATTGATCTCCATCGGCAGGACCATGACGGACATCCGTTCGGACGACCTGGAGATGTTCACGGTGCCCACCAATGGCGTGGGCCGCGCGAGGGGCCAGTCAGTCGTCTGGCCGGACGAAGAGGCGATTGAGGAGATCGGCGCGGCGTTGAGCCAAGACGATGTGGCCTCATACCTTTCCGGTCAGTGACCGGCACATACTTACGAAAGGATCGCGACTTGGACCTTCGCGACTACATCCGGATCCTGCGGAACAACTGGCTGTCGATTCTGCTGGTGACCCTCTTGGGGGTGGCCGTCGCCGCCGGTGCCACGGCGCTGACGAAGCCGACCTACACCGCCCGGACACAGATCTTCGTGGCCGTGAACTCCGGTGACACCGCGAGCGATATCCTGCAGGGCTCGAGCTTCTCCGAGAAGCGGGTCACGTCCTATGTCAGCCTCGCCACCAGTCCGCGCGTCCTTCAGCCCGTCATCGAAGACCTCGGCCTGGACCTGACCGTGCAGGGGCTGGCCGCCACGATCGAGGCCACGGCCCCGCCTCAGACCGTGCTGATCAACCTCTCGGCCAGTCACGAGGACCCCGCCCAGTCGGCGGAGGTCGCCAACTCCGTGGCAGAGTCGCTGATCTCGACCGTGTACGAGGTGGAGGATCCGGAGGGCACCAGCGACCCGCTGGTGGACCTGTCCGTGGTGGAGCAGGCCTCCGTGCCGCTGAGCCCGTCGAGCCCCCGAGTGGCCCTGAACCTCGTCCTGGGCCTGGTGGTGGGCGCCGCACTCGGCGTAGCCTTCGCCCTGCTCCGCACTCTTCTGGACTCCCGCATCCGCAACCGCGAGGATGTCGAGCGCATCACTGACGCCGCGATCCTGGGTGCCTTCGCCGACCACAAGTCGGCCGAGGATGAGCCGATCATCTCGCTGGACGACCAGTTCGATCCGCGGGCCGAGAACTACCGTCAGCTGCGCACCCACCTGAAGTTCACGAATGTGGACGGCGGCACCCAGTCCGTGGTCGTGACCTCCTCCATCCCGGGCGAGGGCAAGACCACCACCGCGTGCAACCTCGGCATCATGATGGCCGAGTCGGGCAGCCGGGTCGTCATCATCGACGCCGACCTCCGCCGTCCGCGCGTCGCGAAGACACTCGGCTTGGAAGGAGCCGTGGGCCTGTCCACGATCCTGTCCGGCCAGATCGACCTCGAGGACGCCATCCAGTCCTGGGGTCCTGAGGGCGAACTGGACATCATCACCTCCGGCGAGATCCCGCCGAACCCCTCCGAGCTGCTCGGCTCCGAGGCCATGCGCCGCCTGCTGCGCCAGCTCGAGGGACGCTACGACGTGGTGCTCATCGACGCCCCGCCGCTGCAGCCGGTCACCGACCCGACGGTCCTGGCCTCCATGGCCTCCGGTGTCCTGCTCGTCACCCGCGTGGACGGTTACGTCCACCGTGAGCAGCTGCAGGGCGGTCTGGACAGCCTGGCCTCCGTGGACGCCCGTGTGCTGGGCCTAGTGCTGACCCGCGTGCCGCAGAAGCGTGGCACGTACTACGCGTACCAGTACGCCTATGAGTCGGACGCCGTGGAACCCACGTCGGCCCGCCGTTCCCAGGGCAGCCGTTCCTCCGGCGCCGGTGGCGCCTCCACCCGGGGCAAGGGACAGTCCAACCAGAAGGCCCTGACGGGTATGCGATTCCGGTGAGGCGCCCGGCATGACCATGGACGACACTCCACGCCGGAGTCCCTCGCGGGTGCACCAGTGGCTGGAGCTGGCGGAGACCGTCCTGGGCAATGCCTCCGATCGGATGGATGCCATCAACATCTTCCCGGTCCCGGACGGTGACACCGGCAGCAACCTGTACGGCACCGTTCGCGCCGCCCGTGCCGCGGTGGCCGAGGAGACCACGGAGGACGTTGGCGCCCTGATGTCCCTCGCCGGCCGCGCCGCGCTGGACCAGGCCCGAGGCAACTCCGGGACGCTGCTGGCCGTGATGCTGATCGGCATGTCCGAACCGCTGACCGGCCACGAGCGACTCGCGGCCCCGACGCTGGCCTCGGCTCTCGAACGCGCCCAGACCAGCTGTTGGGCCGCCCTGTCCGATCCGCAGGAGGGCACCATGCTGACGGTGCTCGCGGCGGCCGCCCGCGCGGCGTCCGAGCATGCCGCCGGGCTGCGGGGTCAACCGGACGACCAGGTCATGAGCCGCCGGGAACTCGGTGCCGCACTGGACGCCATCGTGGGCGCGGCCTGGCAGGCCGTGGTCCAGACGGAGGGCCAGCTGCCGGCCCTGACGGCAGCACACGTGGTCGATGCGGGCGGCATGGGACTGTTGCTGGTGCTCGACTCCCTGCGGGCCACGGTCATGGGCACCAGCATCGACCCGGGTCTGCTGGACGGACTGCACGGGTTCTCCGCCTCGGACCCGCACATCCACGAGGGCCTGGACTCACCGGTGGGCTACGAGCTGATGTGCAGCATCTCGCTGGATCCCCTCACGGCCGCCACCCTCCGGTTCGAGCTCAATGACATGGGGGACTCCGTGATCATGAGCCCCGTCGGCACCTCCGGTGAGGAGAGCGGCGAGCCCAACGCCCCCGTGCGGTGGAGACTGCACGTGCACGTGGACGACCACGCGGCGGCAGAGGCCCTGGTCCGCAAGGCCGGCGAACCGGAGAACCTGGTGATCACCTCCCTGCAGGACCCGGAGACCGCCGGGTGAGACCCGATCCGCTCAACCAGCCGCTCGACCGGCTCCTGGGCGGCCGCACCGGCCAGCGCCTGGACAGGGAGATGGGCCTCAGTACCGTCCGGGACCTGTTGGAGCACTTCCCCCGGCGCTGGATCGAACGCGGGGAACTGACACCGATCGCCTCCCTGCCCGTGGGCGATCAGGTCACCGTGGTCGCCCGAGTGGTGTCCGTGGACCGCCGGAACATGCACTCCCGGCGCGGGTTCATCGTGGACGTCACGGTGACGGACGACGACCCGTTGCGTCCGGCCTCCCTCGACATGGCCTTCTTCAACAGCTACGAGGCACTGCGCCGGCTGCAACCGGGCCACCGGGCCATGTTCCATGGGAAGACCGCCCTCTACCGGGGTGAGAAGACGCTGAACAACCCGGACTTCTCCGTGCTGGACGAGGCCGAGGTGCCGGGCGAGGAGGACCTGGCTCCGGTGCCGCTCTATCCGGCCACGGCCAAGGTTCCCAGCTGGGTCCTGCGGGCCAGCATCGGCACCGTCCTGGACGCCCTTGACGCGGACGCACTCCAGGATCCGGTCCCGGCCGACCTGCTCGAGGAGGCGGCCACGGACGGCGTCCCTCTGCCCGGACTCGCCGCCGCGTATCGGGACCTCCACCGCCCGGCCGTGGTGGCGGACGCGCTCAGGGCCCGGCGCCGGTTCGCCTTGCAGGAGGCTCTGGTGCTCCAAGGGGCGCTGGCAGTGCGGCGCCATGCGGCGGCGATGCCGGACGCGGTGTCCCGCGCCGCCGTCGGGAACGGGCTGCTGGCCGCCCTGGACGCACGACTGCCCTTCACGCTGACCGACGGCCAGGTCTCCGCCGGGGAGGCGATCTCAGCCGACCTGGCCCGTGGCCGGCCCATGAGCCGGCTGCTGCAGGGCGAGGTGGGCTCCGGCAAGACGCTCGTGGCCCTGCGCGCCATGGCGCAAGTTGTGGATGCCGGCGGGCAGGCGGCCCTGGTCGCCCCGACGGAGGTGCTGGCCGCGCAGCACTACCGCTCCCTGACGGTCACGCTCGGCCCCCTCGCGCACGCCGGCCGGCTCGACGCCCCGGACGGACCCGCCACCGAGGTGGTCCTGTTGACTGGTTCTCTCACGACCGCCCAGCGACGTGAGGCGTTGCTGAAGATCGCCTCCGGCCAGGCCGGTCTGGTGGTCGGTACCCATGCCCTGTTCTCCGGAACCGTTCAATTCGCCGACCTGGGGCTGGCGGTCGTGGACGAGCAGCACCGCTTCGGAGTGGACCAGCGCGAGGCGCTGCGCCGAGAGAACCCCGGTACCCACCTGCTGGTCATGAGTGCCACTCCGATCCCTCGTTCCGTGGCGATGACCGTGTTCGGCGACCTGGACCTGACGCTTCTGCCCGGGCTGCCGTCCGGTCGGCAGCCGGTGGCCACCCACCTCGCCCGGATGGCCCATGGCCCCCGGATCATCGGCCGCGTCTGGGAGGTGATCGCCGAACAGGTGGCCGCGGGACACCAGGCGTTCGTGGTGTGCCCCAAGATCGACCCGACCGACCGCCGGGACAACCCTGACAATCCTGACAACTCCGCCAGTCCTGCCAGTCCTGACAGCCCCGCCAGTCCGGACAACTCCGCTGGCACGGCCCGGGACCACCGTCACGACGCTGCGGTCGAGGACATGGTGCCCCGGCTCGCCTCCCTGCCCGTACTGGAGGGCCTGCGCATCGCCAGTCTGCACGGCCGGCAGGACCAGCAGACCCAGGCCGAGACCATGAGCCGCTTCGTGGCCGGGGACCTCGACATCTTGGTGGCCACCACCGTGGTCGAGGTCGGCGTGGACGTGCCCAACGCCACCATCATGGCCATCCTCGATGCGGATGCCTTCGGCCTCTCCACCCTCCATCAGCTGCGCGGTCGGGTGGGCCGGGGCACGGCGCCGGCCACCTGCCTGCTCGTCACCCGGCTGCCGGACGGGCATCCTGCGATCGACCGCCTCGAGGTGGTCGCGGGCACCCAGGACGGGCTCGAGATCGCCCGCGCCGACGTCCAGCAGCGCGGCGAGGGGGACGTGCTCGGGGCCGCCCAGCACGGCGGGAGCCGGCTGAAGGTCCTGCGGGTGCTCCAGCACGCCGACCTCATCGAGCTGGCCGCCGGATGGGTTGCCCTGCACCAGTCCGACGCGGGCACGCTGGACAACCCGGAGCTGGCCGCGGCCGTGCAGGCCTGGGAGGCCGGCCACGAGGACACCGGCGATTACATCGAGAAGGGCTGACCGGGCCCGCCGAAGGAGACAGATGCCAAGGATCATCGCCGGCCAGGCCGGATCACTGCAGCTCGAGTCCGTCCCGGGAGAAAGCACCAGGCCCACCACCGACCGCACCCGCGAGGCCCTCTTCTCCTGGCTGGCGAGCCGGGGCTGGTTGGAGGGCACCGCCGTCGTGGACCTGTTCGCCGGTTCCGGTGCCCTGGGTGGCGAGGCGGCGAGCCGGGGCGCCGAGACGGTGTTGCTGGTGGAGCGGGATCGGCGGGCCGCCGCTGTCTGCCGGCGGAACGCGGCCGCCGTCAACCAGCGGGTGGGACGGAGCGTGGTCCAGGTGGCTGCCGGGGACGTGGACCGGGTGCTCTCCGGACCCACCGGCACCGGTCCCTGGGACCTGGTCCTGGCCGATCCGCCGTATCCGCTGGGCGGGTCCGAGCTGGCGGAGACGCTCCAGCGGATCTCCGCCGTCCTGGTGCCGGACGGCTTGCTGGTGCTGGAACGCTCTGCCCGGTCGGACGTACCGGACTGGCCCACTGCCCTCGAATTGCTGGAATCCCGGACCTACGGCGAGACCATCCTGTATTTCTGCCTGCGATCCGGTCCGGAGGAGACGGCGGACGAGGCGACGGGCGAGGCGACAGGCGAGGCGGAGGACGAGGTGGAACAGGCCCCGGGGGATGCCCCAGAGAATAGAGCGTCTGGGGCCGGGAGGTCAGCTGGAGAGGGCCCGGCCCAGCCCCTGTAGCCGGGCCACCGCCTCGGTCAGGACGTCGGGCGACTTGCAGAAGGCCCAGCGCATCCAGGACCCGAACGGAGCGGGGCCGCCCGGGTGTTCCGCCGGTCCGCACAGGGCTCCGACCGGGATGCCCACGACGCCGGCCCGCTCGGCCAGCACCGCGGCCGCGGCCTGCGCGTCGTCCACTCCGAGGGCGGCCAGATCAGCCACGGTGAAGTACCCGGCAGCCGGCACCACGGGATCGAGTCCGGCCGAGCGCAAGCCGGCCACCAGGGTGTCACGGGCGGAGCGGTAGCGGTCGCGCTGAGCGGCCAGGAACCCGTCACCGTCCGGCAGGGCTCGGGCGATGGCCGCCTGGTAGGCGGGGCCGGAGGAGTAGGTGAGGAACTGCTTGACCGAGTACACCGATTCCACGAGATCCGCGGGACCGGTGAGCCACCCGACCTTCCAGCCGGTGAGGGAGAAGCTCTTGCCGGCGGACGAGACGGTCAGCGTGCGCTCCCATCCGCCGGGAACGGAGGCGACGGGGTGGTGGCGACCTTCGTAGACCAGGTGCTCGTAGACCTCGTCGCTGAGGATGAGGACGTCGTGCCGCGCACAGACCGCCACCATCTGCGAGAGGACTGCGGGCGGAATCACGGCCCCGGTGGGATTGTGCGGCGTGTTCAGCAGCAGGATCCGGGTGTGCCCGGTGATGGCCGATTCCAGGGCCTCGAGGTCCGGTTGGAAATCCGGTGCGGTGAGCGGCACGGTGACGAACCGGGCTCCGGCCAGGGTCGCGACCGCCGCATAGGAGTCGTAGTACGGCTCGAAGGCCAGGACCTCGTCACCGGGCTGCACGAGGGCCAGCAGCGCCGCGGCGATGCCCTCGGTGGCGCCCGTGGTCACCAGGACCTCGCGGTCCGGATCCACCTTCATCCCATAGTGGCGGCGCTGGTGATCCGCCACCGCTCGGTGGAGCGCGGGGTCGCCCCGGCCCGGAGCGTACTGGTTGGCGTGCTCGACTCCGTCCGCCCGGCCCGTGAGGATCGCCTCGGCCGCCAGGGACCGGATCCACTCCGGGCCGTCGGCGTCCGGGAAGCCCTGCCCCAGGTTGACCGCTCCGTGCTGGCGCGCCAACCGGGTCATGGTCTCGAAGATCGAGGGCGGGTGACGGGGTGTGACGGGGGTACGTGCGGAAACGTGGGGGACGGCACCTCGGTGGTGCGGCTGTCGTGCGGCGGGCATGGGCTCCATAGTATGTTCGGTGCATGCGTCGAGCCGTCTGCCCCGGATCCTTTGACCCCCTGCACCACGGCCACGTGGAGGTGATCGCACGGGCCACCAACCTCTTCGATGACGTCATCGTGGCGGTCTCCACGAATTACGCGAAGAAGTACCGGTTCGACGTGGACACCAGGATCGAGATGATCCGGGAGACCGTCTCCTCACTCCAGGGGATCTCCGTTGTGCCTATGGGCGAGGGGCTGCTTGCCGAGTTCTGCCGCAAGGCCGGTGCCAATGCCATCATCAAGGGGCTGCGCAACACCGCCGATCTGGAGTACGAGATGCCGATGGCGGCGATGAACCGACACCTGACCGGCGTGGAGACCGTGTTCCTGCCCACCGACAGCCGCTACGCGCACCTATCCTCCACGCTCATCAAGGAAGTGAGCCAGCTCGGAGGGGACGTCTCCGAGTTCGTGCCGCGGGCGGTCATGCGGCGGCTGAACGAGTCGTGAGTAGACCCTGACCAGCAGGAACAGGTTATCCTGCAGCCATGACTGAGCGCTCGCGGAATCCTCGCACCAAGAAGGCCATCATCCCCGCCGCCGGACTGGGGACCCGATTCCTGCCGGCCACCAAGGCCATGCCCAAGGAGATGCTCCCGGTGGTGGACAAGCCGGCCATCCAGTATGTGGTGGCCGAGGCCAAGGCCGCCGGGCTGAAGGACCTGTTGATGATCACCGGCCGCAGCAAGCGTGCCCTGGAGGACCACTTCGACAGGGTTCCCGCTCTGGAGCGCAGCCTGGAGCTCAAGGGGGACTTCGGCAAACTCGGCAAGATCCAGGAGGCCACCAACCTCGGCAACATCCACTACGTGCGTCAGAACGACGCCAAGGGCCTGGGCCACGCGGTGTGGTGCGCCAAGCAGCACGTGGGCTGCGAGCCGTTCGCCGTGCTGCTGGGCGACGACCTGATCGATGAGAAGGAGGACCTGCTGGAGCGCATGATCGACGTCCAGCAGGAGAAGGGCGGCTCGGTCATCGCGCTCATGGAGGTCCCCCGCGAGAACATCTCCGCCTACGGGGTAGCCGAGGTCTCCCCGGTGGCCGGGGGACCAGAGGACGTGGTGCGTGTCACCGGGCTCGTGGAGAAGCCCTCGGTGGAGGAGGCTCCGTCCACTCTGGCTGTGATCGGCCGCTATGTCCTGGACCCGGCGGTCTTCGACATCCTCGAGCGCACCGAGCCCGGCCGCGGCAATGAGATCCAGCTGACCGACGCCCTGCAGGTCTTGGCCGAGGGGCAGGGGGAGGGTTTCGGTGTGCACGCCGTGGTGTTCAGCGGCAAGCGCTATGACACCGGTGACAAGCTGAGCTACCTGAAGGCCGTGATCGAACTGGCCAGCGCCCGTGAGGACCTGGGCCCGGCACTGCGCCCCTGGCTCAAGGAGTTCGCCGCGGGGCTCTGAGCGTCACGGCCTCTGCTTCGCCCGGCGGGTCATTTGGAACGGCGGAGCGGAGCGGCTAGACTGGTGAGTCGGTCCTGAGGGTTCTGCCCTGCCTGGATCCCAGCGTACGGTGGAAGCCATGCGCAGGAATCCGTACCGCCACCACCGCCCGCTGAAGAAGGAATGCTGATGTCCGCGTCATCGTCCCCGACCGTAGCCGGTGCAGCTGGTAGGTGGGTGGTCTCCGTCAAGGACCTGGTGCGCAGTCCGGGGTCCATGAGGACCCTGGAGGAGCAGTGGCCAGCCCCCGAGGCACTGTCCACTCCGCTCATCGGCATCCCGGCTGGTTCAGCCGTGGACGTCGACCTGCGTCTGGAGTCGGTCCATGAAGGCATTCTGGTCACCGGTGAGGCTCACGCCGACCTGGTGGGAGAGTGCAGTCGTTGCCTGGACCCGATCCAGGACGGGATCACCGTTGACCTGCAGGAGCTGTTCCTCGCGTCCGCCCCGGAGGGTGGGAGCGACGAAGAGCGCCTGGTGGTCCACGAGACGGTGGATCTGGAGCCAGTCGTCCGGGACGCCGTGGTCACGGCCTTGCCCTTCCAGCCGGTCTGCCGGCCGGGATGTCAGGGCCTGTGCTCCGAATGCGGCATCCGACTGGAGGACGCACCGGACGATCATGTCCACGAACAGCTGGATCCACGCTGGGCGGCCTTGGCCGAACTGACGAAGACCTCCGAGTCCGGCACCGCCGGCCCGGAGATGAAGACCTCATCCGACGAGACAGAAGAGAGATAGCCGTGGCAGTTCCGAAGCGGAAGATGTCCCGTTCCAACACCCGTGCCCGCCGCTCCCAGTGGAAGGCCACCGTGCCCCCGCTGGTGAAGTCCGTGGAAAACGGCCGCGTCACCTACCGCCTGCCGCACCAGGCCCAGGTCGTGACCGATTCTGCCGGTACGCCGTTGTTCATGGAATACAAGGGCCGCAAGGTCGCCGACGCCTGAGGTGCCCATGGCGCCACGGAAGTCGGTCCAGTCGTCCGGACAACAGTCCGGGCGGCGCCGGCCGGTCCAGTTGGACCAGCCGATAACTGAAGACCTGCTCAAGCGTCTCGGGGTCACCATCGACCCCGAGACGCTTGTGCTTGCCCTGACGCACCGCTCTTACTCCTATGAGCAGGGCGGGCTGCCCACCAATGAGCGCCTCGAGTTCCTCGGCGACTCGGTGCTCGGCGTCGTGGTCACCGACCACCTCTATCGCACGTATCCAGACCTCCCCGAGGGGGACCTGGCGAAGATGCGTGCCGCCGTCGTCTCCACCCGTGCCCTGGCCTCCGTGGCCCGCACCATCGGCGTCGGTCCCGCCGTGCTGCTCGGGGAGGGCGAACGGCGGACGCGCGGCGCGGACAAGGATTCCATCCTCGCCGACACCATGGAAGCGCTCATCGGCGCCACCTATATGGACCAGGGCCTGCCGGCTGCCCATGACCTCGTGCACCGGCTCATCATCCCGCTGCTCGCGGACAAGCTCGCCATGGGGGCCGGCACCGATTGGAAGACGTATATCCAGGAGGCTGCCGCGAACGGCGGACTCGGCGCCATCGAATACCGGATGGAATCCGCCGGCCCCGACCATGACAAGGTATTCACGGCCACCCTCCTGGTGGGCGGCACGCCCTACGCCACCGGCACGGGCCCCTCCAAGAAGGAGGCCGAACGCCAGGCCGCTGCCCATTCCTGGGACCGGGTCTCGGCCGCTGCCCAGGGGGCCGCCGCCGGTACCGAGGCAGCCACCGGTGCCTGAACTGCCCGAGGTGGAGGTTGTCCGCCGGGGGCTCGAGACCTGGGCCGCCGGACGGCCGGTCTCGGGAGTCGAGGTGGTGGAACCGCGGTCCACCCGCCGGCACGACGGCGGCGCGGTCGCCTTCGAATCCCAGCTTCCCGGACTCCGCCTGGCGGCCCCCGAGCGGCGCGGCAAATACCTGTGGGTTCCCCTGGCTGCTGCCGGCTCGCCGCCCGACCGGGCGCTCGTGGCACATCTGGGCATGAGCGGCCAGCTCCTCGTGAACTCTCCGGGGGACCCGGACCCGAAGCACCTGCGCATCCGGATCCTGCTCGAGGGCGAGGGCGAGGGCGAGGGCGAGGGCGAGGCGAGCGAGGAGAGCGGAAATCGCGCCCGGGAAGGGAATGGCACCGCGTTGGAACTGCGCTTCGTGGACCAGCGGATCTTCGGCGGACTGTTCATAGAAGCCCTGGTGTCGGCGTCGGACCGTCCGGACCAGCTGGTGCCCGCCTCGGTGGCCCATATCGCCCGCGACCCCCTGGACCCCCACTTCGATCCGGACGCGGTGTACCAACGGTTCCGCCGCCGCAAGACCGGACTCAAGCGAGCGCTGCTGGACCAGGGACTCATCTCCGGTATCGGCAACATCTACGCGGACGAGGCCCTGTGGCAGGCGCGTCTGCACTATGCGCGGCCGACCGAGACCCTGAACCGCAGTGAATCGGGACGCCTGCTGGCGGCGGTGCACGCGGTGATGGTGCAGGCCCTCGCCCAGGGCGGCACGAGCTTCGACTCCCTCTACGTCAACGTCAACGGAGAATCGGGTTATTTCGCGCACTCCCTGAACGCCTATGGTCGCGGGGGAGAGCCGTGTCCGCGCTGCGACGGCGAGCTTCGGCGCGAGGCGTTCATGAACCGCTCCAGCCACTACTGCCCGCGCTGCCAGCGGCGGCGCTGAGCCCGCTGAATCAGCTCGGCGATATGACGGGTGCACGATCCGCGTGCCATGCACGCCAGGCGATCACGCAGAACGTGCCGAGCATGAGCAGGTCCGCGATCACGGCGAGTGTGTCGATCCGAGCAACGCGGGCGACCGGGAACATCGCAGCGGCGAGCGCGAGCAGGCTCGCCACCCACCGCGGTGCCAGACGAGTGCGCCAGTGGAAGATGCTGAGCACAACCAGGGCGGCGGGGAACATCGGGCCGGCGAGCAGCAGTACGAGCGCACCGGCCGTGGGATATCCGGTGAACGTGGCCGGCGACGCGCCGTCGGTCGTTCCGAGCACGCCCTCGAAGAAGCCCTGCAGGCCGAGCGCGATGCTTCCGAACATGCCGATCAACACCAACAGCATCCACAGACCCGAGACCACGGGCAGGTGCGGATGCAGCCGGTCGTACTCGCCGAGCAGGCCGAATACCCAGGGCACCATCGCGACGGCGATCAGCATCCCGCCGACGATGCCGTAGCGACCGTCGATCCAGAACATCGGCGAGAGCGCGAACAGCGTCGGCCCGATGACCAGGCACAGAGCCTGGAGGCGGCGGATGAACATGTCGCGATCGTACCACGCGGCCCTGCGACGGCATCTTCACCCGCGGTCGACGGCGAACGCCAGGTGCGGCATCTCCACTCCGCGGTAGTGCTTGATGAAGCGACCCCGCACGGTCATGCCGAGGCGGATGGCGACGTTCATCGACGCGATGTTCGTGTCGCGGATCTGCGCATACACGCGATCGACGCCGAGCACGTCGAACGCGTGATCACGACACGCGGCGGCCGCCTCGATCGCGTGGCCCCGGTGCCAGAACTCCCGGTGGAACAGGTAGCCGACCTCGACGACGTCCTCACCCAGGATGTGCTGCATGGTCAGCCCGCACTGGCCGATCATCTCGCCGGTCTCGCGCAGCACCACAGCCCACAGGCCGAAGCCGTCTTCGCGATAGCGATCGGGCTACTTCGACCGCTCCCTCAACGTCTACGGCCAGGCAGGCCGACCCTGCGCGCGCTGTGCGGCCGAGGGGCATCAGAGCCTGATCGTCAAGGACCGGTTCATGAACCGGTCCTCGGCCTACTGCCCGCGGTGCCAACCGGTGCCGCGGCGGGCCCGCTGGTAGCGTCCGGCACGGCACGGCAGGACCGGCCGCCGCGCCGTGGCGGTCTAAGATGATCTGGAACTTTGACGTGTCGATGGGAACCCCTTTTGTCTCACACTGAGAACAACGACTATCTGCCACGCCGCTCGAGCGGCCGGGCGCGGCGGCGGCGCCACACCGTCCGCAACGCCTTCATCGTGGTCGCCGCACTGCTGGTGGTCGTGCTCGTGTTCGTCGGCATCTATGTGGGTTCCATCGCCTCGACCTTCAACGACAAGCGCCAGACGGTGGACGCCGGAATCGCCACCTCCGAGGCCACCACGGACGGCGCCCTGAACGTCCTGGTCATGGGATCGGACTCCCGCGGTGAGGGCATGGACACCGCCGAGAACAAGGGCGAGGAGGGCGAGCGCTCGGACACCCTGATGCTCGTGCACATCCCCGAGGACCGCCAGAACGTCTACGTCATGTCGGTCGTGCGTGACCTGTGGGTGGAGATCCCCGGCCACGGCGAACGCAAGGTCAACGCCGCGCTGGGGCTCGGCGGCTACCCGTTGGTGACCGCGACGGTGGAGAACCTGCTGGGCGTGAACATCGATCACCTGGCGGTGATCGACTTCGAGGGCTTCAACGGGCTGACCAGTGCGCTCGGCGGCGTCCAGGTCTGCAACCCGCATTCCTTCTCCTCGGGACAGGTCAACCCGTCCTTCTTCCCCCAGGGCGAGATCCTGCTTCAGGGCTCTGACGCCCTGCGCTTCGTCCGGGAACGCAAGGCCTTCGCGGGCGGTGACTTCGAGCGGGTGGCCAACCAACAGCGCTTCGTCTCGGCGATGGTGGACCAGATCCTCACGGTGGACACGCTGGCCAATCCTCAGAAGTTGATGGGCGTTGTCAACAGCATCGTCCCCTTCATCACAGTGGACGACGGGTTGGACGCGGCGACGATCGCCGGTTACGGTCTCCAGCTCAACGGCATTCGCAGCAATGACATCGAGACCTTCACGGTTCCCCACGGCGATCCGGCCGAGGGCCCCGGTGGGGCCTCGATCGTGCTCCAGGACGAATCCGGCGTCGAAGAGTTGCGCCAGGCGTTGCAGACCGATGACCTCGACAGTTATCTCTCGGGCGATGACGACACTGAGGGAGCGGCCGGGGACGACGCCACGGCCGGGGCCACTGACGCGGCCACTGATGGCGGGGCCACCCCGGATGCCAGCGCCGATGCTTCCGGCGAGCCATCCGACTCCAGCGCATCCTCCGCCTCCGGAGAACCCTCTGCCACGGACGGTGGGACGGACGCCAGCAACTCGGCCAGCGGCAGTGCCAGTGGCTCCGGCGGTGCCTCCGGTGAGGCGACCGAACCTGCCGCTGTCTGCGCCGGGGCCTGACCCATGCGCGTCCAGCTGATCACGCATTCCTACCTGCCCGAACGGACCCCGCCCCAGCGGCGGTGGGCCGCCTTCGTCGAGGCGTTCCGCGACGCCGGCTGGGATGTCGACGTCGTCGTCCCGCAAGCCGATCCGGGTCACGTCCCCGGTGGGGGACAAGGGTCCGAGGCGTCGGCCGGTGCCGACGGCCGTCGGGGCACCCACGGGGAACGCGTCTGGCGGACCTGGACTGTCCCTGCCCTCGGTGCCACGCGTGACGGCCGGTTCCTCGGCCATGTCGTCCATGCACTGGCGGCTATTCCGGTGGCGTTGCGCGCCGAACGGCCCGATGTCCTGGTCGTCACCGTGCCGGCTCTGCCGACCGTCGTCGCCGGCTGGACCCTGTCCAAGCTCCGCCGGACCCCGTTGATCGTGGAGATGCGCGACGCATGGCCGGACCTGGCCCGGGACTCGGGGGTCTCCACCGGGTTACTGAGCCGGTTGATGGAGTACCTGGTCACCGGGACCCAGCGTTCGGCCGACCTCGTGGTGACGGTGACGCAGGGATTCGCCGAACGACTCTCCGAACGCGGCATCCGCAGGGTGGAGATGGTCGGGAACGGCGTCCCGTTGAGCCGCATCGAACCTGTTCCGGCGCGGGATCGCGAGCCCGGAGAACTCAACGTGCTCTACCTCGGCAACCACGGAGAGAGCCAGGGACTGGAGACCGTGATCCAGGCGGCTGCCCTGGTGCGGGAGGGGCCGGAGCGGATCGCCGTGCGCTTCGTCGGATCGGGCACCCAGCGCGATGCCCTGTCTGTCCTGAATGAGTCCCTCGGCGCCCCGGTCACCATGATGGACGCGGTGCACGGAGCCGGTTTGCGCGCCCAATACGCCTGGGCGGACACCTGCCTGGTGAGCCTGCGCCCGGACTGGCCGAGTTTCGACTGGACCATTCCGTCCAAGACGTATGAGCTGCTGGCCGTGGGCCGGCACGTCACCGGGGTGGTCACGGGCGAGGCCGCCCGCGTGCTGGTGGAGTCCGGCGCGGCCAGCATCGTGCCAGCCGATGCCGCCTCCCTGGCGGCACACTGGCGGCACCTCGCCGCCCGCCCGGAGAGCACGAAGGTGGACGGCCGGGGCCGGGACTGGGTGCATCGCCACGCCGACCTGCCCGAGCTCGGCCGGCGCTTCGTCGGACTTGCCCGAGAGACCGTGCTGCGCCGTGGCCCACGGGCCACGGCCTATAATCGCCACTGACCGGATTTGCCCGCGGTCGTGGACCCGAACACCGACGGTCGCCGTTTCCTCGCCCATCGTGTCCGGGACGACCGCCTGAAGGGCTCCATCGATTGAAGGACGTACTCCATGACTGAGATTTCCAGCGTTGCCGTGATCGGCCTGGGCTACATCGGATTGCCGACGGCGGCCATCCTCGCGGGGAGCGGGCTCCGTGTCCATGGGGTGGACGTGAACCAGCACACGGTCGATGCGGTCAATGCGGGATCAGTCCCGTTCGTGGAGCCGGACCTGGACCGGTTCGTGCAGAAGGCGGTCGCCGAGGGGTTGCTGTCCGCCTCGACCCAGACCCCGGCCGCGGACGCCTACATCGTGGCGGTGCCCACTCCCTTCCACGCGGACAAGTCCCCGGACCTGTCCTACATCGAGGCCGCCGGGCGGAACCTTGCCCCGCAGTTGCGCGGTGGCGAACTGGTCATCCTCGAGTCGACCTCGCCGCCCGGGGCGACCGAGCGCCTGGCCGAGGTCATCCACGAGGCGCGTCCGGACCTGGGCGAGGCCGGGACCTTGATGTTCGCTCACTGCCCGGAGCGGGTACTGCCGGGCAAGGTCATGACCGAGCTGGTCACCAACGACCGCATCGTGGGCGGGTCCAGCAAGGCCGCCGCCGAGACCGCGAAGGGCCTGTATGAGACGTTCTGCCGCGGAGAGATCCTGTTGACGAACCTGCGGACAGCCGAGATGGCCAAGCTCGTGGAGAACTCCTTCCGGGATGTGAACATCGCCTTCGCCAACGAGTTGTCGATGATCAGCCGGGACCTGGACATCGATGTCTGGGAGCTGATCGAGTTGGCCAACCACCACCCGCGGGTCAACATCCTGCAGCCTGGCCCGGGTGTGGGCGGGCACTGCATCGCCGTGGACCCGTGGTTCATCGTGGACGCTGCCCCGAGTGCTGCGCGGATCATCCGCAGCGCCCGTGAGGTCAACGATTCCAAGCCCGAGTGGGTCATCGACCAGGTCAAGGTCAAGGCGTTCGACGTGCAGCAGGCGACCAGACGGGCTCCGGTGGTCGCGGCCCTGGGCCTGGCGTTCAAGCCGAACATCGATGATCTGCGGGAGTCCCCGGCCCTGAACATCGCCGTGGCCATGGCCGAGCAGTTCACCGGCAGCACGATCCTGGCCGTGGAACCGCACGTGGACGAGCTGCCGGCCTCCCTGGCCGGCCGGGACAACGTGGAATTGGTGGATCCGGAGGCCGCGATCGAACGTGCCGACATCGTGGTGCTGCTGGTGGACCACGCCGCGTTCGCCGACCTCAAGCCGCTGGCCGCGGGCAAGCACGTGGTGGACACCCGGGGCCAGTGGCGCGAGGCCCGCGTCCTCTGAGCTCCGTCCGGTCCGAGTCGGTCTGGTCCACGGTCCGGTCCAAGGTTTTCCGGTCCGGACCGTCCCGAGGGGAGCGTCAGCGCAGCCGGCGCCGCACTCCGCGGTAGATCCGGCGGGCCGCCCGCCGCCACACCGGCTGAAGCGGTCGGGACGCAGCCGTGGTCTCTGACGTCGCGGGGGCTTTCGTCGCGGGGGTTGGGGTTGTGGTTGCGGCCGGTGCCGCTGGTGACTTCTGTGGGGGCTTCTTCGCGGCGGGCGCCGGGTACCGGACCCAGGCTGGATCCGGAATCCGCAGTGGATCGGACGCCAGCGTCTCGGTGAGCCGGTCCAGCTCCCCGCGGGCGCGCTCCTCCAGCCCGTCCACGAGCGCGTGGGTCGCCGGGGGCAGCTCCCCGTCCCGCAACAGGCGGTCGAGCGCATCCCGCAGGTCGGCTCCGGCGACCGCGAGATCCAGCGCCCATTCCGACCGGCCCAATTCGGCGAAGTGGGAGCCGACCTTGGGGTCGTAGACGAGACCCACGGTGGGGCGGCGCAACCGGTGCATCAGCAGATTGGCATGCAACCGCATGGCGACCAGTGCCTCGGCACCGCGCAGGACCTCCAGGAACCCCGGCAGGTCGATCCCCGCGGGTACCACCGTGACAGCGACCCCGGATCCTGACGCCTCGGCTGTCGCCGCCAGATCTCGCAGGGCGGCCTCGTCGGTGGACTGCATCGGGACGCCCACGATCGCGAGACCGTGGTCCCGTGCGGTGTCGAGCAGGATCTTGTGCAGTTCACGGCGCCGGTCCGGGTGGTCGGACCAGGGCCGGAGATTCACGGCGAGGTACCGGTCCGGCAGGGACTCCGGCACCGTCCCGGTGCCCGGGGAGGGCAGGGCCAACCCGTAGACGACGTCCGGAGAGACCTCGACGGCGGCCGGCCAGGCCTCGGACATCGGTTCCAGGAGTCCTGCAGACTCATGGTCGCGAACCGTGATGGTGCGGGCCAGGCGGCCCGTCAGGTTGACGGCGGCGCGTGCCGCGGGGTCCGTCAACGGGCCGACCCCCATGCCGCGCACGTGGACCGCGCCGCCGTAGGCGCTGACGAGCAGGGGCAACTGGGCCATGTGTGCGGGGGAGACGTGGGCGCCACGGAAAATGCCGGCCGCCCCGCCCGCCAGCTTGATGGAGTAGTCGTGCCAGTGGCCTCCTGGGCCCAGGACCAGGGAGGAGGCCCGCTCGGCATACTCCTCACCGGCCTCGAGGTCGGCGCGGGCCAGGGACTGGACCCCGTGCTCGCGCTCCACGACCGCGGGCTTCGAACCGGCGACGACCGGCTGGAACCCGGGCAGCGTGTCCTGCAGATGGGACACCAAGGTGTCCAGGAGCAGCTCATCCCCGCGGTTGCCTGCACCGTAGTAGCCCGAGAACAGGACGGTGCGCGGCAGGGGCGTCTCCCCCGGCCGCACGAGCCCGGCCGACCGGAGGTCTCCGAAGAGTGCCTCAAGGCCGTGCTCAGCGGCATCGCCCGGGACGTCGTCGCTCAGGGCGACGGCCACGATTCCGTGCTGCGCGAAGAAGGCGGACGTCGACTCCGAGGGGACCAGGCCGTCGTCGGCCATCAGGACGATGTCCGGTGCCTGGCGCCGGAAGACCGCCTCCACGGGATCGTGGTCGAAGCACTGGTCCGCGGTTCCGGGCTCCGGGACCAGGCAGGCCGGGTGCAGTCGGAGATCGAGGTCGAAGACGGTATGACCCAGCAGGTGGAGGGCCCGGAGGATGCCGGCGTCCCGGGTCTGGTGGCGCGAACCGCGGCGGCGGACCAGCACCACGCGGTGCCGGGAGGCCTCCTGGTTCGGATGGCTCGGGGCCGACTCGTGACTCACCTGGTGTCCTCGCTTCTCCTGCTCGCCGCCCACGGGGCCCGTGCCCGGGGCCCGGCCACCGTTCAACCTAGCAGGGCGGGCCGCGCACCCCCGGGAGCACGGGGCTGGCGGACCGGAAACGGTATAGTCGCCGTGAAGCCCTGCCCTGACCGGTCCGGGGTCCGGACCGGAACGTCGGCCAGACTCCGTCGACTCCTGACGGAGGGCGCACCGGAACGCCAGAACGGAAGGTCTGCCCGCACCATGAGGATGAGCCGTCTCCTGGGTGCTGCGGCGGTGTCGGGTCTGGTCCTGATCGCCGCGTGCGTGCCCCTGTTCGCCTGGGGCCTGGACCGGTGGGCGCCGGCCCTGCTGGCCACCGGACTACTGGGCGTCGCCGCGTACCTGGTGGCGGGCCTCCGCTCCACCCAACGTGACCTGAGGACGCTGGCCGGCAACCTGGAGCGTTCCCGCCGTCAGCAGTTGGCCGCCGACCGCGCCCGGCAGGGCAGCCCCGCTCAGGTGGCGTCCGAGCAGATGGTGTCCGTGCAGGATCTGGCGGCCCCTCTCGATGGGATGCGGGACGACATCCGGACCCTGGCCGCGGACGTGGCGGCGCTCCACGACCGTGCCGGCCTCCGGGCCTGGCAGGTGCTCGGAGACCGCCGGCGCGAGGGCGTGGCGTGCCTGGTGGTGGACGGACACGATGCGTCCGCCATCCTGGCCGCGGACCGGACCGGGGCAGTCTTCGAGGTGCTGGACCCGATGACCGGGGGCATCGACGGAGAAAGCACCGCCGGAGAACGATTCGGAGACAGGCCCGGAGCGGCCACCGGCCTGCCCACGACGCCGGCCCACGCCGTGGGTGCCCTCCTCATCGACCTCGACCGCTTCGCGATCGCTCAGACGGACCGAGACCGAGACGCGTGGTCCGGCTTCGCCCGGTGGCTCCGGTCCGACATCCCGGTGCTCGGCTTCAGCCGCGTGCCGGCGCGGCTCTCCCTGGACGCCGCCGCCGTGGCCCGGGCCATGGGGGGAGTCCTCCTGCCGGTGGTCGAGACCCCGGACACCGTGCGCTTCGACCGGGGGATCGAGCCCGATAGCGGACCCGGCGCTGAACCCGCCACAGAACCCGCCACTGTTCGGTCCGCGGAGGACCGGGCATGAGGGTGGTGCTGTACGACGGCATCCAGGAGACACACGTCGCCTCCTCCCTGGAACGCGCGCTGCGGTCCCGTGGCCACGAGGTCTACAACACGGGCCGCTTCGGCTCCGGGTACCTGTTCCGGGACACGGACGAGCTGCTGCCCTCCATCGCCTCCCACCTGGACCTCATCACAGACTTCCGGCCGGACCTGGTGCTCGTGTTTCGCCCGGCCTCGGCCCCCTATCCCGTCCTGCAGGCCCTGCGCGGGACCGGTGCCGTCGTGGCCGCCTGGCTGTCCGACGATCCGGTGCTCTTCAAGGACTCCTACGGACCGGTCATCGACCTCTACGACCTCATCCTGCACTGCGGAAACGAGTCAGTCCTGCGGTTCTACGAACAGCGGTTCGGGCGGCCGACCGGGGTGAACTTTCCCTTCTGGACGGACCACGCGGCGTTTCCGGCCGTGTACGGGCGGCACGAGCCCGAGTCGACCGTGATGTTCCTGGGGAACATGGTCGGTCCGGTACGGCGGGCACGGTACGAACAGCTCGCCGCCATGGGCCACTCCGTGAGGGTGTACGGCCGGATGGAGGCAGACCCCGCCGGGATGGGCGGCGGGTTCCTGGATTCCGACGCCGAGGTGGCCGAGGCCGGCGGCCGGGCTCGGGTCGCGCTCAACATCCCGCAGTTCTTCAGCGCCTACCGCGGGCAGCCCACCTGGTTCCCTGGCCTGGAGGATCTCGGCCATTTCGACCTCCCCAGCCGGGTGGTCCAGTACGCCGCCATGGGGCTGCCCGTGGTCAGCGTCGTGCCGGGTTCGCCCCGCAGCCCGGCGTTCCCGGAGATGGAGGTCTGCGGGAGCATCGAGGAGGCCGATCGGTGGATCACCGACATGCTGGACTCCGGCGGCCTGTCCGCGCTGGCGGCCCGGACCCTCGACCGCTTCGACCATTCCTTCAGCGCCGCGGCCCGCGTCCAGGCCCTCGAGGCGCTGCTGCAGGACGACAGCTGGCGCTCGCTGGATGCGGCCGAGCGGACGGTCTGGTTCCTGCAGTTCGACGGCCGCACCGTCCCGGACGGCTCAGTCGCCCCCGTCGCCCCCGTCACCGCTGAGATCAGAGACGCCCCGGACACCCGGGACACCCCGCTCGCTGCGGAGCGGGCCGGCGATGTGCTCCTGGCGTACCGCTACCCGCCACGGCGCTTCGATGCCACCGACGTCATCCGGCGGGAACTGGAGGACTGGGGCCGGTTGGCGGCGGTGTGGATTCCCGAGGACAACGACGACGACGGGCTCCGATCGCTGCTGGCCTCCCTCGAAGGAGGACCGGTCCGCTATCTGGTGCTCGCCGACGGCCTCCGGCTCTCGGCGCGGGAGGCGGACGCCGCCCGGGACGCGGGCCTGTCCACGGTGTGCCTGCTCTCGGAGGAGACCTTCAGCCCCTCGGACGCCGCGCGTTACGACCTCGTGGTCCGCATCGGGCCAGCCCCGGCGGACCGGGTGAACCTGCTCGGGCCGGCGAAGAATGCCCTGCACACGCCGGCCGTGGTGGAATCCGCTTTCCTGGCGGCGGTGCAACGACGGACTGCTCAGCCCCATGACAGCAGCGACGCCTGGACCGGACTCACCGTAATCCGCTCCGACGACGGCTCCGAAGCCGGGACCGGAGCGGGGGCCTCCGCCGATCCGGTGGCCGACTCCCTCGGGCACGTGTTCACTGGTCCAGCGCGCGACCTGACCACCCGAGATCTGGCTACCCGTGACGTGGCTGCCGGTGACCTCAAGGATGCCGGCCCGGACGAGCTCGTCGGGGCGCTGTCCGGCACGGCGGTCTACCTCCAGCCAGCCGGATCGGGCCGGCAGCGGTCGCACGCTCCCGTAACCCCGTACGCGGTGTGCGCCGGGCCCATGGTCCTGACGTCCCGGCACCCGGCCAATCGGTTCGACGACGTGTGGAGCGACTGGCTGCTGAAGATCGGCTCCGCGGAGGAAGCGGCCCTGAAGCTGGATCGTCTGTCCGGGGCGTCCCGGGTGGCTGGGGTGGCCGAGTCGTCGAAGGTGGCCGATGCGGAAGGCCGCGGCCGGCTGCTGGACGCGCGCCGGCAACTCGACGACTGGTTCCGCCGGGCCGATGCCCACCGGGCGATCGGACGAGTCAACGGCTCAGCAGATCTGGGGGTCCTGGGGAATCCGGGGAGCCCGGGGGATCCGGCAGACCTGCCGTCACCCCTGACCGCCGGCGCGGACAGGATGGTGCTCCTGGACCACCGCTACCCTGTGGAGCCGGCCGCGTTCGAGTGGGCCGCCGGGGAGTACGTGGCCCTGGGACTCTCGTACACCGGGGCGGACCTGGTCCGCGGGATGCGCGTCCTGCAGGGGGATCGGGTGCTGGCCGAGACGCGGTTCCCGGCGGGATCCACGCAGGCCGTGGACCTCATCGCCACGGGAGCGCCGGACCCCGCGCGGGAGCCGGTATCCGTGGAACTGCTCGGAGACCCGGCCCATCGGCTGCATCGGATGACCCGGGTGCGCCTGCGGATGGGGGTCCACCGTGGGACGTGGCTGGCGTCCGCGACCAGCGCCCCGGGCCTGGCCATCCACCTGTTACCGCGGCCGGTGTCCCCAGCCGGACCACCTCGACTTCAGCACCATCCCGGACCCCCGGAAAGGCGACACCCGTGACCCGTTCAGAGACCTCTGCCCCGCGCGCCGGGAAGACCCCATGGCTGCGGAACCTGGCCCTGACTGCCCAGACGGTGCGTGAACACATCGTCGACGATCCCGTCCTGCTGGCTCTGCAGGTGTCCCGCCGCCTGCCCGCGGCCGCGTCCCGGCCGCTGGCCTCGGGATTCATTGCCTCGGGGCGCCTGGGCGCGGACGTCCTGGAGGCCATCGGCCACGAGATGCGCGGAGACCGCTCCGCGGCCTGGCGGGCACTGGAGCGACCCCGCCGCGGGGCGTCGGCCCGCACGGTTCCCTACCGGGCGGACGCCGCCCTCGGCCTGGCGGACGAGGCTAGGGCGGAGGCACTGCTGGAGAAGGTGGATCCTGCAGAACGCCGGGCCGCGTGGTTCGCAGCCGCCTCACGGGTGGCCGCCTATCGTGGAGACCTGGAGGGTGCGGCCGCGATGGCCGCCCAGCATCCGCGCAACCGGTCGTTGGCGAAGCGGGCCGCCGGGGAGCTGTCCGGGTTCACCGGCCACGGACCCCGGCCCTCTGGACTCGGGCCGATCGATCCGGTCGCCGGCCGGGTGCTCCACATCCTGACCAACTCCCTGCCGCACACCTCCAGTGGCTACGCACAACGCAGCCATTCGATCCTCCGCTCGCTGCAGCGGGCCGGTCTTGAGGTCTCGGCCGTGACCCGCCCCGGCTACCCCGTCCAGGTGGGCGTGCCCTGGGCCGCCGCCCTGGACACCGTGGAGACGGTGAACTATGCCCGGCTGCTGCCATTCCGGATGGATCAGGGACTGCAGGACCGACTGGGCCAGCATGCGGAGCTCCTGGAGGACCACGTGCGCCGCCACCGTCCCTCCCTCCTGCACACCACCACGCACTTCACGAACGGATTGGTGACCAGGGCGGTCGCCGAGGCGACCGGAATCCCGTGGGTCTACGAGGTCCGGGGCCAGCTGGCGGACACCTGGGCCGCCACCCGGGGGGAGGACGCACGGTCCTCCCAGCGCTACCGGGAGTTCGTGGCACGGGAGGCAGAAGTGGCCCGCAGCGCGGACCGGGTGGTCACCCTCGGCGAGGGCATGCGTTCCGCCCTGGTGGCGGCCGGAGTCGACCCGGAGCGGATCATCATCTGCCCGAATGCCGTGGGAGACCAGTTCCTGCAGGAGCCGCCCGCCCGGGACGAGGCGCGGGCGGCCCTCGGTCTGGAGGCCGGGCACACCATCATCGGCACGGTCTCCAGCATCGTGGACTACGAGGGACTGGACCTGTTGGTGCGGGCGACGGCGGCCCTCGCACCCCGGCACCCCGGCCTCCGGCTGCGGATCGCCGGGGACGGGGTCTCCCTACCTGGACTGAAGGTGCTCGCCCGGGAGCTGGGCATCGAGGACCGGTGTGACTTCCCCGGGCGGGTTCCGCGCGCCGAGGCGTTGATGAACCACGCCGCGCTGGACGTGTTCGTCGTGCCCCGCAAGGACCTGTCCGTCACCCGGACAGTCACGCCCATGAAATCCGTGGAGGCCTCGGCCGTGGGCCGCCCCGTGGTGGCCTCGGACCTGCCCGCGCTGGCTGAGCTCGTCCAGGACGGCGTGACCGGCGTGCTGTTCCGGCCCGAGGACCTCGACTCGCTGACCGCCGCCCTCCAGGGCCTGCTCGAGGATCCCGGGCACGCTCTGCACCTCGGACAGGCCGGGCGACGGTGGGCGCTCCAGACGCGAACATGGAGCGGCAATGCCGAGCGCTACCTGACGATGTACCGCGGACTCGGGGTCGCTCCCGCGTAGGCTGGACCCTGGCCGGTGTCCGCCGCAGGGCCGGTGCCCGCGGCCCCCTGTGTGCGCCCGGCCGACCACACACGGTGTATGAAAGCAGGACATGAGCGTTTACAGCAGAGCACGTCGAGCCCTCCCGGCCCGTGTGAAGACCCCCCTTCGCCGGGCGCTGAAAGGCACCCTCCGCACGGTGGACGGCTACCTCCCGGACGCGCTGTCCCGGCGCGTCCGCCGGGCCGTGGGCCGCGGCGCCCCCGCCCGTGCACCCCGGGGAGCCGCGCCCGCCGGTGATCCGCTCGGACTGGCTCCCGGCCGGGGCCCCACCGCAGCCCTGGCCACCGTGGCCACCGGCAGGGCTGCCGCCGTCACCGCGCGGGACCCCGAGTCCGCCCAGCGGCTGAACCGTGCGCTGCTGGGTGGTCGGGCACCGCGTCCGGCAGGGGGCGGCCGCCGCATCGCCGTCCTCGCCGCTGCCGACCTTGTGGCACGGCTGGAGTCCGCGGGCCATGAGACCCACTCCCTGCTGCCGGGGACGGCACGGGCGACCATCGACGTCAGCGAAGTGGCCGTGATCGACGTGGCCGGGGTGGCCGGGGCCTGGGCCGGCGCATTGGATGCCGAAGGAGTGGCCCTGTACCAGGAGCTGCAGGATGCCCTGGCCCACGCCCGCGCCCAGGGCGTCAGCGTCTGGCTCGTGGATCGCGGCCCGGACCGGTTCCGGCTCGGCGCCGTGGCCCTGCGGCGGGACGAGGGCGTCCTGACCGTCCGCCCCGGTGCGGCAGGCCCGCAGCACCACATCACCGAGGATCCGGGCGACGCCCCCACCGGGGTGGTGGACCTGCTGCGGGACCTGAACCCCCTGACCAACGGATCCCAGGAGGCCCGCGGATGAACGGCATCGAGACCGCCGGCCGCGAGCCGGCGAACCCGTCCGGAACCCTGCCGCCACAGCGGCAGGTCCGCGTGCTGCTCTACGGAGACGTGGACCTGAACATCATCGACGGTTCCGCCGTCTGGCTGACCTCCATGGCCCAGACCTGGTCCCTGGCCGGTGCCCAGGTCGATGTCCAGCTCAAGGCCGTCGAGGACCGCACCCTGTTGTCCGGCGAACTCCGCAGCATGCCCGGGGTCACCGTGTGGCCGGCCCATCCGCCGCAGGGACGCCGTGCCCTGGAGCCGGCACCGGCCGCCGAGGCCCTCCAGAAGCTGGACGGACAGGACCCCTATGACGTCGTCATGGTCCGGGGCATCCGCATCTGCCGCCAGGTCGCCCGTCGGGGGGCCTTCGCCGGACGACTCTGGTCCTACGTGACGGAGTTCGGATACCCGCACGGCACCGCGGACAGCGGCACCGACACCGGCGCCGAGCGATGGCAGCAGCTCGGCGAGATCGCCGCGGCCAGCCGCCTCATGCTGGCCCAGACCGAGCAGGCCCGCGCCGTGCTGGAGGCCATGGTCCCGGCTGCTGCCGGCCGGACCGTGGTGCTCTCGCCGATGGTGCCGGACGCCATCGGCCCCTCGACCACCTCTGGTACTTCGGCCGCCTCCAATGCCTCAATTGCTCCAACTGCCGCGTCCGCCGCAGCGCCGGGGCCAGGCGGTCCCGTGCGCCTGGTCTACACGGGCAAGTTCGCCCGCCGCTGGCGCACGGACCAGATGCCGGTGATCGTGGAGTATTTGCGGGCCGGGGGAGTGGCCGCCGAGCTGACCATGGTGGGGGACAAGGTCCAGCATGATCCGGAGCACCCCGACTGGGCGGAGCGGATGCGCGCCGTCATGGCGACGCCCCGCCCGGACGTGGCGTGGCTGGGGGCGCTGGACCGCACCGCGGCGCTGGAAGCCGCCGCCAGGGCTGACATCACCCTGGGATGGCGTGACGAGGAACTGGACCTGAGCCTGGAACTGTCCACCAAGGTGTTGGAGAGTTGCGCTCTCGGCGTCCCACCCCTGGTGAACCGCACGGCGGCCCACGAGGAGCTGCTCGGTGCCGACTACCCCCTCTTCGTGGACGGTGCGGAGGACGGCCCGCTGGAGATCGCTCGGCGCATCGCCGCGGTCCGGGACCGGCTGCCGGAGTTGTCCGCTCGCGTCCTGGCCGTGGCCGAGCCCTATCGGATGACGGCGCGTGCTGACACCCTGAAGACGTGGCTGGCCCGGATCGGGCTGCCCGGACCGGCGCGGACGCAGCGCTCCCGGCCGGTGCGCGTCGTCGTCGCCGGACATGACCTGAAGTTCGCGGGCGAGCTGGTGGACCTGCTCACCGACCATCCGGACGTCGACCTGCGGCTGGACCACTGGTCCTCACTGCACCACCACGATGAGGCGAGCTCACGGGAACTCGTGGACTGGGCCGACGTCGTGATGTGCGAATGGGCCGGGCCCAACGCCGTCTGGTACGCGCAGCACAAGAAGTCAGGTCAGCGACTGGTGGTCCGGCTCCACATGTTTGAGCTGCGCGGCCGGTGGCTCTCCGAGCTGGCCGCGGACGCCGTGGACCGATTCGTCACGGTCTCGGAGCACTACCGGGACCTGGTGGTCGAACACCTGGGCCTTGCTGCTGAACGCGTCTCGGTCATTCCCAATGCCGTGAGCCTGGCGGACCTGGACCGTCCGGGGCTGCCGGGGCGCCACCACCGACTCGGGCTGGTCGGCATGGTGCCCCTGCGCAAGCGACTGGACCGTGCCGTGGACCTGCTCCGTGAGCTCCATCGCACCGACCCCCGGTACACCCTGCACCTGCGCGGACGGATGCCGTGGGAGTACCCGCACGAATGGCGTAAGCCGGTCCAGCGTGAGGCCTACATGGACCTCTTCGCCCGGCTGGGTGACGACCCGGTGCGCCACGCCGTGGCGTTCGAACCCTTCGGTGCGGACATGGCCGGATGGCTGCGCAAGATCGGCTGGGTGCTCTCACCGAGCACCGTGGAGAGCTTCCACCTGGCGCCGGCCGAGGGCATGGCCTCCGGGGCACTGCCGGTCCTGTGGGAGCGGCCCGGCGCCCGTGACATCTTCGGCGACGAGTTCGTGGTGCAGGACACGGCGGCCGCGGCGCGGCTGATCCTGGAGACGGACGCGGACGACGACGCCCGGGCGGCCCGGCAGCGGACGGCACGCGAGCGGGTGGCCGGGTTCGATGAGAGAACCGTCACCGCGTCGTGGCAGCAGGTGCTCCTCTCCGGACTGTGAGCCTGTAGACGTGGCGCAGATCATGGTCTCGACGGGTACGGATGGCGCGGGAAAGCTCCCCGGTCGGCGGGTTTCCCGGTGTTAGGCTGACGTCTGGCCGAACCACCGGCGCACTCTGCGACCGTGGGCGTCGACGTCAACCCGCCGTCAAACCAAAGGATGGATGAACCGTGCTCAAGATCGCTGTCGTGGCGTTGGGAAAGATCGGGCTGCCGCTGGCCGTCCAATTCGCCAGCAAGGGTCACCAGGTCGTCGGCGTCGACGTCAACGAGAAGGTCGTCGAGCTGGTCAATGCCGGCCAAGAGCCCTTCCCCGGCGAGGACCACCTGCAGGAGAAGCTCTCGGAAGCGGTGGCCAACGGCACTCTGCGCGCCACCACCGACTATGCGGACGCCATCCCCGGCGCGGACGCCGTGGTCCTGGTGGTCCCGCTATTCGTGGACGAAGAGGCCCGGCCTGACTTCGGCTGGATGGATTCCGCCACGCGCGATTTGGCGGCCAACCTGACCCCCGGCACTCTGGTCTCCTATGAGACGACCCTGCCGGTGGGCACCACGCGGACCCGGTGGCAGCCGATGCTCGAAGAAGGGTCCGGCCTGACCTCGGGCGAGGACTTCCACGTGGTCTTCTCCCCGGAGCGCGTCCTGACCGGGCGCGTCTTCGCGGACCTGCGCAAGTACCCCAAGCTCATTGGCGGCCTTGACGCCCAGGGCGCCGAGCGCGCCCGGACCTTCTACGAGTCGGTGCTCGACTTCGACGTCCGCGAGGACCTGGACCGCCCGAACGGCGTGTGGGACCTGGGCAGCGCTGAGGCCGCCGAGATGGCCAAGCTGGCCGAGACCACGTACCGCGACGTCAACATCGGCCTGGCCAACGAGTTCGCCCGCTACGCCGGGGACAACGGCATCGACATCTACCGTGTCATCGAGGCCTCCAACTCGCAGCCGTACAGCCACATCCACCGTCCCGGCATCGCCGTCGGGGGGCACTGCATCCCCGTGTACCCGCGGCTGTACCTCTGGAACGATCCGGCGGCGGACATCGTCCGCACCGCCCGCGCCGTCAACGCCGGAATGCCCGCCTACGCCGTCGGCATGCTGGCCGGCGCCCATGGATCGCTCACCGGCCAGAAGGTCCTCGTGCTTGGCGCGGCCTACCGCGGCGGCGTCAAGGAGACAGCCTTCTCCGGCGTCTTCGCCACCGTCCGCTCGTTGGAGGAGGCCGGCGCCGTGGTCAGCGTCCATGACCCGCTGTACACGGACGAGGAACTCACGGGCCTCGGATTCACCCCCTACCAGTGGGGCGATCGGGTGGATGCGGCGATCATCCAGACCGATCACGCGGAGTACAAGGAGCTTTCCGCGGACCAGCTCCCGGGGATCGCCACCCTGGTGGACGGCCGCAATATGACCGATCCGGCCAACTGGACCTCAGTGTCCCGCCGCGTCATCGGAGTGCCCGCCGAGGCCGGGACCGATGCCTGAGATGATTGAACGCACCACCTCCGAAGACGTGGCGTACAGCGTCGCCCCGGGCGCTGATGTCTCCGCAGACGCGGTCATCGGTGCCGGCACGAAGATCTGGCACCTGGCCCAGGTCCGCGAGAAGGCCCTGCTGGGTCCGAACTGCGTGGTCGGCCGGGGAGCATACATCGGCACCGGGGTGACGGTGGGCGAGAACTGCAAGATCCAGAACCATGCCCTCGTCTATGAACCGGCGCAGCTGGCCGACGGCGTGTTCATCGGCCCGGCAGTGGTCCTGACGAACGACACCTACCCCCGGGCCATCAACCCGGACGGAACCCAGAAATCGGCCTCCGACTGGGACGCCGTCGGGGTGTCCATCGGCCGTGGTGCGGCCATCGGGGCCCGGGCCGTGTGCGTGGCGCCGCTGACGATCGGAGCCTGGGCACTCGTGGCCGCCGGCTCTGTGGTGACGCGTGACGTGCCTGACCACGCCTTGGTGGCCGGGGTTCCGGCCCGCCGCCTTGGATGGGTCGGCAAGACCGGCCGGAAGCTGGAGCCGTCGGCGACGGAACCCTCCGTCCTGGTGTGCCCGGACACGGGCGAGAAGTATCGCGAGGACGGCGACGCGCTCGTCGTCCTGGACGGAGAGGAACCGAGAGCATGACCCAGGCAACACCCGATTTCATCCCCCCGGCCAAGCCGATCATCGGCGATGAGGAGCGCGCCGCCGTCGACCGCGTCCTCCAGAGCGGCATGGTGGCCCAAGGACCGGAGGTGGCCGCCTTCGAGGCTGAGTTCGCCGAGGTCCTGGTGGCCGGGCGCCCCTGCGTCGCGGTGAACTCCGGTACCTCGGGACTCCATCTCGGCCTGCTGGCCGCCGGCATCGGCCCCGGCGACGAGGTGATCGTCCCGGCCTTCACCTTTGCCGCTACCGGCAACGCCGTGCGCCTGACCGGGGCGACCCCAGTGTTCGCGGACATCGATCTGGACACCTACTGCCTGGAGCCGGCGAGCGTCGAGGCATTGGTCACGGACCGCACGAAGGCCATCATGCCGGTGCACCTCTATGGTCACCCGGCTCCCATGGGCGAGCTGGGACGGATCGCCGACGCCCACGGACTGATGGTCTTCGAGGATGCGGCACAGGCCCACGGAGCGGCGTGGAACGGGCGACCCGTCGGGACGTTCGGGACCTTCGGCATGTTCAGCCTGTACCCCACCAAGAACATGACCAGTGGCGAGGGCGGCATGGTGTCCGTGGACAGCGAGGCCATGGGCCGGGGCGTCCGCCTGCTGCGCAACCAGGGCATGGAACGGCAGTACGAGAACGAGGTCGTGGGCTTCAACAACCGCATGACGGATCTCCACGCCGCGATCGGCCGGGTCCAGTTGACGAAGGTGGGCGCGTGGACGCGCCAACGCCAGGAGAACGCGGCGTTCCTCGACGCCGGACTGCGCGGTGTCACCACCCCGGTGGTCCGAGAGGGCGCGGTGCACGTGTACCACCAGTACACGGTGCGACTGTCCGAGGACCTGGCCGGCGCCCGTGGCGCGATCCTGGACCGGCTCAAGAACGAGTTCGGCGTCGGTACCGGGGTCTACTACCCGATCCCGACCAACGAGCTGCCGTCGTTCCAGCAGCCCGCAGATCTGCCCAACACGAAAATCGCCACGGCGACCGTCTTCTCGCTCCCGGTCCACCCGTCACTGACGCGGGCGGACCTGGAACGCATCGTCGAAGCCGTGAACACCGTGGTCGGGGAGGCGCGAGCATGACCATCCGCACTGGACTGATCGGACTGGGCATGATGGGCCGCCACCACGCCCGGGTCATGCGCGAGATCGAGGGCACCGAGCTGGTGGCCCTGGCCGACGCCATCGGGGACACGCACGGCGTAGCCGACGGGCTCCCGGTGTATTCCTCCGTTGACGAGCTGATCGACTGCGGCGTGGACGCCATCGTGTGCGCCGTCCCCACCGGCCTGCATGAGGAGGTCGGGCTGGCGGTGGCCGAGGCCGGCATCCACATCATGGTCGAGAAGCCGATCGCCGCCTCGCTGGCCGCCGGCCAGCGTCTGGTGGAGGCCTTCTCCTCCCGCGGACTGGTCGGGGCCGTGGGCCACATCGAACGCTTCAACCCGGCCCTGCAGGAACTGCGCCGGAGGATCGACGACGGCCAACTGGGCCGCATCCTGCAGATCTCCACCCGGCGTCAAGGGCCGTTCCCGGCCCGGATCGCCGACGTGGGAGTGGTCAAGGACCTGGCGACGCATGACATCGACCTGACGGCCTGGCTGGCCCGGTCCCGTTTCGCCTCCGTCTCCGCGCACACCGCCCGGAACGCCGGCCGAGAGCACGAGGACATGGTGGTGGCCATCGGCCAACTGGACAACGGCATCATCACCAACCACATCGTCAACTGGCTCTCCCCGGTGAAGGAGCGGACGACCGTGGTCACCGGTGAGAAGGGTGTCCTGGTCGCCAGCACCCTGACGGCAGACCTCACGTTCTACGAGAACGGCAGCGTTCCCACCGAATGGCAGCCCGTCGCGAACTTCCGAGGGGTCACCGAGGGGGATGTCATCCGGTATGCCTTTCCCAAGAAGGAGCCGCTGCGGACCGAGCACGAGGCGTTCCGTGACGCGATCCTCGGCGAGGACAACCGGCACGTCTCCTTGGAAGAGGGGCTGGAGATCCTCCGTGTGGCCGAGACGATGCTCTCCACAGGTCCGGATTCGCAGAACGAGAACCTGACGGCCCCGGAGGGCTCATGAACTTCAAACGCGTCGCCCGGCAACAGCTCCGACGGGTTGGGTCCTCTCTGCCACCGTCAGTGAAGTCCTCGGCACGGAGGTCGCTGGACCTGCTGCCGGACGAGCTGTCTGCCCGGGTCCGACGGGCCGTCCTGCCGGCCCAGGCGCGTGGCGGCGAGGATAATGTCAGCCAGCTGCTGTCCGTTCCGCCCGCGTTGGTCGGCACCACCTACAGCAAGCATGAGGTCCTGCCGATGCTGGCCCTCGAGAACTCGGTGCTGCGGCAGCGGCTGACAGCGGCGCTGGACGAGTTGGACACCCTGCGGGAATCCGAGGTCCAGTATTCCGGGACCCTGAGCGCCGGTCCCGACCCGGAGGAACCCGAGGGCCCCACGCCCGAGGAACTCGCGGACGATTACCTGTCTGGACAGACCCTGCGCCCGGGGGCCCCGCGGCACCTGGTGATCGCCAACGACTACCCGGACCTCGGCCGGGAGTACGGCAACGGTTTCGTTCACCGTCGCCTCCTGCACTACATCGACTCCGGCATCGACGTGGACGTGGTGCTGGCCGCACCGTCCCAGGAGCGTCGCATCTACACCTTTGACGGTGTGCGGGTGCTGGTGGGACACGGACCGGAGATCGCGGCCGTGCTGTCCCGCCAGGAGTACCGCAGTGTCAGCGTGCATTTCCTTAATGCCCTGATGTGGCGCCATCTGGTGCCGTTCCTTCCTGATCTCGACCTCCACGTGTTCCTGCACGGATACGAATGCGACCGGTGGATCCGCCGCGTGTTCAACTTCGGCAAGGGCACGGACCTGGAACGCGGTATCGACCGGACCCTGGCACTGCAGCGCTTCTGGCGGGACGTGGTCCGCCATCCCCACGGGCCGGCGTCATTCATCTTCGTGTCCGAATGGTGGCGGAGAGCTGTCACGGATGACATGGGACTGGTCTTCCCGGCCACGCGATCCAGGATCGTTCACAACTTCATCGACACGGAGTTGTTCAACTACGTCCCGAAGGACGAGGGCCAGCGGTACAAGCTGTTGTGGGTGCGCAACGCCGGCAGCCGGAAGTACGGAAACGACATCGCTGTCAAGGTCCTGCAGCGCCTGGCCAAAGGCCCGCACTGGAATCGGATCGAGGCGACGATCATCGGTGACGGGAAGTACTTCCACGAGTTCGAGGATGCCCTCGGCCACCACCCCAACGTGACGATCCAACGCCGCTTCGTCTCCCAAGACGACGTGGCGGCGCTCCACAAGGACCATGGCATCTTCCTGGTGCCGTCCCGGTTGGATTCGCAGGGGGTCTCGCGAGATGAGGCCATGTCCTCCGGGCTGATCCCGGTGACAAACGCCGTGACCGCCATCCCTGAGTTCGTGGACGAGGACTGCGCCATCCTGGCCGGCGACGAAGAGGTGGACGCACTCGTCCAGGGACTGAATCGTGTCCTGTCCCATCCCGAGCTCTTCACCCGCATGTCCCGCGCCGCCTCCGAGCGTGCCCAACGGCAGTGCGGAGCCGAGGCGACCGTTCGCCGTGAACTGGAGCTGATGGGCCTGACTGAACCGACGAAGGGAAACCGCCGCCGATGAGCACGGTATTGCTGCTGACCCGGAGCCCGGGGCCCGCTGAGGCCCAGGTGTTCTCGTCCCTGCGGGACTCGGGGCACGAGATCCACGTCTTCGACGTCAATGGCCAGTGGTTCCGTGGCGGTGACAGGGTGCCTCTGTGGATGAAGGGATATCGTCTGCGCCGGAGTGCCCTGGCGACGTCCTACATGACGCAATTCATCGAGGCCAAAGGTGTGGACCGGGTCATCGCCCTCGGACTGGAGGCTGCGGCGTTCGCGGCCGAGAACGTGGTGGTTCCCTTCGTCCCGTGGCTGATGCGGGGAAGCCTGGACTTCTCCAGTGCTCGCACGGCGCTGGCCGAGGATTTCGCGAAACTCAACTCCGCGACCGACCGGCTGCTGGTGGACGACGAGTGGGAGATGGACAAGGCTGGGGCCAAGGGCTCCACGGTTGCGCACCTCCTGGCACCGCTGCTGCTCGGGGACGGTCAGCCGGTGCTGTCGGCCGACGCCGGGACGCGCGTCGCGTTGATCCATCCGCACGCCATGGACGCCGAACGGGTGGATACCTACCGGGAGAATCTCTCGGCCGCCCTGGACGGAGTTGAGGCAGTTCCGGTGGCGGCAGAATCCCTCTACCGCGGTCGCGACCTGTCCCGGGGCCGTCTCCTGGCCCCGACCCTGAGGACCCGGTTGGAGGGTTACTCCCATGCCGTGTTCGTGGGGACGTCCCGCCACTATTCTGCCGTGCTCGGGAGCCTGGCGGGCCAGTGGGACCGGGTGATCGTGGAGGAGACCATCGGCAACGGCAATATGGTCCGGGACCTGGGACTGCCGCGGGTGGCCCGCGGGCTGCGGATCTCGGCCGAGCTGCAGCGGATGGTGGCGGGCGGAACCCCGGAACCCGTCGCCGAGGGCACGGCATCTGCGCGAACGGTCGATCATGACGATGATTTGCTCTCCGCGCTGGACCGGATCATGGACCGGACCGTCTCCCGCGATTTCGAGGAGCTCGCGGCACTCCAGGGGACGGGCCCGTTGGACGTCTTCTATTCCGTGGCACCGCTGCAGGACCGCACCAACGGGGCCCGGCCGCAGCGAATCCGCAACATGGCCGAGGCCTTCGACCGTCCCGAAGCAGCCATCCGCCTCTACTCCAGCGGCGGTGGCTTCCGCCGTCGGGCAGCGGCCGTTCGCAGTCTCATCGCCGAAGGCCGTGCGCTCGGGGTGTTCTATGGCGAGAACTCGACGTCCCCCATCGCGTCCAAGGACGCCGTGGATGACCTTGAGCGCCTCATGGACGAGATCCGCCAGGCAGGAGGCCGGTGTGCGTGGTTCGTTCGCGACCTGCACTGGCTCGACGAGGTGGATGGGTACCTCGACGATGAGGAGATGCGCAGCGAGCTGACGGCCCGCGGATTGCAGGAATTGCGACAGATCGGTGATCGCGCCGAGATGTTGCTGGCACCCAGTAGGGCCTCAGGAGACGGGTTCAACCGGCTCCTGACCACTCACGGGGAGACGGCACGTGATTGGGTGCCTCTGCCGCCCGCAGTGGCCGAGGCGAACGTGGTGGATGCCGGCGGTGTCCACCCCGTGGCCGAGGGGACGACCCTGCTCTATGCCGGCGGCATGAACAGCGTCTACGGCATGGACGACTACCTGGCGGCCGTCAGCGGCGGCGGCACGGGGTACCTTCTCGACTTCGTGGTCCGGGACGAGGAAGCCGACTACCTGCGCACCTGCCTGGACCGTCATGGATTGCTGGGCCTGGAGCGGGTGCGGATCCTGACCGTCCCGCTCGACCTGTACCGACCGCGAACGGCGGTGTGCCTGGGGATCGTGCTGCTGGACAGCGACTACGCGCGGTTCAGTTTCCCCTATAAGACCGTGAGCATGATCGAGCGGGGGTTCCCGGTCCTGTGCTATCAGGACATGGGAATCGCGGATTTCGTGCGGGAGAACCGTGTCGGCCTGGGCTGTGAGCGCACCCCGGAGTCGATCCGCGAGAGCATTGAGCACCTCGTGGCGGACGGAGCCCCGGGGCTCGACCACACACGGACGAGCGAAACCTGGGACCGCCGCGTCCGTACCGTGCGTGAAGGCCTCGCCGCTCAGTCCTGACGGGACCGGGCCTGGAAGGATCGGGCCTGGTCGGGGCCAGACCTGATGGGCCCGGCCCGTCCGCCTTACCTCTGACCGTCCAGCACCGTCATGATTCGTTGCACCGTGAGCCGGCCGTCGTGGACCGATTCCGCGAAGGCGCGGCCCGCGGTGTCGACATCATCCCGCTGTCTGCTGGTGTGCGCCTCGGCCAGGTCCATCACGGTCTCGACCACGCTGCTCGGGGCTGCGGCCACCAGGGGGCTCTCGGGGAGGTCGATTCCGCAGGGCGGAGTGCCGGCCCGGCCGACGACCACGCGGGCGGCGGACCAGGCCCACGCCGCTGCCTCGCTGTACCCACCCGTCGACATGGTATCCACGACAATGTCGGAGAAGACGGCATCTGAGGGCTGGAACCTCTTGGCACGGGGACGCGCCACCCGGAAGCCGGCCGCCGTCGCGGTCCTTTCCAGGGTGTCCAGTGAGGTCAGTTCCTGCGGGGAACGAAGCGCCGGGATGATGAGGATCTGCGGCGGGAGGCCCTCCGTCCGGGTAGTGGCCGGGTCGTCCGCGAACGCCCGAGGGCCTACCAGCGGCGAGGGGACCCAGTGCACATCGGTCAGGAGCTCGGCTGCCACCGCGTCCGTGGTGAAGATCGGGATGCCGACGTCCTGCAGCTCCAGCAGGGGGCGGGATCCACGGTGCACCTGACGGCGGTACCGCGTGAGCTGCTCCGTGGTCCACTGGGCCAGGGGATGGTCTGGATGAGCGCTGAGGAGCAGGCGGGGATCGACGAGGGGGGCCGAACCCGTCCAGATCCCCACCTTCTTGCCGCGGGCCAAGAGGGAGCGCATCTCCGAGGAGACGGGCCCGTCGTCTCCACCGCCGGCGGAGATCCAACCTGCGTAGAGGACCACATCGGCATGACGATTGATGTCAGACCACGTTGCGAGCACCTCAGGAAGGTCAGCGTCGCCCGCCGTCTCGCTGGGTTCCAGCCCGGTGTGCGTCACCGCGGAGCCCGCGTGTCGAGCCCAGACCTGAGCCAGCGCATCACGATCGGTGGCACCGATCAGATCGAGCGCTGATCCCGGTGTGCTCTCCACCAGTCCAGTGTCAGCATCCGGCGCAGTAGCCGGCGCAGTAACCGGAGCGTGAGCCGGCTGCTGCGGCGCGCACAGCCCCGTCCACGTGTGGATCAGGACCTGTTCGGCGTGGTCCCAGGTCTGTAGCGTGCGGACCTCTCCCTCGTGGACCGCCCGGCGGAATTCCTCGATCCCCTCCAGGAGCCGATGGATGGCCGCGGCGAGATCGGTGGGGTCCCCAGCCGCGTACACGGTGCCGATGGCATGGTCCCGGACGAAGGCGGCCTGGGCCTTCATGTCGCTGACGATGACGGGAAGTCCGGCTTGGACGTACTCGCTGATCTTGGTGGCGATGGCCAACTGGTGAGCCGGGGTGGACAGGAGTGG